>DASTGO010000353.1:0-17816 GCA_035719045.1 Kineosporiaceae bacterium | reverse complement strand
AGCTTCTCCAACTCCAGTTGCTCGGCCGTCTTCTTGGCCGGCCGCCCCGGCTTCGTGGATTGCGGCGTCGTTGCCGAGGCGGTCAGCACGCCGGCATCACGTGCCCGCATCCACTCGATGATGTGCGAGGAGTACAGGCCTTCGCGGCGAAGGATGGCGCTCTTCTGCCCGTTGGGCGCCTGCTCGTACTCGGTAACGATCGCGAGCTTGTACTCCGGGCTGAACGCCCGCCGCGTTGGGCGCGGAGCCGGATCGGCGTCCTCCGGGACCGAACCGGACGGACTGCCAGACGATGTCGACACATACACAGGGTCTCCGATCCCCACCCTTGCCAGGAACCCTCGCCTTCACACGAGGTGTCTCACATCATCCTGACGAAGAGGGGCCGGGCGGTGCCCACCCTGTGCTCTCAGAGCTCCTGGTGCCGTGGGAGAGGTCGCGCAACACACACAAAGGATTCCACGTACGTGGCCAAACAAACAGGAAAGGCCACCCTAAAGTGGCCTCTGACCTGCGGTTTCATCGGAGCCGCCTGTGGGAATCGAACCCACGACCTACGCATTACGAGTGCGTCGCTCTGGCCGACTGAGCTAAGGCGGCACGGTGCCGGATACTGGCACCGGGAGTCGAGTATAGGGGGTCAGCGGCTCAGGACGTGCACGTCGTGTCGCGTGCCGGGACCACGCCGGCGACGAGGTACGACTCGACGACCTTGACCACGCAGGTGCTGCCCTGGCCGTAGGCGGTGTGCCCACTGCCTTCCCAGGTGAGCAGCCGACCCGAGCCGAGCTGGGCGGCCAGTGACTTGGCCCAGGCGTAGGGGGTCGCGGGGTCGCCGGTGGTGCCGACCACAAGGATCGGGGCAGCTCCGGTGGCGGTCAGCTTCTGCGGGGTCAGCACCGGCTTGATCGGCCATTGGGCGCAGCCGAGCACTCCCCAGCCGATGGCACCGCCCTCGGGCGGGTACTTCTGCTGGAGCCGGGCCGCCAGTTGGGCTGCCTGCGCCGGGGTGTCGGGGTCGGGGTGGTCCAGGCAGAAGATGGCGGCGTTCGCGCCCAGGGTCCCGGTGTACGCCGTCGGGTCGTCGCGCTCGTAGTAGGCGTCCGCCAGGGTGAGCAGAGTGCTGCCGTCGCCCTGCTGGGCCTCGGTCAGCCCGCGCACCAGTGTCGGCCAGAGCTGGTCGAGGTACATCGCCATGGCCACGCCGACGAGGAACAGCGACTCGGTGAGCTTGCGGCCGCTCTTGTCGTTGGTCCGCAACGGGTTCTGGTCGGCTGCCTGGATCAGGTCCCCGAGCTGCTTGATCCCGTCGTCGACCGAACCGCGCAGGGGGCAGGACCCCTTCTTCTGGCAGTCGGCGACGAAGGCGCGCAGTCCCCGGTAGAACCCCTCTGCCTGTCCCTCGGTGTACTGGTCGGTGGTCAGGGACGGGTCGACGGCGCCGTCGAGTACCAGCCGGCCCACCCGCCACGGGAACTCCTGTGCGTACCAGGCCCCGATGAACGTCCCGTAGGAGGCCCCGTAGTAGCTCAGCCGGCTGTCCTTGAGCACCGCCCGCAGCACGTCCATGTCCTTGACGGTGCTGAGCGTGTCGATGTGTCCGAGCAGGTCGCCGGCCGCGCGCTGGCAGGCCGCTCCGAGGTCCTTGCCCGCCTGGACCAGGGCGTCCACCTCGGCCGGGGTGTCGGGGGTGGCGTCCTGCGCGACGTACTTGTCGACCTGCGCCACCGAGTAGCAGTTGATCGGCGCCGACTTGCCCACCCCGCGCGGGTCCCACCCGACGATGTCGAAGCTGTCGCGCACGTGCTCACCGAACTGGGTGCGCGCCTGGTCGACGAAGCTCAGCCCGGACACCCCGGGGCCGCCGGGGTTCACCAGCATCGAGCCGATCTTCTTCCCGGCCGCGGGCAGCCGCTTGACCGCCAACTGGATGGTCGGGCCGTCCGGCTGCGCCCAGTCCACCGGCACGGTCACCTTCGCGCAGTCGAACCCACCCCCGCAGCGGCTCCAGTTCAGCGGCTGCCCGTAGAACTTCGCCAGCTCCGGCCGGTTCGCCGGATCGCTCGTCGCGCTCGCCGTCGACGGCAGCGGAACCGCCGGCGGCACGGACGGGCCCGTCCCCGAACCTGATCCGCCCACACACCCGCCGAGCAGTAGCGGCGCGGTCACGGCCACGGCGGCCAGGACGGCGGTAGGGGTGTTCCGTCGGGGGCCTGCGAGCCAGGTCATCGCTGAGGGTCTCCCGGGCGGTCGATGGGCGTCGGGCCTTTCCCCGGCACCACCTGAAAGTGCGACCTGACCGTACCGGACGAATCCGGGAACCGGGCCTTCGCCCTTCCGATCGGCGCACCCCACCCCTCCGATCAGCGCACCCCGGCCGGGCGCAGCTGCACCATGAGCGCCTCGACCGCCAGCAGCGGGGCCACGTTGGCCGCGATCCGTTCCCTGGCCTGCCCGATGGCGTCCATCCGGCGCAGCGTCTCCTCCGGCGTCGAGGCGGCCGCCATCCGCTGGATCTCCTGCGAGAGCTCGGCGTTCACCAGCTCCACCTGGGCCCCGAGCTGGACCACGATCACGTCCCGGTACAGCGACAGCAGGTCGGTCATCGCCCGGTCCAGGACGTCCCGCTGCGCCCGGGTCGCCCGCCGCTTCTGGTTCTCCTCCAGCTGCCGGACCTGGGCCCGCACCGCCGGCGGCAGCGTCGTCTGCCCTTCCGCGCCGAGGGAGTGCAGCAGGGCCGATCGCTCCTCGTCATTCCGGGCGGCGGTCGCGGCCTTGGCCTCCTCGGTGGCCACCTCGACCAGCTGGCCTGCCGCCAGCACGGCCGCCCCGACGCCGACGACCTTCTCCGGCAGCCGCAGCACCTCACGGCGGCGGATCCTCGCCCCCTCGTCCGTGGCCAGCCGCCGGGCCAGCCCGATGTGACTGTTGGCGGCCCGCGCCGCGAAGGCCGCGACCGCCTGGTCCACCCCGTCCCGGCGGACCAGCAGCGCAGCCACGTCCGCGGCCGGCGGCACCCGCAGCCCGACATGCCGGCACCGGGACCGGATCGTCACCAGGACGTCGTCGGCACTGGGTGCGCACAGCAGCCACACCGTCCGGGGCGGCGGCTCCTCGATCGCCTTGAGCAGCAGGTTCCCCGAGGTGTCGTTGAGCCGGTCTGCGTCCTCGATGACGATCACCCGCCACCGCCCCTGGGACGGACGCTGCTGGGCCTGGGTGACCAGCGGCCGGACGTCCTCCACCCGCAGGTACACGTGCTCGGTGGCCACCAGGCTGACGTCGGCGTGCGCTCCCGACAGCGCCGTCCGGCAGTCGTGGCACCGCCCGCACCCGGCCTGACCGCACTGCAGGGCCGCCGCGAAGGCCCGGGCCGCGGTCGAACGCCCCGACCCGGGCGGACCGGTCAGCAGCCAGGCGTGGGTCATCCCGGTCGCCGTACCGGCCGGTCCCTCGACGGGTCCGAGCAGATCGTCGCCCAGTTCGGCGGCCGCGGCCCGGGCCGCCCGGGACAGCACGGCCACCGCCTCCGGCTGCCCGACGACGTCCTCCCAGACGCCCTCGCCCGGCCCGGTCACTCCTCACCTCGGGGACGGGGACGGGGGCCGGTGCCGGGACGGGGACCGGTGCCGGGACGGGGACCGGTGCCAGGACGAGGACCGGTGCCAGGACGTCCGAAGATCTCGTCACCCAGGTCCGCCGGGTCCTCCCGCTCCGGGCTGCGGCCGGCCGGTGGCCCGGCCTCGTCGGCCGGTGCCGTGGAGCCCGCCGGGTCCGCCTCCCCCTCCGGCAGCCGGATCACCTGGGTCGGCTCCTGCGCGGCCCGCACCGCGGACGTCGCCTTCCGGGCCGCCCGGGCCGCATCCACCGTCGGCAGCACCTCGGTCGGGTCGGCCGGGCCCGTCACGGGAGCTCCCGCCGGACCAGCCCGCCCGGGCCGGTCCGCGGACCCCCGGACCACCGGACGGCCCGGAACTCCCCCGCCTGACACCGGACGGCCCGGCGCACCCCCGCCGGCTGACGACCCCGGCACGGCACCTCCCGGCCGGGACTGCCCGGGTCCACCCGCCGTGCCCCGTCGCGGACCTGCGGCCCGCTCGGCCTCCTCCGCCCGGACCGCCTCGGTGGCGGCCGCTGCCTCCGCGGCCAGCCGCTGCGACTCCTCCCGGCGGTGGCGCTCCGCTTCCTCGGTCCGCAGCTGCCGTTCGACCTCCTCGCGGACCCGGCGCTGCGCCTCATGACGGGCCCGCTGCTCGTCCCGGGACCGGCCGCGCAGCTCGGCATCCCGCCGGCGGACCTCGGCCTCGACGGCCGCCCGTCGCTGGCGAGCCTGCTCCTCCTCGGTCAGCCGGGTCTCCAGGTCGGCCCGGTGGGCCGGGGAGATCGGCACCAGATCCCGGACCCGGCGGCGGATCGCCTCCTGCAGCTGGTCCCGCGGGTCGGAGCCGTCGAGCACGAGGTACCGGTGCGGTTCGCGACGGGCCAGGTCGAGGAAGCGCTGCCGGACCCGATCGTGGAAGTCCTCCGGCAGCGACTCCAGCCGGTCGTCGCCCTGACGCCCGGCGTCGGCGGCCCGGCGGACCCGGGAGATCTCCGGCGGCAGGTCCAGCACCACGGTCAGGTCCGGGACCAGGCCGTCGGTCGCCCACCGGGACAGCTTGGCGATCTCCTCCGCGTCCAGGTCCCGCCCGGCGCCCTGATAGGCGATCGAGGAGTCCACGTACCGGTCGGTGACCACGACCGCCCCGCGCTCCAGGGCCGGCCGGATCACCGTGTCGACGTGGTGCGCCCGGTCCGCGGCGAACAGCAACGCCTCCGTCCGCGGGTCCACCGGCTCGCCCTCCCCGAGCAGCAACTCACGCAGGTGCCGGCCGAGCCAGGTGGCGCCGGGTTCACGGGTCACCACGACCTCATGCCCCTGATCGCCCTCCAGCCAGGAGCTGAGCAGCCGGACCTGGGTGGACTTGCCCGCCCCGTCCCCGCCCTCGAACGCCACGAAGACACCCGCGTACGACCGGCCCACCGCAACGGGACGCTCCCACAGCGCACCCCAGGCCCGCAGGAGGTCCTTGCGCAGCGGGGTACCCACCCGGTCGTCCATCTGCCGGAACGAGGTCACGCCCATCCCCAGCGCCAGCACCCCGGCCAGCAGGAAGACGAACGCCGCCCCGTTGTAGCTCAGCGACCAGCCGCCGAACAGCCGCACCCGGTGGGTGCCGATCGGGGCGGCCAGGGCGGGCCCCAGCACCAGCACCAGCACCAGCACCACCCGGGCCGCCGACTGCAGGAAGGCGAACGTCCGCCCCCGGACCTCGTCGTCCACCTCCAGCCCGAGCAGGGTGTATCCGGTGACCCAGGCCACCCCGCCGCAGGCGCCGACGACGACGGTGCACAGCGCGGCCAGCACGAGGTCCGGCACCAGGGCCAGCAGCATGAGGGACAGCCCGGCGGTGCCCAGGGCCAGCCCGAACAGCCGGCGCCGGGAGAAGTCGATCAGCAGCCGCGGCCCGGACCACATGCCCAGCGCCAGCCCCACGAACACCGCGCCGAACAGCACGCCGAACCCGGCCTGCCCGGCCCCCAGATCCTGGACGAAGGTCTGGGCCAGCCCGATCACGAACCCGGCGGCGGCGAAGGCCCCGAGCATCCCGAGCACCAGCCCGCGGACCACCGGGGTGCCCCCGACGAACCGCCACCCGTCGACGATCAGCCGGATCACCCCGGCCTGCTGCTCGATGGCCGGACCCGTGCGCGGCGGGATCTCGAGGTTCCAGATCGTCAGCGCCGACACCAGGAAGGTCAGCGCGTTGAACCACAACGCGACGGTGACCGGGTTGACCTGGGCCGGCAGGTGGACGAAGTGCCCGACCGCCTCGCCGAGCAGGGCCAGCCCGGAGTACACCACCGCCGCCACCGGCGCCGTCCCGTAGGTGGCCACCAGGCTGATCTGGTTGGCCGCCTCCAGCCGCCGCCGCGGGACCAGGTTCGGCACGGTGGCGTCCTTGGCCGGCATCCAGAACAGCGCGAAGCACTCGATGAGCAGGGTCGCGGTGTACAGCCACGGCAGGGTCCCGACCAGCGGGATCGAGGCGAACAGCACGAACCGCAGCAGGTCGCCGAAAACCAGGGTCCAGCGCCGGTCGAACCGGTCGGCCAGGGCGCCGGCCAGCGGCCCGAGCAGCACCGCCGGGGCCAGCCGCAGGACGAACACCCCGGCAATGGCGAAGTTCTCCGCCGTGTACGAGCCGTTCGCCAGGTTCTTGGCCATCGCTGCCGTCGCCAGCAGGCCGAGCCAGTCTCCGAAACTGGACAGCGCCAACGCCTTCCACAGCCGGCGGAAGGGCGTGATCCGCAGCACCGCGGCCACATCATGGTCGGGCAGGCCCGGGCCGGGGTCGTGCGGGTCGGCGGCAGTGACGACCCACTGCCCGCCGGTCTCGTCCCCGAGCGGTCCCGCCGGGGTCTTCACGCCGGTGCCGACCGCCGCGACCACCTGCGCGCCGGTCCGGGCGGCCCCCCGGCTGCCGGAGCGCCGGGTGGAGCGGAACGTGCGCCGGCCGCGGGCCGGGCCCTCGCCGGGGCCGGGGTCCGCCGGGGGCTGCGGAACCTCCTCGGTACCGCCCATGCCGCCCTGGCCGGTCTCGTCCGTCGTGTCGTCCGGGCCGTCCGGCGAACTACCACCGCGACGCCCGGTACCTC
The DNA here is from genome assembly GCA_035719045.1 of Kineosporiaceae bacterium. Classification (GTDB taxonomy): domain Bacteria; phylum Actinomycetota; class Actinomycetes; order Actinomycetales; family Kineosporiaceae; genus DASTGO01. The sequence goes on along the minus strand of DASTGO010000353.1, from coordinate 11,117 downwards.
CCGTGTCCCGTACCACGCGGTCAGCGTATCCAGCCGGGTCCACCGGGCCAGAGCCCCACAGCCCCCGGATCAGGTCCGGCGCGCCCGTCCGGCCCCCGGTCTCTTCCCCGCCCGGCGGTTCTCCCGGCCCAGGGCCCTCCCCTGCCGACGGGTTCCGGCCCCACCGGGGGCGGGGCGCCGGATGCTCAGGTGGCCGGCGTGGAACTCCCGGCGGAGACCTTCTTCGCCGCCGTCTTGGCCGTCGACTTCTTCACCGCCGCAGCCTTCGGGGCTGCCTTCTTGGCCGCCGTCTTCGAGGTAGCGGTCTTCTTGGCCGCCGTCTTCGAGGTAGCAGTCTTCGAGGCCGAGGTCCCCGGGGCCGACTTCTTCGCCGCGGCGGTCTTGCGGCCACCCCGGCGGCCGGTCGACGGGCCCTGCGCCCGCTTCTCGGCCAGCAGTTCCACGGCCCGCTCCAGCGTGATCGCCTCGACGCTGTCGCCCTTGCGCAGGGTGGCGTTCGTCGTCCCGTCGGTGACGTACGGCCCGAACCGGCCGTCCTTGACCGCGATCGGCCCGCCGGACTCCGGATCCGTCCCGAGCTCGCGCAGCGGGGCGGCGGCACGGCGGCCGCGCGTCTTCGGCTGCGCGTAGAGGGCCAGCGCCTCGTCCAGGGTGACCTCGAAGATCTGGTCCTCCCCGGTCAGCGAGCGGGAGTCGGTGCCCTTCTTCAGGTACGGCCCGTACCGGCCGTTCTGCGCGGTGATCTCCTCACCGGACTCCGGGTCCACCCCGACCAGCCGGGGCAGCGAGAGCAGTCGCAGGGCGTCGTCCAGGGACACCGTCTCCACCTGCATGGACTTGAACAGGCTGCCGGTGCGCGCCTTGGCCGACTTGGGGGCGTCCTCCGGCAGCACCTCGGTGACGTACGGCCCGAACCGTCCGTTGCGGGCCACGACCGTCCGCCCGGTCCCGGGGTCCACCCCGAGTTCCCGGTCGCCGTCGGCGTTGCTGACCAGCAGCTCGCGAGCCTTGTCCATGGTCAGCTCGTCGGGCGCCACGTCCTTCGGCACGCTGGCCCGGCGGGGCTCGTCGCCGGGGTTCTCCCCGGGCGCCTCCAGGTACGGCCCGTACCGGCCGACCCGCAGCACGATCCCGCCGCCGATCGTCACGGAGTTGATGTCCCGGGCGTCGATCTCACCGAGGTCGTCGACCAGCGGCTTGAGACCCAGCGGACCACCCTTGTCGCCCGGCGGGAGACCGTCGCCGTCCGCCCTGACCCCACCGGAGCCGAAGTAGAACCGGGACAGCCAGGCCGACCGCTGTTCCTCCCCGGCGGCGATCCGGTCGAGGTCCTCCTCCATCTCCGCGGTGAAGTCGTAGTCGACCAGCCGGCCGAAGTGCTCCTCCAGCAGCCGGGTCACCGCGAACGCCAGCCAGGTCGGGACCAGGGCGTTGCCCTTCGTGGTCACGTAGTCCCGCTCCTGGATCACGCTGATCGTCGCGGCGTAGGTCGACGGGCGGCCGATCCCGCGCTCCTCCAGCGCCTTGACCAGGCTGGCCTCGGTGTACCGCGGCGGCGGGGAGGTCTGGTGCCCGTCCGCCCGGTAGTCCCGGCCACTCAGGGCGTCCCCGACGGCCAGTTCCGGCAGCCGCTCACCCTCGCGGGCACCGTCGGAGTCGCGGTCCTCGTCCCGGCCCTCCTCGTAGGCGGCCAGGAAGCCCCGGAAGGTGATCACGGTCCCGGAGGCGGCGAAGTCCGCGGCCCGCCCGTCGGATGCCCTGGCCAGCAGCCGCAGCGACGCCGTCGAACCGCGGGCATCGGCCATCTGGGACGCCACGGTCCGCTTCCAGATCAGCTCGTACAGCCGGAACTCGTCGCCGGACAGCTGGCCGGCGACCTGCGCGGGGGTCCGGAAGGAGTCCCCGGCGGGCCGGATCGCCTCGTGGGCCTCCTGGGCGTTCTTGGTCTTGTTCACGTACACCCGCGGGGCGTCCGGCACGTACTCCGCGCCGTACAGCTGCGCCGCCTGCCGCCGGGCCGCCGTGACCGCCTCCCCGGACAGTGCGGTGGAGTCGGTCCGCATGTAGGTGATGTAGCCCTCCTCGTACAGCGACTGCGCCACGCGCATCGTGTGCCGGGAGGAGAAGCGCAGCTTGCGGCCGGCCTCCTGCTGGAGGGTCGAGGTGGTGAACGGTGCCGCCGGACGGCGGGTGTACGGCTTCTCCTCGACGCTGCGCACCGCGACCGGGGCGCCCTCGAGGGCGGCGACCAGTCCCTCGCAGGTGGCCTGGTCCAGCTGCAGGGCCCCGGCGGACGCGGCGGACGGGGTCAGCCGCCCGCGGTCGTCGAAGTCCCGGCCGGTGGCCACCCGGGTGCCGTCCAGACCGACCAGCCGGGCGCCGAACGACTGCGCCGCACCGTCCCGGAGCGGGCTGAAGCTGCCGACGACGTCCCAGTAGGAGGCCGAGCGGAAGGCCATCCGCTCCCGTTCCCGCTCGACCACCAGGCGGGTCGCGACGGACTGCACCCGGCCCGCGGACAGCCCGGCGCGGACCTTGCGCCACAGCACCGGGGACACCTCGTAGCCGTACAGCCGGTCCAGGATCCGCCGGGTCTCCTGGGCGTCCACCAGCCGCTCGTCCAGCTCCCGGGTGGTGGTCAGGGCCCGCTGGATCGCCTCCCGGGTGATCTCGTGGAACACCATCCGCCGTACCGGGACCTTGGGCTGGAGGACCTCCAGCAGATGCCAGGCGATCGCCTCGCCCTCGCGGTCCTCGTCCGTGGCGAGGAAGAGTTCGTCGGCCTCCTTGAGGGCCCGCTTCAGCTCCGAGACCTTTTTCTTCTTGTCGGCGTCCACGACGTAGTACGCGGCGAAGCCGTTGTCCACGTCGACGGCGAACTTGCCGAAGGGACCCTTCTTCATCTCCGCGGGCAGTTCGCTGGGCTGGGGCAGGTCACGGATATGCCCCACGCTGGCCTCGACGTCGAAGTCCGGACCGAGGTACCCGGCGATGGTGCGGGCCTTCTTCGGCGACTCGACGATGACGAGTCGCCGACCTGCGGGGGCCTTGCTCGTGGCCACGCTGCACCTTTCCTGCTGGCGGTCCTGCCGCCCGGCGGTCGTCCTGCCTGTCCGGTTATCGACGGTCCTGTCCTGCTGCCGACGGCGTCCGGGAACTGATCTGCCACCGCCATGGTGCACCGCCGGTGACTTCTCGTAGTAACCGGGTCACATGCCGTGCGACGGAGTGGTCCACACGGTAACCGGAGGAGAACCTCCCGCGAGGGGATGTCGCCGAGCGGCCGTCACCGGTAGCGTGACTGATCGCCGATGGCCCACCACCTGCTGACCGGCCCTGCCGGGCCCGGTTCGGGGTGGCCCACGGCGAACTGCAACAGAAAGGTAACGCCGAACCATGACGATCCCGTCACCCGGGGTCGGCGGACTCGGGACTGACGCAGCGGCAGCGTGGCCGCCTGCGGGGGCCAGCACCGGGTCGGGGGATCGTTGATCCTCCGATATGACCACGAAGAGTAACCAAGGGAGTGACTTCCGGCGGTCGGATCCTGAGAACGAGTAAGGCTGCTCACGCAGAGTTCCCGATACCGAAGGTCTGCGCGTAGCCTCGTCTCGCGTCGTCTGTCACCATCAACCCGTTCCAACGGGCGGTCACAACGGCGTTTGGATCCGACCTGGCTGTCCGAGAGCCGGCCGGAACACGCCGTAACTGGCGCTAGGAGGGTCTACGGTGCCGCGACACGGATTGTCCGCCGCTGGGGTGGAGCGATCCCCGGCCATGCCGCAGTCCGCAGGTCGCGGACTGGCTGCCTGGCCGATCCGCCGCAAGCTGATCGCCTTGGTCACGATCCCGGTCATCGTGATCGCGGCCGCAGGCGTCTGGCTGACGACATCCTCCATCACGGGTTTGCGTCAGGCCGAGCGGACACGCGCACTCGCCTCCACCGCGATGGCGACCAACATCGCCACCGTCGCCCTGGACAACGAGCTCGCCCAGACCCTGACGGCGCTGCGCAGCCCGACCACGGCGACCAAGCAGGCGATGACGCAGAAGCGCACCGCCACCGACAAGGCCCTGAACACCCTGCGGGACTACCTGAACGACCCGCCGAGCGGGAACTGGTCGGGCCAGGTGCTGATGGCCGCCTCCGCGATGCGGCTGTCCAGCCAGCAGCTGCCGGCGGCCCGCCAGGGCGCCGATGCGGGCAGCCGGTCCCAGCTGGTGGTGGAGACGTCCTTCCAGACGATGTTCTCCTCGCTGCGCAACCTGACGGCATCCCTGTCCCGCGAGATCTCCACGACCACCGCTGACGGCCCCACCGTCGACCGCGCCTCCATGCTGGCCGCCCTGGCAGCCGCCTCCGCGTCCGCCGCCGACGAGCGGGCCACCGGCACCATCGCCCTGGCCGAGAAGCGACTCAGCGTCACCCAGTTGGCCGCGGTCAAGAAGCTCATGGTCGAGCAGGACACCCAGCTGGAGATCGCGTACAGCCACGCCACGCCGGACCAGCAGTCCGACATCGACGCCATCCGGATGGACAACTCCCGGATCATGAAGTTCCGCAAGGCCCTCGACGACCTGGCCACGGACACCGCCGCCGGCAAGGCGTCCAACCCCGACGCCACGGCCTTCTCGGGGGCCCTCGGGCAGCGCCTGGAGAACCTCGACGCCCTGATCGGCCGGGTCGCCCAGACCACCGCCGACACCGCGTCGGGCACGGTCCGGTCGGCCCTGCTCGGCACGATCGGCCTGGCGGCCCTGGTGATCTTCACCCTGCTGCTGATCTTCGGCAGCCTGACGATGATCGCCCGCACCGTCACCGGCCCGATGCGCCGCCTGCGGTCCGGGGCCGTCGAGGTGGCCACCGTCCGGCTGCCGCAGGCCGTACGTCAGATCGAGCAGCAGGGCATCGACGCCACCATCGACCTGCCACCGGTGATGCCACCCGGCACGGTCGCCGGTCCCGAAACCCTTGAGGTCGCCCACGCCGTCGACGGCCTCACCGCCGAGGCGGTCCGGCTCGCCACCGCCCAGGTCCGCCTGCGACATGCCCTTGACGAGGCCTTCGTCAGCATGTCCCGGCGCTCCCAGACGATGGTCGAGAAGCAGTTGGCGATCATCGACGAGCTGGAGAGCACCGAGGAGGACCCGGAGCAGCTGCGCAACCTGTTCCGCCTGGACCACCTCGCGGCCCGGATGCGCCGTTACAACGACAACCTGCTCGTCCTCGCCGGGTCCAGCGTGCGGACCCGCAGCAACACCCCGGTCCCCGTCTCGGACGTCTTCCGCGCGGCGACCAGCGAGATGGAGCAGTACGAGCGGGTCCGGCTGCAGCCGGTGAACAACGCCGCGGTGTCCGGCCCGGTCGCCGGCGGTCTCATCCACCTGCTGGCCGAGCTGCTCGACAACGCGGCCATGTACTCCCCGCCGACCAGCCCGATCCTGCTCACCGCGGCGTTCACCCCCGGCGGCGGCCTGCACCTGGAGGTCACCGACTCCGGCGTGGGCATCCCGCCCGCGGAACTCGCCGAGCTCAACGCCCGACTGGGCACCCCGGGCACGATCGACACCCAGATCCCGTCCCGGATGGGTCTGTTCGTCGTCGGCCGCCTGGCCCAGCGCGGTGGCTTCGAGGTGCGGCTGTCGGCGCGGGCCTCCGCGGCGGGAACGGTCGCCGAGGTCCTCGTTCCGGCCGCCCACGTGGTCGGCGCTCCGTCTGGCGGTCAGGAGGCTGCCCCGCCGCAGTCCCGCATCCCGGCCCCGGCGCAGCGCACCCCCGGCCCGCTGTCCCCGCAGAGCCTGCCGGCCGGCCCGCCCGGCCGCCCGGGAGGGCTGCCGCCCCTGCCCGCCCCGCCGGGAATGCCGACCGGGATGCCCCCGATCGGAGTTCCCGCCGCCGGGATGCCCCCGGCCGGCTCCCCCAGTCCGAACCTGCCCCGCCGTCCCAACCTGGTCTGGCCGGGGGCCGACACCCCCGCGGAGACCGCGCCCGGTGCCACGGCAGGGACCGGGTCCCTCCCGTCCCGGGTTCCGGGGGCGGCGCTGTCCGGCGGTCCGCTGTCGGCCCGCAGCGGCTCCGGCACGCCCGGCTCCTCCCCGTTCGACGCGTTCGGCTCGGTCGGTCCGGTCACGGCGGGTGGTCCCCCGACCGGATCCACTCCGGCGATCGGTCCCTCCTCCGCCACCGCCGCCTGGTCCGCACAGGCCCGCGCGGCCCGCGCCGGCTCCCCGGACGGTGCTGACCCCTCCGACCTCGCCGGTGGTCCGGGCCTGCCGGGCGGTCCCGGCACCGCGGGCCTGCCGACCCGGCCCGGCGGTCCGGGACTGGGCGGTCCGGGACTGGGCGGCCCGGGACTGCCCGGTCGGCCCGGTGGTCCGCTGCAGCCCGCTGATCGTCCCGCTGCGAACGGACACCCGCCGACCCCGCTGCCGACCTTCGGGCCGGGACTGGCCGGGTTCGAACGTCCGTCCGCCCTCGGGTCTGCCCCGGCCGACCCCGGCACCCGTCCGGCCCCCGGCACACGCCCAGGTCCGCAGACCGAGTCCGGGGGACTGCCCACCCGCACCCCGTTCTCGACCTTCCCGGCCGCTCCCGGCGCCGGCGACCCCGGCCGGCCAGGGTCGGGATTCGGCCGTCCGGGTGAGCAGCCCCCGGCCGCCCGCGAATCGGGCCGGGACACCGGCGACACCCCGGGTCTGCCCACCCGTCCCGGCCGGGGCGGTGCGGACCCGTTCGCCACGGCCAAGCTCTTCGGCGTGGAGATGCCCGACCCGGCGACCGCGGCGGGCCTGTTCACCGCAGGTCCCAAGTCCGGCGAGGCAGGCCCGCCCCCCAGCGGCGCTCCGGCCTTCGGGCGTAACGGGGTCAGCCGTCCCGAACCCGAACTCTCCCCGGCCGGATGGCCCCAGTCGGACGACGAGCCGGTCGGCGGTCGCCCCGAGAACCGGTCCGGTGACACCGGCGGCATGACCCTGCCGGTGGAACGGGTGGCCCCGCTGACCGGGGGCCTGCCGCTGTTCAACCTCACGTCGCCGGCGGGCCCGGTCATGGGTGCACCGCTGCCCGTGTCCCACGGTGTCTCCCCGGCGGACCTGCCGGTGGTGCAGCCGCTCGACACCGCGTCCACCGAGCACACTCCGGACGAGCCCGACGCCTCCATGATCGGCAACCTGGACTACGTCGACTCCGAGGCGGCCTCCCCGATCTTCGAGTCGATGTCCGCCTGGTTCGCCGACGAGAAGCCGGTGCCCACCCCGGCGGAGCCGGCGGCCAAGCCGGTCGGCGGCGACACCGACGTGGACGCGGGTGACGACGCACCGGCGATCACGCTGCAGCCGGACGCCTTCCTGCTCTCGGGCGAGCAGCCCGCGGACGCGCTCTCCGGCGAGCCCACCCCGGTGTCCGCCGGCGGGTTCACCGCCCCGAGCGAGGCCCTGCGGCTGATCGACCTGCACGAGGACGCCCCGGCCCCGGCCGCGGCTGCCTCCCGGTGGGCGAGCCTGGGCGACCAGCAGTGGCTGGCGGCGAACGCCCGCGCCGCGTCCGAACCCCAGGTCGCCGGGGACACCTCGGCGGGGCTTCCCCGGCGCGAGCCGGGGGCGAACCTGCTGCCCTCCGCGGCGGCAGCAGCCCCGACGGCAGCGGCGACGACCCCGTTCCACCACGCCGACGCGGACAGCGTCCGCGGCCGTCTGGGAAGCTTCCAGCGGGGCGTCTCATCGGCCCGGCAGTCCACCTCGTGGCCCGCCACCACCAACCCCCCGGCGGCAACCCTCTTCACAGCTGCCCGGACCGCAGAAACCGAACAGGGCCATGAGCCCGACGAGCAGGGAGGGGAACAGTGAGCACCGGGACCGGTACCGACGTCGGGTGGCTCGTCGACGGGTTCACCCAACGGGTGCCCGGCGTCGCACACGCCGCCGTCGTCTCCGCCGACGGCCTGCTGATGGCGAGTTCCTCGGGACTTCCCCGGGACCGCGCCGACCAGCTGTCCGCGGTGGCCTCGGGATTGGGTAGCCTGACCAACGGCGCGGCGATGTGCTTCTCCGCGGGGTCCGTCGTCCAGACCGTCGTCGAGATGCAGGGAGGTTTCCTGCTGCTCATGGCGATCTCGGATGGCTCGTGGCTGGCCGTCCTGGCCTCCCCGACCTCGGACATCGGCCTGGTGGGCTATGAAATGACCCTGCTGGTCGAACGGGTGGGCGAACATCTGTCGCCGGCACTGCGGCAGCCCGGAGGGTCGTCCACGGCCCCCGGGTGGGTCTCGGGCTGACCTGACACGATGGTCGATTACCCGACGCCTGGCGACGCCGGAGACTTCTTCGCCGACGGTGAGGTTCCTTCGTCGTCCTTGGTGCGCCCCTACTCCAGGACCGGGGGGCGTACCAAGCCGAAGCGGGATCTCGATCTCGAGGCGCTCGTGGCGACGACCGTCAACGGCCGGGAGGCATCGGCGAGTCCGCTGCTGTCACCCGAACATGCAAGTGTGATCCAGCTCTGCCGCGACACCGTGTCGGTGGCCGAGATCGCCGCACGGCTCGCCGTTCCCATCGGCGTCGCGAGGGTGATCATCTCCGACATGGTGGATCTCGGGCTGGTTGAAGTCGGTCGCACCTCGGCCATCGAGGGCGACGAACGTGACCCTGCATTCCTGAGGAGGGTGCTCAGTGGCCTCCAACGGCTCTGAGAGCCGACCCACCCGGTCGACGAAGATCGTCGTCTCGGGTGGGTTCGGAGCCGGCAAGACCACCTTCGTGGGGGCTGTGTCGGAGATCGTGCCGCTTCGGACCGAAGCGGTCATGACACAGGCGAGTGTGGGCGTCGACGACCTGTCGGCGACCCCGCACAAGACGACCACGACCGTGGCAATGGACTTCGGGCGCATCTCCATCGACGACGAACTGGTCATGTACCTGTTCGGCTCGCCGGGGCAGAACCGCTTCTGGTTCATGTGGGACGACCTGGTCCGCGGTGCCATCGGTGCCGTCGTCCTGGTCGACACCCGCCGCTTGCAGGACTGCTTCGGCCCGATCGACTTCTTCGAGGCGCGCAACCTGCCCTTCGTCGTCGCGATCAACGCGTTCGACGGGCTGCTGCGGCACCGCCCCGACGAGGTCCGCGACGCGCTGCAGTTGGGGCCGGAGGTTCCGGTGCTGGTCTGCGACGCCCGCGAACGGGAATCGGCCAAACAGACCCTGATCTCCCTGGTCGAGCACGCCCTGCGGACCTGGTCCCGGGTGGAGCCCGCGCCCCGCTGAACCGCGGCAGATGACTCGGGCACCCGGCAACCGGGTGCCCGAGTCATCTGCGACCCCGGACGGAAACGCCGCCGGTGGCATCGCCGCGCCCGCCGCCCGCGCGTCCCGGATCCGTCACCTGCCAGGCCGGGACGCGGACCCGGATCCCTGCGGCGGCGCCGCCGGGTCAGTCCTCGACCGGCAGCAGGAAGCCGTCGGCGACCAGGCGGCGGACCGCAGGCAGCAGCTCGGCGGCCAGGTCGCAGGCCGGGACCTCCAGCAGCCCGGCCAGAGCGCCGATCAGCCGACCGACCGTCAGCTCCCCGTCACAGGCGCCGACCAACCCGGCCAGCGCGGTCGACGCCTGCACCGACCGCCCGAACCCGCCGCCCTGCCGCAACAGGATGACCTGCGGATCCGCCTCGCCGGGCCGGTGGTGACGTTCCTCGGTGACGTCCTGCGCCACCCGCAGCCGCGCCGCAGCCAGCCCCGCCTCACCCGCCCCGGCGGACTCCAGCCAGTCGTGGGCGGCCAGGCAGGCCTCCAGATGCCCGCCCAGCGGCCCCGAGACGGGATGACGCACCTCCTCGACCCGGCGCAGGGTGACCCGGCCCGGCTCCTGGGCGTCGCCCGCGGCGCTGAGCCCCGGGCGGCGCAGGGTGATCACGCCGAAACCGACGGCGTCCACCCCGCGGGCCTCGAAGTCGTCCAGCCAGGCCGCGTACAGCTCGTCGAACCGGGAGCCCTCGGCCTGGCCGCCGTCGCGGATCCAGGTCTCGGCATACTCCGCCGGGTCCTGGACCTCCCGCTGGACCACCCAGCCGTCCAGCCCGGAGGCGTCCAGCCAGGCCCCGACCCGCTCCTGCCACGGTTCCCCGCGCCGGTGCTCCCAGTTGCCCAGCAGTTGGGCCACCCCGCCCGGGGCGAGCACCTCGCCGACGCCGGTCACCAGGTTCCGGACCAGGGCGTCCCCGACCTCCCCGCCGTCCCGGTAGTCGTAGCGCGGCACACCCGGGCCCCGCGGAGTGATGACGAACGGCGGATTGCTCACCACCAGGTCGAACCGCTGCCCGGCGACCGGCTCCAGCAGGCTCCCCCGGCGCAGGTCCAGCCCCACGCCGTCCACCAACGGCCCGTTGAGCGCCCAGGTGAAGCCGGCGAAGGCCAGGGCCCGGGCCGACAGGTCGGTGCCCGTGACGTGGCGGGCATGGCGGGCGGCATGCAGGGCCTGGACCCCGCAGCCGGTCCCGAGGTCGAGCACCCTCCCCACCGGGCGGCGCATGGTCACCCCGGCCAGCATGAGCGAGGCACCACCCACCCCGAGCACGTGATCGGTCGGCAGGGGTCCGCCGCCGGCCTGCGCGGCGAGGTCCGAGGCGACCCACCAGTGCGCCGTACCCCGCGCGTCGGTGGCGGCGTACGGCTGCAGGTCCACCGCGGGACGGACCTCGTCGTCCGGAGCCGCTCCGGCGGCCGTGACCAGTCCCAGCCGCTGAGCCCCGGACACCCCCAGCCGGGGCAGCGCCCGGTCCAGGGCCCGTCGTCGGACCGGGCGGGCGAGCATGAAACAGGCCACCAGCGCGGCCAGGGCGGTCTCGTCGTGCTCCCGGGACCCGTCGGCCCGCAGGGCCTCCTGCACGGCCGCCCTGGCCTCCCCTGCGGCCAGGGCGGTCTCGACTGTGCTGCGGCCGTCGGACGCCAGCAGCCCGGTGGCCCAGCGCGCCGCGGGCAGCGTGTGGTCCCGGGTCAGGGCGGCCTGGGAGAGCGGTCCGAGGACGTCGGCGAGGGTGTCCACGGTGTAGTCGGCCAGGTCCTCCCGGAGCAGGTCCAGTGCCCGGGGGTCGACCTGCGGAACGGGCCCGTGCCCGGACGGCGCAGGG
>DASTGO010000352.1:0-6117 GCA_035719045.1 Kineosporiaceae bacterium | reverse complement strand
CGGCGGGCGGCTGCCCGGGGACGGCGGACCCGGTCCCCGGGAGCGGCGGCGCCGGCTCCCCTGCAGCCACCCGGTGCACGGCAGGAGGCAGGAAGGCGGTCACCGCGGCCAGACCGGCGAGCAGGTTCACCCCGGCGAGGGCCACCAGATGCTCGCGGACCGGCAGGCCGAGCGCGGCGGCGGCGGCCCCGAGACCGGCCCCGCACACCGTCCCGAGGCTCCACCACCCGTGGAAGCGCGGCATGATCGGCCGGTCGAGCAGCCGTTCCACGGCGGCGCCCTCGACGTTCATCGCGACGTCCCAGATGCCGTTGGCCACCCCCAGGGTGAACAGGCCCACGACCAGGACCTCGACCGTCCCGGCCAGTCCGACCGCGGCCAGCCCGACCTCGGCGACCACGACGGTGAGCCGGACCGCCGCGGCCGGTCCCAGCCGGTGCACCACGGCACCGGACAGGGGCAGGGCGATCACGGCGCCGAGGGACAGCGCGAAGATGACCATCCCCAGCTCGCCCGGGCTCAGCCCCAACCCGTCCCGGACCGCCGGCAGCCGGGAGGCCCAACTCGCGAAGGTCAACCCGCTGACGGCGAACACCCAGCCGACGGCGTGACGGGCACGGTCGGCGGCCGGCCGTGATCCGGGCGCAGTGGGGGGCATGCTCGGATCAGGCCGGGCAGGCTCCGCGACGGCGCTCAGGGCAGCCGGACGACGGCCTGCGCACGGCCGAGGACCTTGTCCCCCGCACTGGTTGCGGTCAGGTCCACCCGCACGGTGCGGGCCTGCTCGTCCCTGGCGGCCACCACGGCGCTCACCTCGACCGTGGCACCGGTCCCGTCGTCCGGCACCACGACCGGCTTGGTGAACCGGGCGCCGTAGCCGACCACGGCACCGGGGTCCCCGCACCAGTCGGTCACCAGCCGGACGGCCGTGGCCATGGTGAGCATCCCGTGCGCGATCACGTTCGGCAGCCCGACCTCGACGGCGAACCGCTCGTTCCAGTGGATCGGGTTGAAGTCCCCGCTCGCCCCGGCGTAGCGGACCAGGTTGTCCCGGCGCAGGGGATACGTCACGGCGGGGAGTTGGTCCCCGACGGCCACCTCGTCGAATGTCGGCCGGCTCACTTGCTCTCACCCCGCACCACGAGAGTCGACACGACGCTGCTGACCGGTTCGCCAGACTCCTCGGCGATCTCCACCCGGGTGGTCACCATGGCATGCCCGCCGGCCTCGCGGACGGAGTCCACGTGCAGGGTGGCGACCAGGCGGTCCCCTCCGGTGATCGGCCGGTGGTGGGTGAAACGCTCCTCACCGTGCACCACCCGGGAGAAGTCGATCCCCGCCTGCGGGTCGTTGATCACCTGGGCCTCGCTGCGCTGGGCGATGATCACCGCAAAGGTCGGAGGGGCGATCACGTCCCGGTGGCCGAGGGCCCGGGCCGCTGCGGGGTCGGTGTGGGCGGGATCAGTGCTGCCGATGGCCTCGGCGAACTCCCGGATCTTCTCCCTACCGACCTCGTAGAACGGCGACGGCGGGTACACCCGGCCGGCGATCTCGGGGTTGACGCCCATCCGATGACCCTCCCGACTGACGACGTTGCCCCGACGCTACCGAGTCCGGCACCGGACGGGCACGTCGGAGGGGGCACGGCGGCGCGCCCGGTGCACGGGCGCAAAGCACAGCGACCGCCCGGACATGGGCGGTCGCTGTCAGATCGGACGACGCGCGCTCAGCGAGTCTCGCGGTGCGCGGTGTGCTTGCCGCACCGCGGGCAGAACTTCGCCAGTTCCATCCGGTCGGGGTCGTTGCGGCGGTTCTTCTTGGTGATGTAGTTCCGCTCCTTGCACTCCGTGCACGCCATCGTGATCTTGGGGCGGATGTCCTGGGTCTTGCTGGCCACGGTGCAGCCTTCTCTCCGGGTCGGGCTCGGGTTGCAGGCGAGCGGTTCATCACGCACCCGCGGGCGGGCACGCCAATGCAGCACGCAAAGGTACGTGATGACCGGCCGTATGGTCGAACCGATCAACCCCGTCCCGCTGCGGGCCTGGTAGCGGAGGCCGGACTTGAACCGGCGACACAGCGATTATGAGCCGCTTGCTCTACCGACTGAGCTACTCCGCCACTGCCGGCTCGGTCACCCGAGCGAGCGGGGGGACGAACCGACGGAGCCCCGATAGGGAATCGAACCCTAGACCTTCTCCTTACCATGGAGACGCTCTGCCGACTGAGCTATCGGGGCGCTGTCACTGCACATCCGTTTGGTGCGCGGTGCAACGGTGAGTCAGAGTACACGTCCGGCGCCGTCGCCGGAAATCCGATCCCGCCGCCGCGTCGCACCGGCCCGGAATCCGCCCCGGCCCACCCCCGGGGCGGTCCCGGCGACACACCGGACCACCGGTACAGGTTCCCGTCCCCACCACCCGGGCGACGCACCTCCAGCACCTTCGCAGGACCCGGTCACCGGCCCTGCCCGCTACCCCATCCGGGTGGAAGCTGACCCCGACTGCGGGTCACGGCGGGATTGACTGTGCGGTCAGTCGATCTCTGACTACAGTTAGGCGTCGGAGCGTGGTCACGCACCCCGCCCCGATGCGATCTGTGGCAGCACGGCGGAGGAAAGCTCGTCCAGCCTCCCTCCGCAGACTCCCGTGCCCAGGCAACCGACCCGTGATCGCCACCCCGGGAGGCGGCAGCGGCCGGCCCCTCTGTCACGGGATACCGCAGGTCATCAGATTGCGACGAAACAGCAGCCCATCATCGGGCGCACGGTCGTCGGCAGGGTGGCGGAGGCGGCAGTGGAGGCAGCAGTACCACTGACCGACAGGACGACGGCGGCAAGAACGGCGAAAACGGAGCAGATCCGGGTACCCGACATGGCGGTTCTCCTTGTCACATGAGGGTTGACTGAAAGTCAAACCCGATCGTGACAGACCTCGCGTGGCTGAGGTACCCGTGATCGATGGTCGTTTCGCCGGTGACCGGGGAGGCGGAGGTCATGAACCCAGGTTTCGGTGAGCGGCTGCGCGAGCTCCGGCGTACGGCAGGCATCTCGCAGGTCGAGCTGGCCGGGGAGCAGCTGTCCCCCAGCTACATCTCCCTGCTGGAGGCGGGCAAGCGGCAGCCCAGCGCCGAGGCCGTCCAGATCATCGCCGAGCGGCTCGGCTGCATGGTCGGGGATCTGGTGGACCCGGTCACCCGGGAGCAGGCGCAGCGGGCCCAGCTGGAGATCGCCTACGCCAGGCTCGCGATGGCCAACGGGGAGATCACCGACGCCCGCGGCCGGCTGGAGGAGCTCCTGCCACAGATCCTCACCGACCGCGGCCTCACCGACGAGGTGCGGATGCTGCTCAGTGAGGCCTACTGGCGGGGTGCCGACTACCGGGCCGCGATCGAGACCACCCTGCCGCTGTACGAGCGGTGCGTGGCCCGGGCCAGCCACCTGCCGCTGGCCACGGTCGGACTGCGGCTGACCCGCTTCTATATCGACGCCGGCGACCTGCAGGCGGCGATCCGGCACGGCGAATCCGCGCTGCGGGTGATGTCGGAGCAGGGCCTGGAGGACACCGACGAGTTCCTCCGTGCGGCCGCCACCCTGCTGGACGCCTACTACCAGATCGGCGACCTCGTCCACGCCGCCGCATGGGCGTCCGGGTTGATCGAGCGGGCCGAGCGCCGGGGCAGCACCGCCGGGCAGGCCGCGCTGTACTGGAACGCCGCCCTGGTCGAGGAGGCACAGGGACGCCTGACCGAGGCGGTGCAGCTCAGCGAGCGCGCCGTCGCCCTGCTGTCGGAGCAGCACCCGTCCCGGGACCTCGGCCTGCTCTACACCACCTGCGCGTACTTCCTGCTCGAGATCGACTCCTCGCGGGCCGGGCAGGCGGTCGGCCTGCTGGACCTGGCCCTGCCGGTGCTCAAGGACTTCGCCGCCTCGGCGGACCTCGGCTTCTGGGAGGGGACCCGGGCGCTGGCGGCCCTCGCCCTCGGCGAGCCGGTGGCGGCGGAGGACTACGCCCGGCAGGCCGTGGTCACCCTGGCCGCGGAGGACCGCCCGGAGCACGCCCAGGCCCACCTCAGCCTCGGCGACGCGCTCACCCTGCAGGGCCGCGACCAGGAGGCGATGGCCGCGTACCTGGCCGCGGACCAGGCCCTGCAGCGCTGCCCGCAGACCCGGGCGGCCGCCGCGATGTGGCGGGAACTGGCCGACCGGCTGGTCCGGGCGGGGAAGGCCGACGAGGCGCTGACCGCCTACCGGCGGGCCCTGGACGTCGCCGGGGTCCGGGCACCAGCCCTGCCGGGCGGCAGCCGGGACCGGGCGGGCGCGCCCGCCCGGTCACCGGGGACGCCGGCGACAATGTCCACCACCGACACCGCGGACGGCGGACCGGCTCCGGCGGCGCAGCGGCTCGGCGCCCGTAGCTGAGGCCTCGGGGCCGGGTCCGGCGGGCTCCGCCGCGCCTCCCGGGCCGGTCCAGGCGCGACGGCGGGACCAGGCGACGGCGGGACCAGGCGACGGCGGGACCAGGCGCGACGGCGTCAGCCGGGCGTCGCGCCCTCGCGGCGGGCGAGCAGTACGGGCAGGTCGTTGCTCCGGTCGGTGACCGTGGTCGCAGACTCCAGGTGGATCGCGCCGCTCGGCAGCACTCCGGCCCCGCCGTAGCGCGCCATCACCCGCCACTGCGCGGCGACGTCCTCCCCGCAGTGGTCGGGCGGCAGGTCCACGCCGAAGTCGAAGCCGCCGCAGTCGAGCAGGGCCGCCCGGTCGTACAGCACGCAGCCGCCGACCCAGGCGATCCGATACGGCACCCACCGGCGCGAACCCCGGCCCAGGCCGAGCCTGCGGGCCAGGTGCAGCGGGTTCGCCGCATTGTGCAGGGTGTACCGGCGGCGGGCCGGGGAGGCTGGGGTGATGGTCTCCGGCTCCGGCGGTCCGGTGAGCGGCTCGAACGGCTCCAGCTCCTGCGGGCGGACGTCCTCGGCATAGGACAGGCCGGTGACAGCGGCACCGACCAGCCCGCAGCGCAGGGCCTGGATCGCGGTGTGCAGCCGGGCCACCACCCCGGGCTCCAGCCAGACGTCATCGTCGAGGAACAGCACATAGCGCGCGGTCGCGCGGGACAACAACCAGCCCCGGTGCTCCGCCAGCCCCCGCCGGGGCAGGTGCCGGGTGAACCGGGTCGGACGGCCGGCCAGCCGCAGGGCCTGCGCCATGCTGCGGGCCGGCGCGGTGGCGTAGCTGGGCGCGGACTGCGGATCGGACTGGTCGCTGACCAGCACGGCGAAGGCGGGACCGGCCAGGGGCTGGCCGGCCAGCCCGGCCAGGGTGGTGGCCAGCTCGACCGGACGGTTGCGGGTGGTGACCAGAACCTCGACCTCCGGGACGGCGGCCCCCTCGTGCCGGCTCACGGGCCGGCACCGGAGGGCTGCTGACCGGTCGACGGTCCGGGACCGGCGGGAACGGCGGACGGTCCGGGACCGGCGGGGTGGTGGGCGAGGATCCGCTCGATGACCGCGGTGGTGGAGTGTCCGGGCACGTAGCGGACGATCCGCACCTGCCCGCCGTAGGACTCCACCACCGGCGTCTCGGCGAGCATCTGCGGGGTGTAGTCGCCGCCCTTGACGTACACGTCGGGCCGCAGCCGGCGCAGCAGCTCGGCCGGGGTGTCCTCGTCGAAGACCGTGGTGTGGTCGACGCAGGCGAGGGCGGCCAGCACCGCCGCCCGGTCCTCGGCCGGGTTGACCGGCCGGCCCGGACCCTTCAGCCGCCGGACACCGGCGTCGGAGTTCACCGCGACGATGAGGACGTCCCCCAGCCGCCGCGCCTCCTCCAGACAGGCCACATGCGCCCGGTGCAGGACGTCGAAACAACCGTTGCTGAACACGATCCGCCGCCCGGCCGCCCGGTGCGCGGCCACCGCCGCCTCCAGTTCGGGCAGTCCGATGACCTCCCCGGGCCATCCGCCGAGGTGGGCGGCGAGCGCGGCGGTGTCGCAGGTTGTCGGACCGGGCTCGGCAACCACCACATCGGCGGCGGCCTGACCCAGGGCGACCGCCTGCGGCCACGGCACCCCGGCAGCGGCGGCCAGGGTGGTCGCCGCGGTGAAGGCGTCCCCGGCACCGCTG
>DASTGO010000351.1:0-13240 GCA_035719045.1 Kineosporiaceae bacterium | reverse complement strand
TTGAGGTCATCGGAGAGGAAGGCATTCGGATGAGCGCTCTGCCGGGTCACGCACGTGCCGTGGTGATCGGGTCCGGGATCGTCGGCAACAGCCTCGCCTACCACCTGGCCCGGCTCGGGTGGCGCGACCTGGTGCAGATCGACAAGGGTCCGCTGCCCAACCCCGGCGGCTCCACCGGCCACGCCAGCAACTTCATCTACCCGGTGGACCACTCCCGTGAGATGACCGACCTCACCCTGGACTCGATGCGCCAGTACTCCGAACTCGGCGTCTTCACCGAGTCCGGCGGCTTCGAGGTGGCCCGCAGCGCGGAGCGGATGCAGGAGCTGACCCGGCGGATCACCTCCGCGAAGGCCTGGGGGATCGACGCCGAGATCGTCGACCCGGCCTTCGTGCACGGCCTGCTGCCGTTCCTCGACCCCGGAGTCATCGTCGGTGCGTTCTGGACCCCGGGCGTCGGCGTCGTCGAGTCGGTCCGGGCCGGCACGATCATGCGCGAGCGTGCGGTCGCGATGGGGGCGCTCACCACGCACGCCAACATCGAGGTGCTGGGGATCGACGTCGAGAACGGCCGGGTGAAGCGGATCCGCACCAGCGCCGGTGACATCGAGACCGAGACGGTCGTGGTGGCCTGCGGGGTGTGGAGCCCGAAGATCGCCGGGATGGCCGGTGCCCACATCCCGCTGACCCCCGCCGTGCACCAGATGATCAGCGTCGGGCCGGTCCCGCAGTTCGCCGACACGGTGGGCGAGATCAGCTTCCCGATCGTCCGGGACATGGACACCTTCTGCTACGAGCGCCAGCACGGCGGCGACATGGAGGTCGGCTCGTACGCCCACCGGCCGATCCTGTGGGACCCCGAGGACATCCCGTCGATCGAGCAGTCCACGCTGTCGCCGACCGAACTGCCGTTCACCAGCGAGGACTTCGACCCGCAACTGGAGCAGGCGCTGGAGCTGATGCCGGACATCCTCGGCAACCCGCAGGTCGGGATCCGCTACGCGATCAACGGGTTGCTGTCGCTGACCCCCGACGGCTACCCGATCCTGGGGGAGTCCCCGGAGGTCGGCGGGCTGTGGTCGGCCGCGGCGGTCTGGGTGAAGGAGGGCCCCGGGGTCGGCCGGCTGGTGGCCGAGTGGATGGTCGAGGGTGAGTCCGAGATCGACCCGCACCACTCCGACATCGCCCGGTTCTACCCGCACCAGCGCACCCGCCACCACGTGAAGGCGCGGACCCGTGAGGCCTTCAACAAGACCTACGGCATCGTCCACCCCGGCGAGCAGTGGGCGAGCAACCGCAACGTGCGGCTGTCCCCGATGAACGCCCGGGAACGCGAGCTGGGCGCGGTCTTCTTCGAGACCGCCGGCTGGGAACGGCCGATGTGGTACGCCTCCAACGAGTCCCTGCTCGGCGAGTACGGCGACCGGGTCATGCCGCGCGAGGCGGAGTGGGACTCCCGCTGGTGGTCCCCGATCATCAACGCCGAGCACCTGGCGATGCGCGACCGGGCCGGTGTCGTCGACCTGTCGGCGTTCGCGATCTTCGACGTGGTCGGCCCGCGGGCGCTGGAAGCCGTGCAGCGGATCGCCGTACAGAACCTGGACGTCAGGATCGGCCGGGTGGTCTACACCCCGGTCCTCACCCCCAGCGGCGGGTTCAAGGCCGACCTGACGGTCATGCGGCTGGCCCACGACCGGTTCCGGGTCGTCACCGGCGGAATCACCGGGAACATCGACCGGAAGTGGTTCGCCGACCACCTACCCGCCGGCGGGGGAGCCGAGGTGGTCGACCAGACCTCGGCGTTCACCACGGTCGGCCTGTGGGGTCCGCGGGCCCGCGACATCCTCGGCTCGCTGACCGCCGACGACATCTCGCACCAGGGTTTCCCGTTCGGCACCTGCCGCACCGTCGAGGCCGGCGGACAGCTCGTGCTCGCCTCACGGATCTCCTATGTCGGCGAGCTCGGATGGGAGCTGTACGTGCCGACGGAGACCGGCGGCCTGCTGTTCGACCGGTTGCTGGAGGCCGGGAAGCCGCACGGTGCGGTCCCGGTGGGCATCGGCGTCTACGGCACCACCGGCCGGCTGGAGAAGGGCTACCGGGCGCACGGCAACGAACTGGACGGCGAGCACACCATCGTCGAGGCCGGGATGCAGCGCCCGACCGTGAAGGACGCCGACTTCATCGGCCGCGACGCCTACCTCAAGCACCGGGCCGGGGAGCCCGCGGCGATCCTGTGCACGCTGACCGTCGACGACCACACCTCGTCCACGGGTGTGAAGCGGTACATGCTCGGCACCGAGCCCGTCCTCACCGCGGAGGGGGCGCCGATCGTCGACGCCCGGGGCCGCCGCTCGTACACCACGTCCGCGGGTTCGGCGCCGTCGCTCGGCGCGCACCTGCTGATGACCTATCTGCCCCCGGAATACGCGGTCGAGGGCACCGGGCTCAGGGTCGAGTACCTCGGCGAGCAGTACCCGGTGACCGTCGCCGTCGCCGGCAGCACCCCCCTGTTCGACCCGGACAACGAGCGCATCCGCGCCTGACCGGACCGTGGCCGGGACCGGTTGCGCCGCGCGGAATCCTTGCAGCGCAACCGGTCCCGGCCCACCTGAACGTCACGAGAGAGCGGGAACGGAATGGAAGTCCTGGTCTGCATCAAGCGGGTCCCGGGTTCGAGCGGGACCGTGACGCTCACCCCGGACGGCCTCGGCGTGGACACCAGGCACGTCGGGTACGTGGTCAGTCCACATGAGGAGTGCGCGGTCGAGGCCGCCGTGCAACTCGTCGAGACGCACGGCGGGTCCGCCACGGTGCTCACCCTCGGTCCGGACGACGCCGTCGAGCAGTTGCGTGAGGCGCTCGCCGTCGGGGTGGGCTCGGGCGTGCACGTGGTCGGCGACTGCGACCGGTTCGGACCGGCCGACGTCGCGGCGGAGATCGCCCAGGTGGTGCGAACCCATGCGGCACAAGGGAAGTCCTACGACCTGGTGCTGTTCGGCAACGACTCAGCCGACGCGGGGAACTTCCAGGTCGGCATCCGGGCGGCCTACCTGCTCGGCCGGCCCGTGGTGACCGGGGTCCGCAGCTTCGAGGTGGCCGACGGTGTCGTACTCGCCCGCGGTGACGGCCCGGAGGGTGCGGAGCTGTTCGAGCTGCCGCTTCCCGCGGTGCTGACGGTCAAGGAGGGCGGGATCACTCCGCGGTACCCGTCCATCCCCGGCCGGCTGAAGGCCAGGCGGGCTCTCATCGAGCGGCTCGAACCGGCGGCGGAGCCGTCCGGCAGCGGCCGGATCCGGCTCACCCTGCCGCCGGAACAGGCCAGCACCGTGGAGATCCTGGGCACCGGCCCGGAGGCGGCCGCCGCCGTGGTCGACGTCCTGCAGAAGATCGGGGTGACCAAGTGATCCTCGTCCTGGTGGAGCCGGAGGCCGGCGCCGGCATGGACGGCGGCACCGAGCTCATCTCCTTGGAGGCCTTGACGTTCGCGCGCTCGCTGGCCACCGCGGTCGCGGCCGGGTCCGGCTCGGACGACGCGGCCGTCGAGGCCCTGGTCGTCGGGCCGCACCCGTCCGGCATGCTCGCCGAGCTTGCCGCGCAAGGGGTTGGCGTGGTCCATCACGCCGCCGACCCTCGGCTGGCGTCGTACTCCGCCGCAGCCTGGGCGGCGAGCCTGGCCGAGGTGGTCGCCGCGACCGGCCCGGCCGCGGTGCTCGCCGCGGGCAGTCCCCGGGGCAGCGAGGTGCTCGCCCACCTGGCCGCCCGGCTGAACCTGCCGATGGCCGCCAACTGCGTGACGGTCCGGCCCAACGGTGACGGGCTGCTGGCCTCGCGCCAGGTGATGGGCGGCTCGGCGCTGGAGGAGGTCCGGCTGATCGGCGGTCCCGGCTCGCCCGCACTGCTGACCATGGCGGGGCATGCCGTGGAGCCGGTGGCTGCCGAGGCCGCGACGTCCCCCGAGGTCCGCACCTTCACCCCGCAACTGTCCGACACCGACCTGGTCGCCCGGGTGCGCGGCCTCGAGCCGGTGCGGACCGGCGGGGCCGACCTGACCAAGGCCCGGGTCGTGGTCGGCGCCGGGCGGGGCGTCGGCGGACCCGAGCGGTTCGGTGACCTGCTGGAACTGGCGGACCTGCTGGGCGGCGCCCTCGGCGTCTCCCGGGTCGTGACCAGCCTGGGCTGGCGCCCGCACCACGAGCAGGTCGGTCAGACCGGCAGCCGGATCTCCCCGGACGTCTACCTCGCCTGCGGGATCAGCGGGGCCATCCAGCACTGGGCGGGTTGCGCCGGCGCCAGGACGATCATCGCGATCAACACCGACGCCGAGGCCCCGATGGTGACCAAGGCCGACTATGCGGTGATCGGCGACCTGCACGAGATCGTCCCCGCGATCGTTGAGGAGTTGCGCACCCGGCTCGCCTGATCTGGACCTCCGGCCGTACCCCCGGGGATCTTCGTGGCAGGACATCGGTCCCGGGCCCGGGCGGACCGGTGGGTGGCATGACGGAGGTTCAGGACTGCGCTGTCACCGACCGTCCGGGAGGTTGCCATGAGCGTCCCCGCCGTCATGCGTGGAGCAGCCCAGCCGTCCCGCGGGATCCGGCTGTGGGCCGGGAAGAACCTGGTCTACCTGGGGCTGGTGGCACTGGTCCTGCTGGCGGGGTCCGGGCGGTCGGGCTGGCCGGCCGGCTGGGGGTACCTCGTCTTCCTGGCCGTCTACCTGACGGCGCTCGGGGCCCTGCTGGCCCGCAGGAACCCGGGTCTGCTCGCCGAGAGGTCCGGAGTGCAGGAGGGCGCCGAGTCCTGGGACGTGCCGCTGGCGTCGCTGTCGGCGGTCTGGCTCCCGCTGGGGCTCTACGTCGTGGTCGCCCTCGACGAGCGGTACGGCTGGTCGCCCGGCCTCGGCGCCGTCGCGTTCACCGCGGGGGCGGTCCTGCTGGTCGGGGGCACCGTCCTGTCCACCTGGGCGATGCTCGTCAACGGCTGGTTCTCGGCCGTGGTGCGGCTGCAGTCCGATCGGGGGCAGGTCGTCGTGGACCGCGGGCCCTACCGGTTCGTCCGGCATCCCGGGTACGCCGGGTCGCTCCTGCTGTACCTCGGGGTGGCACTGGTGCTCGGATCCCTGTGGGGGCTGGTCGTGGTCGCTCTGCTGGCCGGGCTGCTCGCGCTGCGCACCGCCCGCGAGGACCGGTTCCTGCGCACCCGGCTCGCCGGATATCCCGAGTACGCCGCGCGCGTGCGGTTCCGGCTCATCCCCTTCGTCTGGTAGCCGGCGCCGCTTCCGGCGGCCGGCGCCGCTCCCGGGGACGCGGCATGGGCGGGGCCGTCCCGCCGCCCCGGGAGCCGTCCGGGGGCGGCCGGTCAGACGTCGGCGGTGATCTGCTGACCCAGCAGTTCCTCGGTGGTGTGGTGCTCGACCTGGGCGGCCAACTCCGGCGCGGTCTCGCTGACCAGTTGCCGGACCCGCACCACGGCCAGCGGACCGAGCCAGTCGTAGGCCTCGGCGAACAGGTCCCGGGCCCGGGCCCGTGGCCAGTCCGGGGGCATCAGGTCCAGCGGCAGTTGTGGGTCCAGCCCGGGGAACCGCCGGTAGGTGTCCATGATCTCGGTCCGGGCGACCAGAGCGGCCGAGGCGTGGATGTCCCCGGAACGCAGCCGGTCCACCAGCGGAGTCCACTGCGCGATGAAGGCGTGGTAGGCGTCGGCGATCCCGGCGAGGTCCCAGGCCTCGATCGGCGCCCGGCCCGATCCGGGGGAGGCCGGCACATGTGCGGCACGGAGCACCGTGGCCTGGTCCACCGCCAGTTCGGACATCGTGGCCGCGGCCTCCTCGGCGGTCCCGTGCGGGGACACCCACAGCCCGTCGTACAGCGGCGCGAACCCCTGCCAGCGCAGCCGGGAGCGCAGCAGATGCCGGGCCTCCCGGCGGTCCTCCGGGACCGAGAACGCGACCACCGTCCAGCGGCCGTCCCACTGCTCGGCGTCCTGGCTGAACGCGGCGATCCGGCGGCTGCCCCTGACCAGGACGGACGCGGCCTGGGCGGCCAGTCGGTAGAAGGTCCTGCGGCCGGACTTGCTGTGCTCGACCACGCCCCGCCGGGCCAGCCGGCTGAGGGCCGCCCGGGCGCCCATCTGCGAAATGCCGAACTCCCCGGCGAGGGCCACCAGCGCCGCCGACGGCAGCGGTGGGCGATGTGGCAGGCAGTAGTCCCCGAGCAGGGTGACGAGCAGATGCTGCGGTGGGGCGCCGGTCTGCGACCTCGGCAGATCGACGCTGGACTCAGGCCCGTCGGCCAGGGCGGCTGGCACCCGGCAACTATACGAGCGGTACACGAGTCGGGGCGCAGGGTCATGGTCCCCAAGGGAAGGACTATCCCGTCACATCGAATCGTGGCCGGGGAATGACATTGCGTGATACAAGTCCCTCTCGGGTCGGGGCTCCCCGTATCGGGCCCCGTCGACGGTGACGGTCCGGCCCGGTCGACGCGATCGGTGCCGGGGACCGGCCGAGCCGCCCGGTAGAGTGGCGACAGGTGAAGGGGAGTAGCCCCTCGACCGGTCGTCGACATGCTGGGAGCCCCTCCCCGGCGGCCGGGTCCGCATGAGCGGGCGGGCGAGACCTTCGACCCCCTGGGCTGCTGCCGCCCGGGGTCGGGGTCCGCCGCATCCTGCGAACCTCGAGGCCTGACCCGAGAAGAGGTTCGCACGTGGTTCACGTCCTGCTGCTGGTCGCCTGTGCCGTGGTGATCTACCTGGCCTGCGAGTGGTTCGTGAACGCGGTGGAATGGCTGGGCGTCGCCCTCAAGGTGGGCCCGCTCGCCGTCGGGACGATCCTTGCCGCGGCGGGGACGGCCCTGCCGGAAAGCGTGGTGACCCTGGTCGCGGTCACCGTCGACCATGGCGAGCAGGGCAAGGATGTCGGGGTCGGTGCGGCGATGGGCGGGCCACTGGCGCTGTCCACGATCGCCTACGCCGTGACCGGACTGGTGCTCCTGCTGCGCCACCGCACCGGCGCAGCCCGTCCGCTCCTCGCCGCCTTGCCGGCCGGTCCCGGGCCGGGCGGGTCGGTCGAGGCTCCGGGGTCCGGCGGGTCCGGCGGGTCCGGCGGGTCGGACGGGTCCGGCGGGCCGGCTGACCCCGACGTGCGACCGGCGGGCGGTCGGCACGGCATCGGCCTGGAGCGGTCTGTCACCGACCGGCTGGCCCGGGACCAGGTCTGGTTCCTGGCGATCTTCGTCGTCAAGGTCGGGCTCGGGCTGGTCGCCTTCGCCGTCAAGCCGTGGCTGGGCCTGCTGTTCTTCGCCATGTACGGGCTGTACTTCTGGCACGAGATCCGTGGCGGTGGCGAGGCCGGCGGGGAAGACCTGGAACCGCTGAAGCTGCTCCCGGCGCGCTCCCGTCCGCCGCTGTGGGCGGTCGGGGTGCAGACCCTGATCACGTTGGCCGTCGTGTTCGGGGCCTCGCAGCTGTTCGTGGCCCAGTTGGAGTGGGCCGGCCCGGCGCTCGGGCTGCCCGCGGCGGTGGTGGCCCTGCTGCTGTCCCCGGTGGCCACCGAACTCCCCGAGGTGATGAACGCGATCATCTGGGTGCGAGCGGGCAAGACGCGCCTGGCGCTGGCGAACATCTCCGGAGCGATGATGATCCAGGCCACGGTGCCCTCGGGGCTGGGTCTGCTGTTCACCTCGTGGCGGTTCGACGGGCCGCTGCTGCTGTCGGGCCTGGCCACGATGGCGGCGATCAGCTACCTGCTGGCCACCATGCGGGCAGGACGGCTGACCGCCCTCCGGCTGACCGGTGCGGCGGGCGCGTACCTGGTGTTCGCCGCCGGGCTCGTCGTCCTCGTCTGAGGTTCCCGCGGCATCCGCGCACCGACCGCTGGGCGCCGCCCCGCCCGCCCACGTCATCGCTGGTCCGGGTGCGGCCTGGTGACGCCCGCGGGGGTCCTGCCCATGCCCGGGGTTCGCTCCCGGCGTGGTCCACGACGACAGCTGAGTGCACTGTCATGCGTGGCCCCCTGGACCCGGGTGATCAGCCCCGGTAACCCTGCCGTCTTTGTGCCACTTTGCGGCTGAACCGTGAACGATGAATGGACGACGGCTATGAAAAGTGTCGAACGAATTACGGGCCACCACTTGCCGATCGGTGCCGGGCATCACATCATGGCGGCGACGCCGGACACCGCCGCCCGGACCTTGTGGCGCGGTCGCCGGCTCACCCGGAGCCGTTCGGACAGTCAGGAGTCGCAAGCGTGCGCAACCAGGGAATCGGGTCGTGGACGGCGCGACGGGCCCGCAAGACCCCCCGGTCGGTGGCGATGGTCTCCGGGGACCAGCAGTGGACCTACGCCGAGCTTGAGTCCCGGGTGGCGGCCCTGGCCCGCGGCCTGGCGGAGCTCGGGATCGGCGCCGGCGACAGGGTGGGCTACCTGGGACCGAACCACCCCACCTTCCTGGAGACCCTGTTCGCGCTGGGGCGTCTGGGTGCGGTGTTCGTGCCGCTCAACACCCGGCTGGCCGCTCCCGAGCTGGCCTACCAGTTGCAGGACTCCGGCTCCCGGGCGCTGGTCTGCTCCGGATCCCCGGCGGTGGCCGACGCCGCTGCCGGCCTGGCCCGGACGGTCGGCCTGAAGCACTGGATCGCCCTGCCCGGCGCCCTGGAGCAGCCGCCGGTCGAGGGTGCCCTGGTCGCCTACGAGGACCTGATCACCGGTGGCTCGGCCGGTGCGGGCGGCGACACCGGCCCGGAGCAGTCCGAGTTGCCGGATCTGGCCGTGGGGCTCGACGACGTCTGCATCATCATGTACACCTCCGGCACCACCGGCCGCCCGAAGGGCGCCACCCTCACCCACGGGAACATCACCTGGAATGCGGTCAACGTCCTGGTGGACGCCGATTTCCGCGACGACGAGGTCACCCTGGTGACCGCTCCGATGTTCCACACCGCGGCGCTGAACATGAGCCTGCTGCCGACGCTGCTCAAGGGCGGCCGGGTGGTCATCGAGCCGGGTTTCGAGCCGGAGCGGGCCGTCGACCTCATCGAGACCGCGGGGGTGACCTGCCTGTTCGGTGTGCCGGCGATGTACGCCTCGATCCTGCAGTCCCCGCGCTGGGCGCAGGTCGACCTGTCCCGGGTGCGCAACCTGCTCTGCGGTGGTGCTCCCGTGCCCGAGCCGCTGATCCGGGCCTACACCGAGCGTGGGCTGAGCTTCATCCAGGGCTACGGGATGACCGAGACCTCCCCGGGGGCGCTGCTGCTGGACCGCGACCGGGTACAGACCAAGCTCGGATCAGCCGGCTACCCGCACTTCTTCACCGACGTCAAGGTGGTCCGGCCGGACGGGTCCGAGGTCGGGGTGGGGGAGAAGGGCGAGATCGTCGTCCAGGGCCCGAACGTGATGGCCGGCTACTGGCAGAACCCGCAGGCCACCGCGACCAGCCTCGTCGACGGCTGGTTCCACACCGGGGACGTGGCCGTGGTGGACACCGACGGCGCGGTGTACGTCGTCGACCGGATCAAGGACATGATCATCTCGGGCGGGGAGAACATCTACCCCGCCGAGGTGGAGAGTGCACTGCACGAACACCCGGCGGTGCTGGACTGTGCCGTGATCGGTGTGCCGGACGAGAAGTGGGGCGAGGTCGGCCGGGCCGTCGTCGTCCTCGTGCCCGGGCAGGAGTTCACGGTGGAGCAGATGCGTGAGTTCCTCACCGAGCGGCTGGCCCGGTACAAGATCCCGCGCTCGCTGTCCGTCGTGGAGGCACTGCCCCGCAACGCCAGCGGCAAGATCCTGCGGAAGAACCTGCGCGAGTCGCCGCCGGCCTGACCGCCCCGGCGTCGCTGGTGGCCCGTGTCGCTGGTGGCCCGGGTGTACGGGTGGCCCGGGTGCGGAGGGTGTGGTGCGCCGGCGGCCGATCGGTCCGCCGGTGACCCGGTGCGGGACAGCTCCGGGTGGAGGACACCCTTTCGCCCAGTGGAATCAGGATCGGCCCTGTTCTACCCTCAGCGGGCGGAACGGGGTCCGGTCGGACCGGGCGGACGGGAACGTAGGTCGGAGGTGCGGCGATGGCGGGTGGGGCCCGGGAGCCCGGCCGTTCGGTGACCTCGCGCGCGCTGGCCGTTCTCGGCGCCTTCGACGCGGCGCACCCGACGCTGACCCTCACCCAGATCGCCCGCCGTGCCGATCTCCCGCCGCCGACCGCCCACCGCCTGGTGGCCGAACTTGAGGCGTGGCAGGCGCTGGCGCGGCGGGCCGACGGCAGCTACGAGATCGGCCGGAGGCTGTGGCGGCTGGGGCTGCTGGCCCCGCTGCACCACGAGCTGCGCGAGGTGGCCTCCCCGTTCATGCACGACGTGCACGCGGCCACGGGTGATGTGGTGCACCTGGCGGTCCGGGAGGGGACTCTCGCGCTGTACGTGGAGAGCGTGGTGGGCAGCGGATCGGTGGCCGTGGTGAGCCGGGCCGGGACGCGGCTGCCGCTGCATGCCACCGGGGTGGGCAAGGTGCTGCTGGCGGCGGCTCCGCCGGAGGTGGTCGAGCAGGTGCTCGGCGGGCTGTCCCGGATCACCCGGCACACCATCGCCGAACCGGGCCGGATGGGCCGGGAACTGGCCGAGACCCGCCGTCGCGGCTATGCCCGGACGGTCGAGGAGATGACGCTGGGCGCCTGCTCCGTGGCGGTCCCGGTGCGGCAGGAGAGCGGTGCCGTGGTCGCCGCCCTGGGGGTCGTGGTGCCCAGTGGCCGGAAAGATCTGGCCCGCCTGGTCCCCACCCTGCAGGTCGCGGCCGCCGGAATCGGTCGCTCTCTGCGACCGGCTGTGGCATCCCGCGGCCTCTGACTCTGCCTTTCCACTGACCGGAAGGCAAGAGTGGCGCAGGTGGCGCGCGCCCTGTTCCCTAATGCTCACGGCGACCGGCGCCGATGCTGGTCGGGTCCACCGCGGAGGGAGTCATCGGCGTGCGCACCCAGGTCGCCATCATCGGGGCGGGGCCGTCCGGCCTCCTGCTGTCCCACCTGCTCGCCCTGCAGGGCATCGAGTCGGTGATCGTGGAGAGCCGTTCCCGTTCCTATGTGGAGGCACGGATCCGGGCCGGGATCATCGAGCAGGGCGCGGTCGACCTGCTGGTCGAGGCCGGCGTCGGTGAACGGCTGCAACGGGAGGGCGAGCAGCACCACGGGATCTACCTGCAGTGGCCGGGGGAGCGCCACCACCTGGACTTCCAGCAGCTGTGCGGCCGAAGCGTCTACGTGTACGGCCAGACCGAACTGCAGAGGGACCTCGACCAGCTCAGGGATGCCGCCGGGCAGCAGTTCTGCTACGAGGCCTCCGACGTCACCCTGCACGACCTGGACACCGACCGGCCGTTCGTCCGGTTCACCGATGCCGAGGGCGTCAGCCAGGTGCTGGAGTGCGACGCGATCGCCGGCTGCGACGGCTTCCACGGGGTGAGCCGGCCCTCGATGCCCGACGGCCTGCGGACCACCTGGGAGCGGGTCTACCCGTACGCCTGGCTGGGCATCCTGGCCGAAATCCCCCCGTCCACCGACGAGCTCATCTACGCCTGGCACCCCCACGGTTTCGCCCTGCACAGCATGCGCTCGCGGACCCTGTCGCGGCTGTACCTGCAGGTCGACCCGGGCGACGACGTGGCGAACTGGTCCGACGACCGGGTCTGGTCGGAACTGGCCACCCGGTTCGCCCTCGACGGCTGGAGCCTGCAGTCCGGCCCGGTGGTCGAGAAGTCCATCACGCCGATGCGCAGCTTCGTGGCCGCCCCGATGCGGCACGGCCGGCTGTTCCTGGCCGGTGATGCGGCCCACATCGTCCCGCCGACCGGCGCCAAGGGGCTCAACCTCGCGGTGTCTGACGTCCGGCTGCTCAGCCGGGCCCTCGGCAGGCTGATCAACGAGAAGAACGACGATCTCGCGAACCGCTACTCCGACACGGCCTTGCGCCGGGTCTGGCGCTCCACCCACTTCTCATGGTGGATGACGTCGATGCTCCACCGTTCCGGCGACGACTTCGACGCCGAGCTCCAACTCTCGCAGCTGCGCTACGTCTGCTCGTCCACAGCGGCGTCCGCCGGCTTGGCAGAGAACTACTCCGGGATGCCCTTCGACGAC
The DNA here is from genome assembly GCA_035719045.1 of Kineosporiaceae bacterium. Lineage (GTDB taxonomy): Bacteria > Actinomycetota > Actinomycetes > Actinomycetales > Kineosporiaceae > DASTGO01. The sequence goes on along the minus strand of DASTGO010000351.1, from coordinate 1,118 downwards.
TGACCGAACGCCGATGACGAGAGAACGGACGACATGAACGCCTTGCCCGAGAACGAATCCCTGAACGACGCCACGGACTCGCCCGAGCCGCTGTTCGATATCGCCCACCTCGGCCGGGTCGAGCTGCGGACCCCTGACCTGCCACGCAGCATCTGGTACTTCCGTGACCTGCTCGGCATGGAGGTCGTGGACTCCGACGACGACTGCGCCTACCTGCGCGGGTTCGGCGACTACGCCACCTCGACGCTCAAGCTGTCCCGGGCGGGCTCCCCCGGAGTGGCCCGGGTGTCCTGGCGGACCACCAGCCGGCAGGCACTGGACCGCCGGGTGGCCGCCCTGCAGGCCGCCGGTCTCGGGATCGGCTGGGAGGACGGGGGTCTGGGCCGGGGCCGGTGCTACCGGTTCACCGACCCCGAGGGCCACCCGATGGACGTCTACTACGACGAGCAGCGGTACGTCCCGCCGGCCGAGCTGCGTTCCACGCTGAAGAACCTGCCGCAGAAGTTCACCGGGCGCGGTGCCACCGTGCGCCGGCTGGACCACCTCGCCCTGCTGTGCAAGGACGTCGCGGCCAACCGCAGGTTCGCCGCGGAGGTGATGGGTTTCCGGCTGCGCGAGCAGGTGGTGTTCGACGAGGGCCGGACCGAGATCGGCTCGTGGATGAGCGTCTCGCCGGTCCACCACGAGGTCGCCTTCGTGGCGGACGTCAAGCAGGGCGAGGCCCGGCTGCACCACTGCGCCTTCTGGCTGGACAACCGGGACGACGTGCTGCGTACGGCGGACGTCCTGAGCGAGAACGGGATCTTCATCGAGGCAGGGCCGTCCAAGCACAACAACTCGCAGGCGTTCTACCTGTACTCCTACGAGCCCGGCGGCAACCGGATCGAGGTGTACTCCGGTAGCTTCCTGGTGATGGCCCCCGACTTCGAGCCCGTCACCTGGAACGAGGCCGAGCGTGGCACCGGGGTGTACTGGGGTTCGGCGCTGCCGGCCAGCTTCCTGGAGTACGCCACCCCGGACATTCCCGCGCCGGTGACGGTGCCGGAGCCCCGGGTCCCGGTCTTCGACCCCCGCTGATCTTCGACCCCCGCTGAGTCGTCGGCCCGCACCACCGCACC
>DASTGO010000350.1:0-5930 GCA_035719045.1 Kineosporiaceae bacterium | reverse complement strand
CGTGATCTGCAGGCGCTGTCCCGCCGGGTGGCCGCCCTGCCTCAGCCGGTCCGCCCGGCCCGGCTCACCCCGCTGCCGGGTGCCCGGCCGGTGGAGGACCTGCTGGCGATGGCCATGGTGCGACAGGCCCGGGCCCTGCGGGATCTGCCGCCGGTTCCCCGGTCGCCCGGCTGAGCCGCGGCGAGGCCACCGGACGAGGAAGCCCTCGGTGTCGTGGCCGCCCATGTCGGCCGCTGCTGACCCGTTCCCGCCGCTGACCCGTTGCCGCCGCTGACCCGTTCCCTGCCGGGGGTTGCGAGGTGACGGCCAGGGGCGGCCGAGGCTGACAGGTTGTCAGGTCCGGGACGGTCCGGGCCGTCCTAGGGTGGCGGCATGACGACGACGGTCCCGGCCCCCGGTTCCCTGCCCGGTTCCTCCCGCCCGCCGCTGCCGGCGACCGCGCCGACGCCCGAGGCCGACCCCGCCGGGGCCGCGCGGACCTATGAGCTCGACCGCGCCCACGTGTTCCACTCCTGGTCGGCGCAGTCGACGCTCAACCCGCTGGTCGTGGCCGGTGGCGAGGGGTCCTGGGTGTGGGACGGGGACGGCACCCGCTACCTGGACTTCTCCAGCCAGCTCGTCTACACCAACCTCGGGCTCGGGCATCCGAAGGTCGTCGCCGCGATCCAGGAGCAGGCCGCCAGGCTCGCCACGATCGCCCCGCAGCACGCCAACGCCGCCCGGTCCGAGGCCGCCCGGCTGATCGTGGAGCGGGCGCCGGGGCAGGACTTCACCCACGTCTTCTTCACCAACGGCGGCGCCGACGCGATCGAGAACGCCGTCCGGATGGCCCGGCTGCACACCGGCCGTCGCAAGGTGCTCTCCCGGTACCGCAGCTACCACGGCAACACCACGACCGCGATCAACCTCACCGGGGACCCGCGCCGCTGGCCGAACGACTACGGCGCCGAGGGCATCGTCCACTTCTTCGGGCCGTTCCTGTACCGCTCGGCGTTCCACGCGACGACCGAGGAGGAGGAGTGCGCCCGGGCCCTGGAACACCTGGAGCAGCTGATCCAGCTGGAGGGTCCCTCGACGATCGCCGCGATCGTCCTGGAGTCCATCCCCGGGACGGCCGGGATCATGGTCCCGCCGCCGGGGTACCTGCGCGGGGTCCGGGAGCTGTGCGACCGGTACGGGATCATCTGGATCGCCGACGAGGTGATGAGCGGCTTCGGCCGGGCCGGTCGCTGGTTCGCCGTGGAGCTGGCCAACTGCGACGCCGCCGGCGATCCGCTGCCGGGTGACGCCGTCGTGCCAGACCTGATCACCTTCGCCAAGGGGGTGAACTCCGGCTACGTCCCGCTGGGCGGGGTGCTGGTGTCCCAGAAGATCTACCGGACCTTCGCCGACCGGGTGTTCCCGGGCGGGCTGACCTACTCCGGGCACCCGCTGGCCTGCGCCGCCGCGGTCGCCACGATCACCGCGATGGCCGAGGAGGGCGTCGTCGAGCATGCGGCCCGGCTCGGTGCGGAGGCGTTCGGCCCGGGTCTGGCGGAGCTGGCGGCCCGGCACGAGATCGTCGGCGAGGTCCGCGGGACGGGTGCCTTCTGGGCGGTGGAGCTGGTCCGGGACCGGTCCACCCGGGAACCCCTGGTCCCGTTCAACGCCGCGGGCGAGGCGAACGCCCCGATGGTGCAGCTCGGCGCGGCCTGCCGGAGGCGGGGGCTGCTGCCGTTCGTCAACGGGAGCCGGACCCACGTGGTCCCGCCGCTGACCATCACCGAGGAGGAGGCCCGCTACGGCCTGGCCCTGCTCGACGAGGCGATCGGCGAGGTCGAGTCCGCTCTCTGACCCGAGGTTCCCGGGCGTCCCCGTGGCACGGGCCGGTGATCACCGGGGCAGGACGTCCCGGCGTCCGCGGTCGGGCATTCCGGGCAGGTGCAGCAGGTCGACCACCACGGAGCGGACCTGGGCCACGATCACGGTCGCCGACAGGCTGGTGGCCTGGAGGGCGTCGACGTCCAGCCGCCGGGCCAGGGCCAGCACGGCCTGGATGGCCCGCCGGCCGCCCTCGCCGTCGGGGTCCCGCAGCCCGGACGGGATGGTCCGCAGCACCCCGGCGAGATCGGCCAGGATGTCCAGCACCGGTGCCGGCAGCGGAGCCTCGCCCGCGGCGGCGTCCTCGACGGCGGCGACCACCCGCCGCAGGGCCACCCGCAGGTTCCGGACCGCCCGGTCGACGGCGGGCTGGGCGGCCTCGTGGGCGGCGATCTCGGCCTCCGCATGCCGGCGCAGCGGGGACAGCCGGCTGACCTCCCGGGCGGAGGTGATCGCCCCCGCCCAGCGGACCAGGGCCGGATGGGTGCCACGACCGAGGTCCAGTGCCTCGGTGGCGCCGTCGACGTCCCCCGCCGTGGCGGCCCGCACGGCCAGCAGCAGGGCCTCTCGCGTGGTGAGGATGACCGCGGCGCATTCCCGGCGCAGGGCGGGCCGAGGGTCGGCCGGCAGGGCGAACGCCACCGCGAGGGCGATGGCCCCGCCGAGCAGGGCGTCCTCCCACCGGGTGACGAGACCGCCCACCGGAGGCGGCAGGACGGTCACGAAGACGGCCTGCAGGGCGGCCTGGTTGACGATCACGGTGCCGCCGTCCAGCAGCAGGGCGACGCTCATCGCCAGGAGCACGACCAGGCCGATCTGCCAGCCTCCGCGCCCGATCTGGTGGACCACCAGGTCGGCGATGCCGACCCCGACGGTGACCCCGACCGCGAGTTCACCCACCCGGCGCAACCGGTTGACCTGGGTGGTCCCCAGGCAGACGATCGCGGCGACGGCCGCGAAGTACGGCGACGGGTGGTGCAGCACCTGAACCCCCGCCTCCCAGGCCAGGCAGCCCGCCAGCGCGCTCTGCCCGGCCCCCCAGGCCGCCGTCCGCCAGCGTGTGGCACCCAGTGCGAGCCGGGCGCGGGCCAGCCCCGCGAGTGCCTGCCGTCGCCCCTGCCCGGAGTCGAATTCCCTGGTCACCGGACGATCGTCCCTCAGTCGTGCCCTCATGGCAGTCGTAGCGTGTGGCTTGTCGGTGAGGAGTATCCGCTCCGCACGACGGCGGTCAGCCACGGGCCGTCCCGATCCCGGACTCGCCCGCGGGGGGCCGTGGCAAGCGGCGACCTGAGGGGGTAACGATGACGCACCAAGAGGCGACGGCCGTCGTCAACCTGCCCGTCGCGGACGTCGAGACGAGACTGAGGGACGTCGGCAGCTGGCCGAGATTCGTGGTCGGGCTGGAGGACGTCGTCAAGACGGCTCATGAGCGCTACACCTTCTCCGTCCGGGACGGCCACTCCACCCGAGAGGTCCCGGTCTGCGCCATCCCCCATCCACGGGAACACCGGGTGTCCTGGAAGGCCCTGTCCGGCCCGGCCTTCGACGGGGAGTTCCGGCTGCACCCGGAGAACGACCGGCAGACCCGGGTGACGGTCTCCATGGTCGCCGAACCCGCGGGCTTCCTGGCCAATCTCAGCGAGCTGTTCCGGTCCTCCACCACCACGGCGGAAATCGTCCTGCAACGGCTCGACGCCTTCCTCGTCGCCCCGGTCGAGGCCGGCTGAGGTTCGGGGGCGGACCTCCCGTCCGGTCCTGCGGGGCCGGACGACGGGTCGCCGCGATTCCACGACGTGCCCGGGTCACCTCTCTGCTGGGGTGGCCCGGGCCGTCGTCGTCCCGGGGCGGTCGCCGTCGGGGGCTTTGACCGGGAACTCCGCCGGGGTCGCTACGGTGGGGCCGTGAAGGTCCTCGTCATCGGCTCCGGTGCCCGCGAGCACGCCCTGGTCCGTTCCCTGGCCGCCGACCCCTCGGTGGACGCCGTGATCGCGGCTCCCGGCAATCCCGGCATCGACGCGATCGCGCTGTGCCGACCCGTCGACCTGGCCGATCCGCCCGCGATCGCCGCGCTCGCCGCCGAGCTGGCCGTCGACCTCGTCGTCGTCGGTCCGGAGGCGCCGCTGGTGGCGGGGGCGGCCGACGCCGTGCGGGCGCGCGGGATCGCCTGCTTCGGGCCGTCGCAGGAGGCGGCCCGGCTGGAGGGGAGCAAGGCCTTCGCCAAGGAGGTGATGGCCGCCGCGGGCGTACCGACCGCGATGGCCCGCCTGTGCACCGAGGTCGCCGAGGTGGCCGAGGCCCTGCGCGCGTTCGGCCCCCCGTACGTGGTGAAGGACGACGGGCTGGCCGCCGGCAAGGGCGTCGTGGTCACCGACGATGCCGACGCCGCCCTGGCGCACGCCTCGGCCTGCCTGTCCCGTCCGGACGGGCGGGTCGTCGTCGAGGAGTACCTCGACGGTCCCGAGGTGTCCCTGTTCTGCATCACCGACGGCCGGACGGTCGTCCCGCTGGCTCCCGCGCAGGACTTCAAGCGGGTCGGTGACGGCGACAGCGGCCCGAACACCGGCGGGATGGGCGCCTACTCCCCGCTGCCGTGGGCACCGGCCGGGCTGGTCGAGGACGTGGTGTCCCGGGTGGCCCAGCCGACCGTCGACGAGATGGCCCGCCGGGGGACCCCGTTCGCCGGCGTGCTCTACTGCGGCCTCGCCCTGACCTCCCACGGCCTGCGCGTGGTCGAGTTCAACGCCCGCTTCGGTGACCCCGAGACCCAGGTGGTGCTGGCCCGGCTGGCCACCCCGCTGGCCGGGCTGCTCGCGGCCGCCGCGTCCGGGCGGCTGGCGGAGCTGCCGGCGCTGCGCTGGCGTGAGGAGTGCGCCGTGACCGTCGTCGTGGCCGCTGAGGGCTACCCCGGGACCCCGCGGTCCGGTGACCCGATCCTGGGGCTGGAGGAGGCCACCGCCGACGGCGCCTGGGTGCTGCACGCCGGGACCAGACGGGATGCCGGTGGCGAGGTGGTCAGCGCCGGCGGGCGGGTGCTCTCGGTCGTCGCGACCGGCGCGGACCTGACCGCGGCCCGGGAACGGGTCTACGCGGCCGTCGACCGGATCGAACTCGACGGCAGCCACCACCGGACGGACATCGCGGCCGCCGCCGCGGGCGCCGTCACCCTGCCGGCGGTCCCCACCCGCTGACCGGCGCCGGAGCCTGCGGGCCCGCTGCGGTGGGCTCGGCCGAGGGCTGTGGTGCTCTCCCCCGAACGGTGCTCCCCTGAACGGTGCTCCCTTGAACGGTGCTCCCCTGAACGGCCGGGTGCGGGCTCCGGTGGAGGAACGAGATCACCTCGTTCCGGCCCTCCCGGGCTGCGCGGTGGCCTAGCGTTCAGCGGGTTCACGCATTTCCCGTGGGCAATTCCACATGTCTGCACCAATCCTGGAATCGCATAGTTCGGCATCACCGGGTGTTCCTGCTGTGTCCGGCTGAAATGTGCTCCCCCCGACTGCCGTGTGGGGCCTTCGAATTCTCCGGCACACGCGAGGCACTCGGATCTTGGAGAAATCATGGTCAGTCACCTATGTGCCCATAGAGTTACTGACCGGGATGGTCACCTCGTCGGGGAAGTGGGCCGGGCGGCCGTCGCCGGTGACGCGCCGTCCGTGCCGTGACGGCAGGGAATCTCCACCCCTTTCTTTCTGTCGCCGTTCGATGGCGATTCATTGCCCGGCGCACCGCACGTCGCGGTGCGCCGGGAAAGGCATCCGGCCATCCGTACGGCGGTCGGTGGTGCCTGCGTGAATCCCGGTCCGCAGGGCGGGCCCTGGCCCCGGGTTCTCCTTCCGCCGGTGCCGTGGCGTCGGCATGCCCGCACCGGTCATGTGTGGGGCCGTCCGTGCCCGTCCGTCAAGAAATGTGGGGTCACCATGCACTACTCCTCGGGCCTGGGATTCCTGGCCGCGCTCGGCACGGCCGCCCAGCTGCCCGGTGACGGGCCGCCGTCCCGGGCGTCCCGGTTGCTGCTGGGTGCGGCCGGTCTACGCGGGCGGATGCCGGTGACCGGGCGCGGGGCGTGGAGCCGG
>DASTGO010000349.1:0-12962 GCA_035719045.1 Kineosporiaceae bacterium | reverse complement strand
CCCCAGCCCCGGCCCCAGCCCCCGCGGGCACGGGACCGATCCTCCACACCGGGGACCACCCGGCACCCGGCCCGGCGAATCGCGCCCACACCGGGGACCACCCGGACCGGCTACTGGTGATCGGCATCGGCAACGACCTGCGCGGGGACGACGGCGCGGGCCGGGCCGTGGTCGAGGACCTGGCCGGCCGGGACCTCCCCGGGGTCCGGGCGATCTGGTCCCATCAGCTCGTCCCGGAACTGGCCGAACCGATCGCCGCGGCCCGCTGCGTGGTGTTCGTCGACTGCGCCCTCCCGGGCCACGCGGACGGGTCCGGCGCGGAAAGGTCCGGCGCGGAAAGGTCCGGCGTAGACCTGTGCCGGATCGCGCCCGGGGATCCGGCGTTCGGCGGCCACCAGGCGGGCCCGCAGTCCCTGCTGGGTCTGGCCCAGCTGGCCGGCCTACCGGTTCCGCCGGCCTATCTGCTCAGCCTCCCGGCCCACGACCTCGGCCTCGGCGACCAGCTGTCCGGGCCCGCCGGGGAGGCGGTCGCGGTGGCCGTCGGGATGATCCTGCGGCTGGCCGACGCCCCGCTCGATCCCGACCCGCTCGATCCCGACCCGCTCGATGCAGGCCCGCTCGATCCCGACCCGCTCGATGCAGGCCCGCTCGATCCCGACCCGAACGGTGTCGCCCCCGGGGCGGACCGGGCCGGGGATGGTGCATCATGGTGCCCGTGACGAATCTCAGCTCGTTTAGCTGGTGGCTGACCCGGTAGGGCGGTCACTCGTCGTCGCATTCCGCAACGGCCGCCCGATCGGGCGGCCGTTCGTCGTCTCTCGCCGACGCCGGACCCCGCCCGACCCGCGGCCCCGACGTCCCGGGAGTTCCCGATGTCCGGCATCACCGGCACCACCCGTCCGGCGGTCGACGTCCTCATCGCCGATCCGTCCGTCCTGCCGCCCGCGACCCGGGTCGTCACCGGGCTGACCGCGAGCGGCCGCCCCCACCTCGGCAACTACCTCGGCGCGATCCTTCCCCTGCTGCGGCTGGCCGCCGATCCGGGCACCCATGCCCTCGTCTTCGTCGCCGACGTGCACGCGCTCACCGTCGACCACGCCCCGGCCCTGCTGCGCGAGCGCACCCGGGACCTGGCCGCCACCCTGCTGGCCTGCGGCCTCGGCGCCGACTCCACGCTGTTCGTGCAGTCGGCGGTCCCCGCCCACGCCGAACTCGGCGGCCTGCTGCTCAGCGCGGTCAGTTACGGGGAGCTGACCCGGATGATCCAGTTCAAGGTCAAGGGCGACGGCCAGGACGGCGTCCGGGCGAGTCTGCTCACCTATCCGGCGCTGATGGCCGCGGACATCCTCGTCCACCAGGCCGATGCCGTCCCGGTCGGGGAGGACCAGCGCCAGCACCTGGAGCTGACCAGGACCGTCGCCCAGCGGTTCAACGCCCGGTACGGCCCGGTGTTCACCGTCCCGCGCGGCATCGTCCCACCGGCCGCGGCCCGGATCCGCGACCTGCGCAACCCGGCGGCGAAGATGGCCAAGTCGACGGCCGGCACCGGCACGGTGTACCTGACCGACCCGCCGGTGCGACTGGCGGAGGCCGTCCGCCGGGCCGTGACCGACCTGGATCCCGATCTGGTCTATGACCCGGACCTGCGGCCCGGCGTGGCCAATCTGGCCGAGATCCTGGCCGCCCTCACCGGCCGGACCCCCCAGGCGGCGCTGTCCGGGCTGCACGGTTCCGGGGCGCTCAAGGCCGCCGTGACCGATGCCCTGGTGGAGACCCTGCGCCCGGTCCGGGACCGCTACGCCGAACTCATCGCGGACTCCGCTGCCCTCGACGCGATCCTGGCCCGCGGCGCCCTGCTCGCCGCGGAGCACGCCGCCCCCACCCTGACCGCCGCCCGGCACGCCCTCGGGCTGTCGTGACGGGCGGCGGGACAGCGTCAGGGGCGCCGCCGCCCGTGACCGGCGACCGTGCGCGCAGCGGCGGCCTCCCGCCTCCTGCCCGGACCGGGACGGGACGGGACGGGACGGGTCAGACCCGGTCGAGCAGGTGGACGTTGTCGCCGTAGTCGATGCTCCAGTCGACGAAGGAGCCGAGCACGCCGCAGGAGACGCACCGCTCCCCCACGGTGACCCAGCGGACGTCCCCGCAGGCCCGCAGCGCGAACGCCACCGCGAGGTTGAAGTCCTTGCCGCCACAAGGGCAACTGCAGGTCCGGGGCCGGGCCTCGGCCCAGATGTCGGCGCTGTCGGCGATGAACTCCTTGCGCCCGCAGCCACGGCAGGCGCGGCGCCCGCACCCCTCGGTGCCGTCCCCGCGCAGCCCGAACACCCGGCCACCGCAGTGGCTGCACACGCAGTCCCGGATCTCGTCCGCGGGGTAGCCCTCGGCGGTGAACGCGACGAGGTACGCGTGTAGGTCGGCGAGGTCCTCCCCACGCCACCAGGTACCGCTCTTGTCGATCACCACGCCGCCATTATCCGGAACTGGGGCGAACCGGCCAGAGTCGGCATCGCCTCGCCCTCCGCGATCAGGTCGGATCCCGACCATGATTCCGCCGGGAGACCCGCACTGCCCGGGCCTTCCCCGCCCTCCGGCAGGATGCCTCACCCCGCGGCCGGGAACGAGTCCAGCGGCCCGGCGTGGCGCATACCCGACCGCATGTCCGGCCTCCGCCGCCCGCGGCACGCACCCCCGAGCGCTCCCCAGGTGTTCTTCTCGCCCCTCGTCCTGACCCGGCCGCTGACGGACGCCCCGGCCGCCCGCCGACGAGCGGGCGGTCGAGGAGCGGCGCGGGCGGCTACTTCTTGCCGACGAACCACCGGCGCAGGGTCTCGATCCGCTCCCGGAGCTGGTCCGGGCCGGCCTTGGGCACCTCGGGGCCGCCGCAGATCCGGCGCAGGTCGGCGTGCACGGTCGCGTGGGGCTGGCCGGTCCGGCGGGCCCAGGCCCCGACCAGGCTGTGCAGTTCCTTGCGCAGGGCGTTGAGCTCGCGGTGGACGGCCATGTCGTCGGCCGGGCGGACCCCCTCAGCCACCCGGCCCCCGCGGCGGCTGCGGGCGGCCAGCTGCTCGGCCTGCCGCTGCCGCAGCAGGGTGGCCACCTGGTCGGGTTCGAGCAGGCCGGGAATGCCCAGGTAGTCCTGCTCCTCGTCGCTGCCGACGGCGGCCTCGGTGCCGAACTCCTGGGAGTCGAACAGCACCCGGTCGAAGGTCGCCTGCGCCTCCAGCGCCTCGAACGAGGCCCCCTCCAGGGTGTCGGAGGCCTTCTCCTCCCGGTTCGCCTCCGCGACCAGGGCGTCCTCGGGGGACCAGTCCTCGTCGTCCCTGCGCGGGCGGTCCAGGGCATGGTCCCGCTCGACCTCCAGCTCCCCGGCCAGCCCGAGCAGGACCGGGACGCTGGGCAGGAACACCGACGCGGTCTCCCCACGGCGGCGGGCCCGGACGAACCGGCCGACGGCCTGGGCGAAGAACAGCGGGGTCGAGGTCGACGTCGCGTACACCCCGACCGCCAGCCGGGGGACGTCCACCCCCTCCGACACCATCCGGACCGCGACCATCCAGCGCTGCTCGCCCTCGGCGAACTCCTCGATCCGGTCCGAGGCGGTGGCGTCGTCGGACAGCACGACCACCGCGGGCTCCCCGGTCAGCTCGCGCAGGATCTTCGCGTAGGACCGGGCGGTGTTCTGGTCGGTGGCGATGACCAGTCCCCCGGCGTCCGGCACCCCGCGGCGGACCTCGGTCAGCCGCTTGTCCGCCGCCGCCAGCACGGCCGGGATCCACTCGCCGTTGGGGTCCAGGGCGGTCCGCCAGGCCTGGGCCGTGAGGTCCTTGGTGAGCGGCTCCCCGAGCCGGGCGGACAGTTCCTCGCCCAGCTTGGTCCGCCACCGCATCTGCCCCGAGTAGGACAGGAAGATCACCGGCCGGACCACGCCGTCACGCAGGGCGTCCCCGTAGCCGTAGTTGTGGTCGGCCTTGGACCGGCGGATCCCGGCCGCGTCCGGCTCGTACTCCACGAAGGGGATCGGGCTGGTGTCGGAGCGGAACGGCGTCCCGGTCAGGGCCAGCCGCCGGGTGGCCGGTTCGAAGGCGTCCCGGACGGCGTCACCCCAGGACAGGGCATCCCCGCCGTGGTGGATCTCGTCGAGGATGACCAGGGTCCGGGCGGCCTCGGTCCGGGCCCGGTGCAGCAGCGGACGGGTCGCCACCTGGGCGTAGGTGACCGCGACCCCGTCGAAGTGACGGGCGTGGCTGCCCTGGCTGTTGCGGAAGGTCGGGTCCAGCCGCACCCCGACCCGGTGGGCGGCGTCGGCCCACTGCTTCTTCAGATGCTCGGTGGGGCAGACCACGGTGACCCGCTGCACGATCCCGCTCTGGAGCAGTTCGGTGGCCACCCGCAGGGCGAAGGTGGTCTTGCCGGCCCCGGGAGTAGCCACCGCGAGGAAGTCGCGGGGGGCGCGCTGCAGGTAGCTGCTCAGCGCCTCCTGCTGCCAGGCCCGCAGCTTGGAGGCCGTGCCCCAGGCGGCCCGGCCCGGAAAGGCAGGCGGAAGGGCGGACGCGGCGGCAGTGCTGGCGTGACCGGGGGGCGGTCCCCCTGGCGATGGACGCGGACCAGGAGCGCTCACGAGGTCGAGAGGCTATCCGCTTCCGGGTTGGGACTCACCGGCGGCAGGGGCGTGCGTCACCGACCGGGTGTGTGCTAGGAGCGGTTCCGCAGTGCCCGGCGGCGAACGGGTGCCCGGGCGAGTGCCTGGCCGGTCAGGTGGTCCGCACCCGCAGCGCCACTGCCCCGGACGCCAGGCCGAGCAGGCCGAGACCGCCCCAGATCAGCGCGAACACCGCGGCATCGTTGCCCCCGGGATCGTGCAGGGCGGCGAACACGGCGCCGGCGACCCCGATCCCGATCACGCTGCCGAGAGCGTCACCGATCTGCAGGCCGGAGGAGTTGCGCCCCTCCTCCCCCGGCTCGGACAGCCGGAGGGTGAGCACGCTCGTGCTGGACATGCCCAGGCCCATGCCGAGCCCGCCGAGCGCCCACACCGGCGGCACCATCCAGACCGGGACCCCGGCCAGCGCCACGGGGACCAGCAGCAGCGCCGACAGCGCCACCACGAACCCCCCGGCGGCGAGCAGGGTGATCCGCCCGGCCGGAAGCCCGGGGCGGCCCTGCAGCCAGGAACCGGCCGCCCACCCGACGGCCCCGGCCGTGAGGGTGAGCCCGGCCATGGTCGGGCTGAGCCGGCGCTCCTCGATGAGCATCAGCGGCACGAAGGTCTCGGTGCCGAAGTAGGTGCTGGTCAGCAGCGCACGGACGACCACCAGGCTGGGCATGCCGCGGGCGGCGCGCAACGTCCCCGCCGGCAGCAGCCGGGGCAGGGTCACCGCGACCAGGACCAGTCCGGCACCGACCGCCGCCAGGTCCGGCCACGGCCGCCCGCCCTGCAGTCCCCACTGCAGCAGGCCGGCCCCGGTGGCCAGGGCGAGGCCGCGCATCGTGAGCCCGACCAGGCCCCCGACGTCCACCGCCCCCGCATCCACCACCCCGGCATCCGGGCGGGCCAGCCGGCGCCACAAGGTCAGCGGGGGCACCAGGACCAGTGGCGGCACCGCGAGGAACACCGCCCGCCAGGACACCTGCTGGGCGAGGAAGCCCGCGACCGGCGGCCCGATCACGCTGGGCAGGACCCAGGCCGCCGACACCGCGGCGAACACCCGGGGCTGCAGGCCCTCCGGGTACACCATGGCGATGACGACGAACAGGGCGACGATCTCCAGGCCGCCCCCGGCCCCGGAGATCGCCCGGCCGACCAGCATCATCCCGAAAGAGTGCGCCGAACCGGACAGCAGCAGCCCCCCGGCGAACAGCACCAGGGAGGCCATCAGCGGCGCCCGGGCGCCCATCCGGTCGCACCAGCCGCCGCCGACCACGATCCCGAGCAGGGAGGTGGTGAGGAACAGCGAGAACGCCAGCCCGTAGAACCGCAGCCCGCCCAGCGAGCGCGCGGCGACCGGCATCGCGGTGGCCACCGCGAGCGCCTCGAAGGCCACCAGGGTGATCAGGGTGATCAGGCCGATCGTGACCGCTCGGTACTGCGCCGACAGTGGCGACGCGCGCGGGTTCTCGGGAGGCACCGCAGTGCCCGGGGCGTCGGTGACCTCGGGTCGTCCGCGATCGTCCGGGGTCAGTCCCCGGACCCCTGATCGTCGTCGCCGCCCGGGAGCAGGCCGTCGTAGATCTCCTTGCAGACCGGGCAGACCGGGAACTTGCTCGGGTCGCGTCCGGGCACCCACACCTTGCCGCACAGGGCGACCACCGGCGTCCCGGACAGCGCGGACTCGAGGATCTTCTCCTTGCGCACGTAGTGCGCGAACCGCTCATGATCCCCGGGCTCGACCGGCTGCTGGAGCAGTTCGCGCTCCAGCACGGCGGTGGTCGACTCCTCGGGGGAGGACAGCGGGGACGCAGAGGAGGCGCTCATGAGGCGAGTCTAAGCAACGCCGGGCGTCCCGGGAGGCGGCCACCGGTCCCGACGATCGGCCGGGCGGGACGGGGTGCCCGGCCGCCGGGCGGGCACCGGTCAGTTCATCGTCGGGTCCTCCGGGAAGGTGGACACGAAGGCGAGCTCGCCCCGCTGGCGGCGCAGCACCTGCCGCCACAGCAGCTCGGGGGCGTCGGTGAACGGGTCCCGGGGCTCGGCGTCGACCACGTACCAGGCGCCCTCGGTGATCTCGCCCTCCAACTGCCCGGCACTCCAGCCCGCGTATCCGGCGAAGATCCGCAGGCCGGCCACCCCGCCGACGATGATCTCCGGCGGGATGTCGAGATCGACCAGGCCGAGTGAGCCGATGATCCGCTTGACCCCCATCGGCTCCTCGTCGTCCCCGGGAACGGCGACCACGCCCAGCGCACTGTCCAGGGCCACCGGGCCGCCCTGGAACAGCCGTCCCGGGGCCGTGGTGTACCGCTGCCAGGACGGCAGCACGGCGCTCACGTCGACCGCCAGGGGGCGGTTCACCACGATCCCGAGGGCGCCCTCGGCGTTGTGGTCGAGCATGAGCACGACGGTCCGCCGGAAGTTCGGGTCCTCGAGCACCGGTGTCGCCACCAGCAGACGCCCGACCAGACCCGTCATGGCGACATCATCACGTGTCGGCACCGGCGACGTCATGCGGGTCCCCCGTCATGCCCGGACCCGCAGTTCCGCAGCGGTCACGGTCACGGCTCCACCGCCAGGACGTCCGGCAGTGCGCCGGGCAGGCCGTCGATGAAGCCCTGGTACTCGTCACAGCCCATGTCCCGCAGGACGTCCAACTGGTTCTCGGCCTCGACGCCCTCGGCGACCACGACCAGCCCCATCCCGTGCCCGAGCCCGAGCACCGCGGCCACCACGGCGCAGGCGTCGGGGTCGTGGGGCAGGTCGGCCACGAAGGTCCGGTCGATCTTGATGACGTCCACGGGCAGGGTCCGCAGGTACGACATCGAGGACCAGCCGGTGCCGAAGTCGTCCAGGGCGATGGTGACGCCCAGCCGCCGCAGGTCGGTCAGCACGGTGCGGGCCAGCAGCGGATCGTCCAGCAGGGCACCCTCGGTGATCTCCAGGACCAGCCGCCACGGCTCCAGCCCGGAGGCGGCCAGCGCCTCGTCCACCTGCTCGACCATCCGGGGGGCGACCAGCTGCCGGGGGGACACGTTGACCGCCACGGTGAGCCGGCGGTCCTCCAGTTCTGCCATCTGCTGCAGCGCCTGCTGCAGCGCCCAGCCACCGACCTCGACGATGCGTCCGGTGCGCTCGGCGATCGGGATGAACGTTGCCGGCGGCACCGGGCCGAGCTCCTTGTGCCGCCAGCGGATCAGCGCCTCGACCCCCGCCACCCGCCGGTCACCGCAGTAGCGGCGGGTCTGGAAGATCAGGTCCAGCTCCTGGTTGCCGACCGCCCGGCGCAGTGCGGACGCATACTCCAGGCGCTCGCTGATATCCACCCGCAGCCGGGCGGTGAACAGTTCGTGACGGCCGCGGCCGCGCTCCTTGGCGTGGTACATCGCGGTGTCCGCGTCGCGCAGCAGGGTGCCGACCGGATCGTCGCCCTCCGGCATCCGGTCCACCACGGTGACCCCGATGCTGGCGCCCGGGGCGACCTCGGCGTCACCGACGGCGATCGGCTCGCCGAGCGCCTCGACCAGCCGCTCGGCGGTGGCCCTGGCCTTGCCGATGTCGTCCACCGGCAGCACCACGACGAACTCGTCACCGCCGAATCTGGCGACCACGTCGGCCTGCCGGCAACGCTGCCGCAGCCGCCGGGCGACCGCCACCAGGACCTGGTCCCCGACGGCGTGACCGAGTCCGTCGTTGATGTCCTTGAACCCGTCCAGGTCGCAGAACAGCACGGCGAGCATGGTCTGGCCGTCCAGCCGCCGCACGCTGGCCTGCAGCCGCTCCATCAGCGCGGCCCGGTTCGGCAGGCCGGTCAGTTCGTCGTGGGTGGCCCGGTGGGTGAGTTCGTCCTCCAGTCGGCGCCGCCAGCTCACATCCGACTGGACGACCACGGCGCCGTCCCCGACGCCGTGCAGCCGGGCCACCTCGATCGCGGTGGCGCGCTCGGGCCCGGCGTCCAGGCACCGGCACTCCAGCCGGGCCAGCGCCCGTTCCCCCCGCAGCACCTGCTCGACCTCGGCGGCGAAGTCCGTGACGTCGCCGAGCGAGCAGTCCCGCAGCCCGCCGAGCCAGTCGGTGCCCTCCGGGACGGGCCCGCAGACGCAGCGGTCCCGCTCGGCCATCCCGGCCCGCCACCGGGTGTTCGCCGACACCACATGCCCGTTGCCGTCCAGTACGGCGGCCCGGCTGTCCAGGGCGTCCATCAGGTCGCGGGTGAACGTCTCCTGGGCGCGGGCGGCGGCCCGGGCGGCGAGCACCTCGGTGAGGTCCCGGTTGACGGCGACCAGGCCGTCGTACTCCCCGCGGCCGTCGCGCCGGACCGCCAGGGAGGTCTCCACGTCCACCGACAGCCCCGCCGAGGAGGTCTGCCGGACCCGGCCCCGCCAGCCGCCCAGCCGGACCGCCTGCTCCAGCGCTCCGCCGTGACCGATCGGTGCGGACACCGGGTGCAGTTCCTCGGTCTCGCAGGTGTCGTCGGCCACCAACTCGCCCAGTGGACGGCCCAGCGCGGTGGCGGAGGCGATCCCGTACATCCGTTCGGCGGCGGCGTTCCAGGTGGTGACCAACTGGTCCCGGTCGACGGCGATCACGGCGTCGCTGACCGAGTCCAGTACCGCCGCCTGGCAGCTGACCTCCTCGATCAGCCGGGCGGTCTCCAGGACCACCCCGGCCCGCCGGGCCAGCGCGAGCGCGAAGTCGGCGTCCGCGGCGCTGAGCAGGCCCGTTCCGCAGCGGGCGGCCAGCACCACCCCGAGCGCTCCGCGACGGCCCACCACCGGGGCGAGCACCGCCGAGGTCACCCGGTGGTCGCGGGCCAGAGCGGCGAGGCCGGCGGGCACCTGCAGGTCACGCAGTCCGGGGCGGGTGGCCCGCACGGCGTCCCCGGTGCGCAGCACCTCCTCCAGGCTGCCCGGTCCGGCCAGCGGATCCACGGCGGCCAGCCGCTGCCGCAGGGAGGCGGCCCGGCCGGTGTCGCCGTGCCGGACCTCGACCAGCTCGAGGCCACCATGGGTGTCCAGGGCCCAGACGGCCGCCCAGTCGGCCGGCAGGTCGAGCATCGCCTCGGCCAGGATCCGGTGCACGGCCGCGACATCGTCGGTGGCCGCGGCCAGGGCGTCGCCGACCTGGACGAGGTGACGCATGCGATCGAGGGACACCGGCGGGCGCAAGGGTGCCGCCCCCGAGTCGCTCCCGACGCTGACCATGACCACCTCGATTCATAGCGTACAGCCAGTGTCGCAGTGTGTAGTCAATCGGGCTGCGGAGCCTGGCGAAAGGTCCCTCCGGTCCGGTTTCGTGCCCACCTTCCGGCACGAAGCTTCCAAGTCGACCATGAAACCTAGCCGTTTGCACACACTCGAGCACGCTGCGCCAAGGATCGCACCCGGACACACCGAGAATTCGGGTGATTCCGACACGCCAGGCCGGCATACAGCAACCGGGAACGCGGGGACGGAAGGGCTGGCAGCCGCCCAGGCGATCGGAGACGTCGCGCACCGGCGGCAGAGGTTGACACAAGCGGACCAGGGCAAGGCAAGCGGACCCGAACAAGGGCCGCGGCGGCACCTGGACCAGGTCCGGTGCCGCCGCGGAACACGCCTCGGGTGACCTCCGAGGCCTGTCGGCCGGTGGACTGGCCGACAGGACCAAGGCGATCCTCAGTAAACCGCTCCCCCGGCCGACCCGCACCCCGGGTGTTGACCAGCCGTTGACCTGCGAGGAACTGGCGTCGAGAAATCCCGGGCGGCGGCCGGCCACCGGGGTCAGCAGGCCTGCGGGGACCCCGGCTGCGGGGTGGCCCGGTCGATCCGCCAGCCCCCGCTGCTCCAGACGAACAGGTAGGTCAGGTGCCACAGGGAGCAGACCTGGCCGTGGGCACCCAGCGCCGCGTCCTGCACGCTGGTGAACGTGATCTCGGCCTGCAGGAGGCGACCCTGGCCGGCCGAGGGCGGCGCCGTCGTCGGGGAGACCAGGAGTGTGGACGCCGCCGCGGAGGCGGGGGGCGAGCTGGTGGCGCCCGCCGTCCCCGCGGCAGCTGCTGCACCGGCGTCCGGCGTCGCGGGGACCGAGGTGCCGGGAGCGGGCGTGGCCGGAGCGGAGGTCCCCGCGGCCGTCACCGGGATCACCTGGTGCACCACGAGGTCGAACAACCGGCTCGACCGCTCCTGGGCGGTCCACTGGGCCAGGGTGGTATGCCGCCTGGACGCGGGGCTGAACAGGTCGAAGGCGTCGGCGTAGCGGCCGGCGTTGAGCGACGTGGCGAACCGGGCGAGCAGGGACTGCACGGCCGGCCCGTCGGCGCTGCCGCTGACGTCGCTCACCTGCGCCACCGCACCCGGCGGGCCGACCGGGGCGGCGCAGTCCCCGGACACCTGGACCGGCCGGGGATTCGCCCGCCAGCGGTCGAAGGCGGCCCGGGCCGCCGGCGCGCCCACGGCGAAGCCGATGCCCTGAGCCTGGGTCGCCCTGGCCTCGACCAGCCCGACCACCGAGCCGTCGGCGGCGACCAGCGGGCCCCCACTGTCCCCCCCGGTGAACACCCCGTCGACCTGCAGCAGATGGGCGACGACGCTGGGCGACGGCCCCGCAGCGGCGGGGGAGGTACCCGCACCGCTCTCAGCGGGAACGCCGGCCTGCGCCCCGGAGGACTGACCCACGGTCAGCGAGCGGTCGAGGGCGGACACGATCCCGTGCACCAGCGACAGCCCGCCGCCGAGGGGGTAGCCCAGGCCGACCACCTCGGAGCCGACCGAGGGCGGCCGGTCAGCGAGGCTGAACACGTGGCCGTTGAGCGGACGGTCGGTGCGGATCAGGGCCAGTTCGGAACCGGCGTCCAGCCCGACGACCGTGCCGGGGACGGAGGTCCCACCCGCGGTGAGGACGATCTTGTGCGCCCCGGCCACGACGTGCGCCACGGTGGCGACCTGATCCGGGGAGACCAGGAAGCCGCTGCCCACCGACCCCTGGTTGCAGGCGGTGGTCTCGATCCGGACCACCCCGCTCGCCACGCTGGAGAACAGGGCGGACAGGTCGGCCGCCGCCCGGCCCTGGGCGACCGGGTCACGGTGCGGTGGCCCGTCCTGCCCGGGACGGTCCAGCCGGACCACGAGGAGTGTGGTCGCCACCGACACCAGGGCCGCAACGAGCGCCGAGACCGCCGCCACCGCGGTCGTGCCCCGCAACCGCATACCGTCGCCTCCCGGACCGGGTCCCCGCGGACACCGACCGCAGGTTCCGGGCCATTATCACCGCGTCCCGGACCCCCT
The DNA here is from genome assembly GCA_035719045.1 of Kineosporiaceae bacterium. GTDB lineage: Bacteria > Actinomycetota > Actinomycetes > Actinomycetales > Kineosporiaceae > DASTGO01. The sequence goes on along the minus strand of DASTGO010000349.1, from coordinate 1,046 downwards.
CGACCAGGGGATCGCAGCTGGTCGTCCCGGGGTTACGGACCGTCCAACCCGTCCGGGGCGGCCGCCGGGTCCGGCAGGTGCAGCACCCTCGGGAGCCCGTCCTGCTCGGCGGCCGCCCCGAGCCGCGGCAGGGGCACCACACCGACGTCGGCGGGCCTGGCCGGAGCCGGCACCGGGTGCGGAGAGGGGCCGGCCCACCCGGCGAGCCGGGGCAGCCGGGCGGCCAGGCGGTCCAGCCCCAGCCCGAGCGGCAGGCTGACCGCGACGATGACCGCGGCCACGAGGCCGTCCAGCCACCAGTGGTTGGCCGTCACCACCACGACGACCACCGTCAGCGCCGCATGCCCCACGCCGAGCCAGCGCCATCCCCGGCCACCGCAGCGCCAGAGGAACACCGCGACGACCACCGCCCAGCCGACGTGTACCGAGGGCATCGCCGACAGTTGGTTGGCCAGGCCCGTCCCGAAGTCGCCGTACACCGACTGCCCGTAGCGCAGCGCGGTGTCCACGAACCCGTGACCGGCCAGCAGGCGCGGTGGGGCGACCGGGACGATCTGCACCAGCAGGCAGGTCAGCGTGGACAGCACGATCACGGTCCGGGCCCGGGCGTAGTCGGCCCGGTGACGCCACCACAGCCAGACCAGGAAGACGGCCATGCCGTTGAGATGGGCATAGCCGTAGTACGTGTTCGCCGCCCGGACCAGCCAGGGATACGGGAGGACCAACTGTTGGACGGCGACCTCGTCCGGCAGGCGCAGCGCCCGCTGCAACCGGTAGATCGTCTCGGCCCGCTCCATCGCGCCGGCCACCCGGGTGTGCACGTAGCCGCCGACCCACTGCCAGACTCCGAGCAGGCTCATGACGACGGCGAAGTCACGGGCGAAGGAGCCCACCCGGGCCGCGACGGCCCCCCGCAGCCGCAGGCAGCCGACCGCCACGGCGACCAGGGCGGCAGCGGTCCAGGCGGACAGCTGCCAGCTCGGCTCAAGCTGGGGCACGCCTCCCGCCTCCTCCCACCGGAAGTCCTCCGCCACCGGCTGAGCCGG
>DASTGO010000348.1:0-3118 GCA_035719045.1 Kineosporiaceae bacterium | reverse complement strand
ATCCCGGTTGCCGGACCACCTGACGGCGTGCCGGGTCCCGCAGGTCCGCAGGCACCGGATGCCGCCGGGGCCGAGCGGGGGGCCTGGCGTCCGCCGTCGCGCGGGGTGGGACCGGTCCGGCCGACCGGCACCCTGCTGGCGACGGGCCTGGCGCTGGTGGCGGTCACCGCGGTGGCCCCGGGTGGGGCGCTGGTGCTGGCCGCGGTCCTGATGGTGGTGGCCCGGACCGTGGACCGGACGGCGACCGCCCTGTGGCGGCGACGGCAGGACGCCGGGCACCGGGCCGGGGACGTCGCGGTGGCGGTCGTCGCACTGCCCTGGCGGCTGGTGCAGGCGGCAGTCTCGACCCTGTTCGCCCTGGTCCTGCCGCTGCTGGTCGGGGCGAGCGTGGCGTTCATCGCCAGCGCCGGGGCCGCGGACGGGCTGGGGATGCGGACCGGACGGATCCCGGGGACCCCGACCTCGCCGTGGGCGCTGGCGGCGGGGGCGCTGGCCACGCTGCTCATGGCCTGGTGGGGTCCGGGCGGCGGGGCACTGCGGCGGGGCGGTCGCGCCATGGCCCGTTCGGCACTGCGGTACTCCTGGACCCGGCTGGCGCTGTGGGCGCTGCTCGCGCTCGTCGTGGTGTCGGCGCTGATCGTGGTGCTGCAGAACCCGCAGCCGGTCGCGTGGCTCGGGCGTCAGCGCTGACGCCGTAGCGGCCGTAGCGGTCAGTGGATCAGCCGGCGGAGGTCGAGGCCGGCGGGGTCCAGTACTCCTCGGCCTGCTGGAGCACGATCTCGTGCGGGGCTGGACGGCCGAAGAGGTAACCCTGGGCGTGCAGGCAACCGAACCGGGTGAGCAGGGCGAGTTGGCGCTCGGTCTCCACGCCCTCGGCCACCAGGTCGACGCCGAGCCCGCCGGCCAGCCCGGTCAGGGCCTCGACGATCCGCTCGCACTGGGCGTCCTCACCGAGACCGGCGGTGAAGCTGCGGTCCACCTTGATCCCGGAGATCGGCAGGTCCCGCAGGTAGGACAGGGCGGAGAAGCCGGTCCCGAAGTCGTCGACCACGATCCGGACCCCGAGGTCGTCCAGCTTGTGCAACTCCTTGCGCCCGGCGGGGGCGGCGCCGAGCATCACGGACTCGGTGAGCTCCACGACCAGCCGGGACGTCGGCAGCCCGGTCTCCTCCAGGACGGCCTCCACGTCGGCGACCAGACCGGCCCGCATCACCTGTGACGCGGACACGTTCACCGCGACGTAGCCGGTGCTCGGACTGCGCGCGGCGGAGCGGGCGGCCTCCAGCAGCACCCAGCGGCCGATGTCCTCGATCAGGCCGGTCTCCTCCGCGACGGGCAGGAACCAGCCCGGTGCGAGCAGACCGCGGGTCGGGTGCTGCCAGCGGACCAGGGCCTCGTGGCCGACCGGGCGGCGGGTGGTGAGGTCCACGATCGGCTGGAAGTACACCCGCAGGTCCTGCTGGGCGATGGCGGCGCGCAGCGCGTGCTCGATGTCCAGCCGGTCGGCGGCCCGGCGGCGCAGTTCGTCGTCCACCACGTCCCAGCTGTCCTGTCCGGTCTCCTCGGCCCGGTGCAGGGCGGTTCCGGCGTCACGGAGCAGGCTGACGGCGTCGGTGGACCGGGCGGAGGAGACGGCGATGCCGATGCTCACCGTCTGCACGATCCGCAGATCCCCGACCACGATCGGTTCCCGGACAGCTGCCCGGATCCGGTCGGCGACCAGGACCGCCTCACGCTCGTCCGCGACGTCCTCGCAGACCACCCCGAACTCGTCGCTGCCGAGCCGGGCCGCGGTGTCGCTGCTGCGCAGGACCCGCTCCATCCGGCGGGCGACCTCCACCAGGACCGCGTCCCCGTGTTGGTGGCCGACGCCGTCGTTGACCACCTTGAACCGGTCCAGCGAGCAGCTGAGCACCGCAACCCGGCGGCGGCTGCGGCGGGTCCGGTCGAGGGCCTGCTGGACGCGGTCGAGCATGAGGGTCCGGTTCGGCAGGCCGGTCAGCGGGTCGTGCAGGGCCTGGTGACTCAAGGCCTCCTCGGCCGTCCGGACCTCGGTGAGGTCGTGGAACTGGACGACGAGGTGGTCCAGCAGGCCGCGCGGGTCGCGGACGGCGGTCGCGGTGGTCCGGGCCCAGAGGGAGTCCCCGTTGGAGCGCAGGTAGCGCCGTTCCACCGTGTAGCTGTCCCGGGTGCCGCCGACGATCCCGCTCATCAACTCCAGGTCGGCGTCAGGGTCACCGGGGTGGCTGACGTCGGCCAGGGACAGGCCTTCCAGGTCGGCGGCCGAACGGCCGAGCATCCGGGTCAGGGCCGGATTGACCCGGACGATCCGGCCGCCGGGGGTGAGCACGGCGAACCCGGTCGGGGAGTGGTCGAGGGTGGCGCTGAACCGCTTCTCGGCCAGGGCCAGGGCGCGTTCCCGGTCGGCACTGCGGTAGTCCGGATCGGTCAGCGGATCCGGGAGGGGGCTCGCGGCGAACGTCTCCGCCACTGCCGGCTCCGGTGCGGCGGGCGGTTCGGAGCGGGCCAGGACGGTCGCGACGAGCAGGTCAGGGTGGCCGTCCGGACCTGCCACGGCGGTGTGGGTGATGGTGACCGTGTCCTCGCCCGCGGCGAGCAACTGCCGGGCCGCGGTGTTCTGGGCGATCGTGCCGCCACTGGGGTCGCTGAGCACGACGCCGACACCGACCGCCTCCAGGACCGCGAGCAGAGTGTCCGGGGACAGGCCGGGTGTCATGGGTGCGGACAGGCCGGGTGTCACGGGTGCGGGCGGCCCGGGTGCCGGCGAGGCGTGTTCGGGCGGGACCGGCTCCGCCGGGGGTTGCTCGGCCGCCAGTTCCGGTTGGGGCAGGGCGTGCGTACGGCTGCGGGCTCGGACCGGCGCAGCCGGGGAAGTGCCGGTGGAGGGGTCCGCGGGGAACTCCGTCGCGGGAGGCGCCGACCGGGGCGGGGCCTGGTCGGGGGCCGTCGCCTGGCCGGGGGGCGGGGCCTGCTCAGGGGCCGGGTCAGGGGCCGTCACCTGCTCAGGGGGCGCGGCCTGGTCGGGGGCCGTCGTCTGGTCGGGGCTCACCGGGGCTGGATCCGGGGCCAGGGCCGGGGCCGGGGCCAGGGCGGGCTC
>DASTGO010000347.1:0-4504 GCA_035719045.1 Kineosporiaceae bacterium | reverse complement strand
CCCGCCGTGGCCGTGCTGGCCGTGCTGGCGGGGCTGGCGGCACCGCTGGCCTGGTCGCTGGCGACGATCGACACCACGCACACCGGCGGCACCCCGAATGCGGGTCCGGCCCAGGCCGCCGGGGGACCCGGGTTCGGCCGGGCCCACGGCAGCGACCAGGGTGGCCCGTTCTCCGGCGGAGGGTTGCCCGCGGCGGGGCAGTCTCCCGGCGGTGGGTTGCCGGGTGGTGGGTTGCCGGGTGGCGGCCCGCTCCCCGGTGGTCCCGGTGCTCCCGGGGGTGGCGATGCCCAGGTGCCCGCGGCCCTGGCATCGCTGCTGCGCGGTGTCGGCGGAGGGTATACCTGGTCGGCGGCCGCGGGCTCGTCGATGACTGCCGGGCCGCTGGAGCTGGCCTCGGGAACGGCGGTGATGTCCCTCGGCGGCTTCAACGGCAGCGACCCCGCCATCACCCTGCAGCAGTTCCAGGTCGAGGTGTCCGCGCACCGGGTGCGGTACTACGTCACGGGCGCAGGCTTCGGCGGGCCCGGCTCCGGCGGCGGCCCGGGTGGGAACGGGACCGGTCAGGCCATCGAGACCTGGGTGTCCACCACCTTCACCGCGCAGGCCGTCGGCGGCTACACCGTCTACGACCTGAGCGCACCGGCCGCCCACCAGGGAACGGGTGCCGCCTCCTCGGGGGCGGCGTGATCAAGAAATGAGGAACTCCTGGTAGGGCTGCGGTTGTCGGAGCAAGCCCGCGTTCGTCCCGCTGACCCTGGCGCTGGCGCTGACCCTGGCGGGGCTGGCCGGCGGGCAGGCCGTCCTGGTCGTCGCGGTGCTGGTGCTGGTCGAGCCGCGCTCCCTGGCCGGTCGCGGCTGAGCCTGGGGCCGCTCGGACGACGGCGTTGCGTGCGCCGTCACGGGGAGCGGCCCCGGGGCGTGGACCGGCCGTCACGGGGAACGGGCCCCACATGGATTCCCCCGTGAACCCGCCACCGGTGCTCGCCCGCCGGGCCGGGTCGCCATCCGCCCCGCCCATGCGGGTCCCCGTGCGGGCCATCCTGGCCACCATCGGGCTGGTGCTGGCCACCGTCGCCCTGCTGGAACTGATCGCCCAGACCCGGCGCGTCCTGATCTGGATCCTCGTCGCCGCCTTCTTCGCGGTCGCCCTGCATCCCCTGGTGGGCTGGGTGGAGCGGCGGTTCACCGGTTGCCGCCGCTCGCTGGCGACGCTGCTGGTGTTCCTGGTGACCTTCCTGCTCCTGGCCGGCCTGGTGACGGTCTTCGTCGTCCCACTGGCGCAGCAGGGGACCAGGTTCGCCGGTCAACTGCCCGACCTGGTCGACCAGGCCCGCAGCGGGCGCGGACCGGTCGGCTCACTGCTCGGACGTGCCCACGCCTTGCAGTACGTGCAGCAGAACCAGGCCCGGATCCGCAGCTTCGCCACCGGGTTGACGTCCCCCGCCGCGGGTGTGCTGAAGGGCGTGGCGACCGGCATCGCCGGCACGGTCACCGTGTTCGTCCTGGCGTACCTCATGGTGCTGGAGTCGCCGAAGATCGTGTCGGGCGTGCTCAACCTGCTGCCCGACGAGCAGCGGGAACGGGTCCGGCGGGTGGGTGCTGACTGCTCGCGCTCCATCACCGGCTACCTGTCCGGGAACCTGCTGATCAGCCTGATCTGCGGGGTGCTCACCTATCTGGTGCTGAAGATCCTCGGTATCCCGTTCGCCGGGCTGATCGCGCTGTTCGTCGCGGTGGCCGACCTGCTCCCGCTGGTGGGGGCGACGCTCGGCGCGGTCGTGGCGTCCGTGGCGGGATTCGTGCACTCGGTGCCGGCGGGGATCGCCGTCGTCGTGTTCTTCGTGCTCTACCAGCAGGTGGAGAACCACCTGCTGCAGCCCCTCGTGTTCGCGCGCACGGTGCGGTTGAACCCGTTGACGGTGCTGATCGCGGTCCTGGTGGCCGCCGAGTTGGCCGGCATCCTCGGGGCGCTGCTGGCGATCCCCGTCGCCGGCATCATCCAGGTGATCGTCCGCGACGTATGGGACCACCGGCGCGGCCGCCCGAAGCCGGAGCCCACGGTGGGTGAGGAGGGGCGTCCGGTGGCCGAGGACGCGGCGGAGGACAGGGCGGCTGCCGAGGCCGATCAGCCGGTCACCAGCAGGACCGTGGCCAGCAGTAGCGAACCGGCCAGCTCCAGCAGTCCGACCTGAGGGATCGAGGGTGGCCGCCGGGGCAGCAGCACGGCCCGGACGGCGAACCAGCCGAAGGGCAGCACCAGCCACGGGTCCAGCCGGCCGGCGACGGGCAGGGCCAGGACGTGGAAGGTGATCGAGCCGCGCAGGTACCGGCCGTCCCCACGTTCGCGGATCATCGTCTTGACGTACAGCAGGCTGCCGGCGAAGTAGAGCAGCAGGACGGCCGCATCCCGCCACGCCGGGCCCAGGCCCCTGCCCACCGCGGAGCAGGCCACCGGCACCACGAGCACGCTCTGCACCGCCGAGGCCAGCCCGTTGACCAGGGCACGGTCCCGGCGACGCCGGGCGTGGGCGAGGTTGACCGCCAGCAGGGGGGCGAAGACCGGCGCCCAGAGCAGCAGGCCGGGCCGGACGGCGAGCACCACGACCCCGGCCAGGGCTGCGACGGCCCCGTAGGCGACCAGTTGCGAGCGGACCCGCCGCGCCCGGCCGGTCTTCACGGCGAGCTGCACGTAGTACGACAGCAGATAGCCCGCGAGCCAGGCGATCAGCAGCGGCAGGTGGATCCAGGCCGCACCGGCCCGTACCACGCCGACCAGGTACGGCAACAGGAGCATGGCCCACGCACCGTGCTGCGGGGGCAGCCACTGCCGGAGCCGGCGGCCTCGCGCCGGGCCGGTCCTGTGTCGGTCCGGTGGCCTGCTCTCGGGAACCCTGCCGTCCGGAACCCTGCCGTCCGGAACGGCGGGCAGGTCCGGTGCGGCCTTCTGGCGGTACACCTCGGACATCGTGCCACCGGGTCAGCGGCGTGACCCCGCGGTGGCCCGCGGGCATCGCCTGTGCCGGCGGCCGGACAGCGGCGTCTCGGCGCGCTACCGGTGGCCGGCCACCGGTCTCAGGGGCTGCAGGGGCTGACGCTGCGCCAGTTCGCGACCGTGACGGGCACGGTGGTCACCACCCCGGCCGCGGGCAGGGTCACCGTGCGGTTCGCGATGTCGGCACAGCCGGGGTCCCGCTCGACGTAGTTCCAGTCGCCGAGGGTGATCTTGTACTGCAGGGCCGCTCCCGGGATGCCGAGCAGGGTGAGGTTCCAGTGCGTGGCGTCGATCCGGGTGGCGGACGCCCCGCCCGCAGCCCAGTCCGCCTGACCACCGCCGAGGACCGACAGGTTCCCCGCGAGGTAGACGGGACGGCCCGTGCCGTCCGTCGACGCCGGGACCGTCACCTGCATGTTGAGCTGGCCCTGGCTGGGTGCCGGGCAGAACCCGCCCCAGGCCGGGACGGTGTCCGTCGTCGTCCCTGCCGTGGTCGTGGTCACCGCGCGGTTCGCGGTGTCCGCGCAGCCGGCCGTCTTCTCCACCGCGGTCCAGTCGCCGAGGGTGTACTTGTACTGCAGGGCGGTCCCGGCGGCGACGTTGACCGTGGCCCTCCAGTGCGTGGCGTCGACCCGGGCCATCGCCACCCCGCCCGCCATCCAGTCGGTCAGTGGCGGCGTGAGCCGGCTGAACGTGCCCGCCAGGTAGACGGTGCGCCCGGTGGCATCGGTCGCGGACGGCACGGTCACCGTGAACGTCTGGGTGGACGCCGTTCCCGGGCAGGTCCCGTACCGCTGGCAGACCACCTGCGGAGTGTCCAGGTTGCGCCCGGCGTCGGCGGACTGGGCCAGCCGGATGTACTGGCCGAGGGCCCAGTCGAGCGGGTTCGCCGAATTGGTCGCGTACCCCTGGGTGAAGCCGTGGCCCGAGGCGACGTCCCAGATCTGTTCGGGGATCAGGTCGCCCTCGTCCGCTGACCTGGCCAGCGCCGCCAGGTAGGGGGCCGGGGACTGGCCGGCGGCCAGGGCGTACTCGCCGCGTTCGCCGCTGAGCACCGGCCACAGCCGGCCCACCCCGGCACCGGTGTACGGCTGGCCCGTCGAGGTCTCGCCGTAGCCGTCGTGGTTGTACCGGTACCAGTAGTCGTAGCCGTTGATCGTCCGCTTGATCGTGGCGTCCACGGTGGCCAGGGAGGTCGTGATGTGCGCGTCGGCCGGGGACTTCACGCCCAGCCGGACCAGGTCGAGGAAGCCGCCGTCGACGACGTCGCGCTCGTCCCAGTTGCCGCCGCCGTTCTTGATCCCGAGCGTGGCGCCGTCATTGGGGTTGCCGTTGTTGTCGATGCGCTCGTAGTACTGGCCTCCGGACAGGTGTCCGCTGGTGGTGTACGTCCAGCCGTCGACGCTGGTGCGCCAGTTGTCGGCGGTGGACAGGTACCGGCTCGCGGAGGTGGTGTCGCCGTTCCTGGTCGCCAGGTCAGCGGCGGACACCAGCCCGGCGATCTGCGCGGCG
>DASTGO010000346.1:0-13491 GCA_035719045.1 Kineosporiaceae bacterium | reverse complement strand
TCGGCTCAGGCATGCGGGACGCTCTGGGCCTGCCAGCTGAACACCGCGTTCACCGACGTCCCCTGGGCCGCGCTGTCGTCCACCAGGGTGTACGTGATGCGGTAGGTGCGGTTGGCGGCGCCTGTGGCCCGCCAGGTGGAGACCCCGTTCGCCCAGGTGCCGTGGGCTGCGCAGAAGCCGGCGAGGGTGCCGGGGGTGTAGAGGGTCGAGCTCGGCGTGAAGCCGGTGCAGTCGGCGAACATGCCCCCTGTCCCCTCCTCGATCTTGAGGGTCAGGTACTGGCCGAGGCCGGTGTCGTTGGAGACGGTGGCGAACAGCCGGATGTCCGACGTGGCCGAGCCTGCGTAGCTGACCCGGATGCACTGGGCGTCGGAGGATCCCGGCCCACCCGGGACGAGACCGGACACGTTGAAGCGAGCTACGCCCTGGGAGTCGTCGGACAGGACCACGGTGGCGGTGCCCCAGTGGTTGCCGGAGTTCTGCGTCGTGGCGGTGAACGCGGCCAGGGAGCTGCGGGTCACCAGCGCCGCGGTGGTCGCGACCGCGACCGCCCCGAAGACCGACCCCGCCCGCAGACGGGACGCCCGTGCGGGCGCGTGCTGCACATCGGCCTCCTTGGAAGCGCCACCGGTGTCCAACGGGGGGTCTCCCGTCTGGGTCGGCCGGACCGGGACCGTTCTTGATCCTGCCGGCGGACTTCACCCGGAAGGCTCCGGTGCCGAAAACCCGCCGGGGTGGACCGACCACCTCGTGGGTCACCCTGTCCAGGAGGGCTGTCGATGCCGGCCTCCACGCTCGGGCGGCGGTCACGGACGGCGACGGTCGAGCCCAGCCAGCCCGGGAGGCGAACGCGGGCGGTGGCGGCCGCTCCCGGCCCGCCGGGGAGGCTGCCGCGGCCGGTGAGCTGGCTGCTCGGGCTGAGCGCGCTGCTCGCCGTCGCGGGGCAGCTCTTCGACCCGACCTGGGCGGGCGCTGATGGGGTGATCGCCCGTTCGGGGGTGTCCCTGTTCGACGACGACCACGCCACGGCGATGTTCGACGGGTCCGCCCTCCTGGTCCCGGGCCAGGCCCAGACCAACTGCATCGCCGTGGGGACGACCGGCGCGGCGGCCGGTGACACGGTGTCCGTCGCCGCCATCTCGGTCACCGGCGGGCTGGCCGATCACCTGGCCGTCGCCGTCGAGCTGGGCCAGGGCGGGGTGTTCGGCGACTGCTCGGGGTTCACCGGCACCGTGATCTGGTCCGGCACGCTCACCGCGCTGGCCGCCGCGGCCGCCTCGGACGGCATCCCCACCGGATGGCAGCCGGATGTCCAGCCGTCCCGCTCGTTCCGGGTCACGGTGTCCGTGGACTCCACCGCTCCCCAGGGCGTGGACGCCGCGGGGACCCTGCAGTGGCGGCTGGTCTCCGGCACGCCGCCGGTGCCGCCACCCTCAACGTCGCCGACCCCCACCACGACCCCGCCCACCTCGACACCACCGACCCCCACCACGACCCCGCCCACCTCGACACCACCGACGCCCACCACGACACCGCCGGCCCCCACCACCGCCCCGCCGCAGCCACCTCACCCGCCGCCGACACCCACGTCGGCTCCCGCGCCTCCGGCAACCTCCCCCGGCTCGCAGCACACACGGATGCGAACGTCGGAGCCGACCACCGCACCGGGACCGCCCCTGCCCTCGGGCAGCCCCACCGAGCAGCCGCCCACAGACACCGCCTCCCCGAGCGGAACGGATTCCGGTAGCCCGTCCTCGTCGTCGGCAGCCGCCGGTGGCCCCGGCAGCAGGTCCGGGGGCAAGGGCTCGGGTCCGGGCACGTCCGGCACCGGCCGTCGCCCGAGCTCCGGGGTCGACCTGGTGCTCGGTGCGCCGTTGCGGGCGCTGGGCCCCACCGTCGTGCGGTCGGTGCGCACGCTCGTCGCGGTGGCCGATCAGCCGCAACTGCCACTGCTGCTGCTGATCCTGGTCGCGGCTTTCCTGGCGGTGCAGGACTGGATCGACCGGCGGGACCCGAAGCTGGCCATGGCGGCCCTGTCCAGGCGAGAGTCCGAGCTGTCCTTCCCCGACCTCTTCGGCCGGCAGGGCTGAGATGACCACCCACACCGGCAGCCGAAGCGACGAGATCCTGCCGCTGAACCTTCGCGCCCGGCTGGTGATGGTGCTGCGGATCCTGGTGGCGGGGCTCGCGGTCGGGCTGCTGCTGCCCGCGGATCGCCGCAGTGCGGCCACGGTGGCCGTGATCGCGGCCTCGCATCTGGCCGTCACCGGGACGTTCACGGCTCTCGTCCCGCACCTGAGCCGCAGTATCGGCTTACGGCTGTTCGGCGTCGGACTGCTCCTGGACGCGGTGTTCCTGCAGTACCTGCACGAGGCCCTCGGCCCCGGCCTGCTCGTCGACGTCGCCATCGCCGCGAACCTGGTGGCGGTGTGCCTGATCGCCTCGTTCCGGACCGGGCTGAAGATCTGGGTGTGGCAGTCTCTGCTGCTGATCACGGTCTACCGGGGGGAGCAGGCCGGGCTGTGGCCCACCCCCTCGCCGGTGCACGTCGATCCCGACCTGGGCCTGACCGCCGAGATCCTCCTGCTGGCGCTGGTGGTGCTGACGACCGCGGTCGCGGCGGCCACCAACGAACGGGAACTGCGCCGACGCCGCTACGACGCTCACCTGCTCGCCGACTTCACCGCCGCGCTCCACGCCGTGGACGCCCCCGGCGAGGTCCTCGAGCGGCTCGTGCAGCTGATCGTGACCGAACTGGGCGGGCAGCGCGCCCTGATCTGCGAGGGCGGCGAGACCGGGCTGCGGCTGCTGCGGGGGTCGGGGCTCTCCCCGGCACCCCCTGCCGCCGCCACCCGCGGGTCGGCGCTGCTGCAGCAGCCGGACACCGCCGACGGGGCGGTCCTGGCCCGGAGCCTTGCCGAGGACCTGGACCCCTGGCTGTCCCGGCTGCTGCCCGGTGCGCGCCGGGTCGTCGCGGTGAGGCTGCCCGCCTCCGGCGTGGCTCGCTGGCTGGTGTTCGAGCACGCCGCCCGCTCCGGCCTGCGCGTGGAACGCCGGGTGGTCTCGGCGGCGGTCCAGGCGGCTGCCACCACGGCCCTCGCCTATTCTCGGACCCTGCTGCTGCAGCGGCTGCACGACGCGGCCACCCGGGATGGTCTCACCGGGGTGGCCAACCGGCGGTCGTTCGACACCGCGCTGGCCCGGCTCACCGCGAGCTGGCGGCAGGAGGGCCGGGGGTTCGCGCTCGTCCTGGTCGACGTCGACCGGTTCAAGTCGATCAACGACCGCTGGGGCCATCCGGTCGGGGACCAGGCCCTCCAGGCCGTCGCGGCGACCCTGCGCGCGTCGCTCGGGCCCGGTCAGCTGGCGGCCCGCTACGGCGGCGAGGAGTTCGCCCTGCTGCTGCCCGGACGGGAGCTGGGACAGGCCGCCGAGGTCGCGGAGCGGGCCCGACTGGCCCTGCACGAGATCACCCAGCCGGTCCCGGTGACCGCCAGCTTCGGCGTCGCCGCACTGCACGCCGCACCGGGCACGCGGGCGGGCGCACCTCCCGGCCCGCCGACGCCGGCCGGAGAGGTCGACGCCGCAGCCGCGCAGCTGATCGAGGCCGCCGATGCCGCCCTCCTGCGCGCCAAGGCGGAGGGACGGGACCGGGTGCTCACCGCCGCCGACCCGGCGTGAACGGCGACCGGGGCCGCTCCACGTCACCGACCGGTGCGTGAGGCCGTACCGCGAGTTACGGCTTCGGCCGGCGGAAGACCCCTCGCAGGAGGTTCAGTCCGCCGGTGTCCCGCGGTTCGCGCACATCGCGGACGTCGGCCGACTCCGGATGGGCCTCCCGGACGTCGACCACCGGGATCTGGCCGGTCTTGGCCAGTTCCTCGGCGATCCGCCGTTCCAGTTCCGCCCGCAGGATCTGCACCCGGCCGACGTCGGGGTGCTGACTGAGGGCGTCCAGGTGGCGTCGGGCGTCGGCCTTGCGGCCCGCCTCCACGGCCGCCTCGACGAGTTGCCGCCCCGCCTCCGGGTCATGTTCACGGGGCCGCCAGTGCCCGACCCCCAGGCCGAGTGCCTCGTCGGGGAGATGCTCCTCGCGCAGCATCTGCAGGCCCTTCGCCAGCGCCCGGCCAGTGGAGTCCCGTTCACTGGCGGTAGCCAGCCGGCGCAGTGCCGCCTCCCGGTCGTCGTGCACCGACAACCGGGCCAACTCCAGCAGCGGGTACCAGGCCCGTCCGGAGTGGGCGAGCTCCTCGGCCAACGCCCACACCGCATCACCCGCGGCCCGCTGCTGGTCGGCGTCCTCGTGCCCCTCACCGGCCCGCTGCCGGACCAGTTCGGCGAGGCGGGCGAACGCCACCTCGTCGTTCGGGTCCTCCTTGAGGACGGCCCACAACCGGGACTCCTCGGCGTCGTCCACGTCGGCTCCCTCGGCCCCGCCTCCGACGGCGGCCTGCGGGACCACCCGCTTCACAATCCTGTCGAGCGACCCCATCGTTGTCCTCCCCGGGCTGACCCTGTCCCAGCCCTCGGCGTCGACGCCCCTGCCCCCGCACGGCCCACGACCCGCCTCGACCCTAGCCCCCGCCCGCTGGAGTGGCGACCTAGGTCCGCTTCATCCCGATTCAGCCCGCGATCCGGCCGCGCTGCGGAGCGCTTCCTTGCAGCAGCCGCCCGTGACCCTATGAAGTGGGGTCATGACGCGCAGCCATTCCGCACCCGGGGCGGGCGAGACACCTGCCGCCGGGTCCCTGACCTCCTCCCCCGACCGCAACGATCCGCCGCCGCGGCTCCCCCGGGTGGCCTACGAGCGCGAACTGCTGCGCCTGCAGGGTGAGCTGGTCGCTGTCCAGGAATGGGTGAAGGCGACCGGGCAGCGGGTGGTGATCATCTTCGAGGGGCGCGACGCGGCGGGCAAGGGCAGCACGATCAAGCGGATCACCGAGTACCTCAACCCCCGGGTGGCCCGGATCGAGGCGCTGCCGGTACCGACCGAGCGGGAGCGCTCGCAGTGGTACTTCCAGCGCTACATCCAGCGGCTTCCGGCCGCCGGCGAGATCGTCCTGTTCGACCGGTCCTGGTACAACCGGGCCGGCGTGGAGCGGGTGATGGGGTACTGCACCCCGGAGGAGTACCGCCGGTTCCTGCACCAGTGCCCGGTGTTCGAGCGGATGCTGGTCGAGGACGGGATCCTGCTGCGCAAGTACTGGTTCTCGGTCAGCGACGAGGAGCAGGAGCGGCGGTTCCGGTCCCGGCTGGAGGACCCGCTCCGGCAGTGGAAGTTCTCCCCCAACGACCTGCTGACCAGGGAGAAATGGGTCGAGTTCTCCCGGGCCAAGGACGAGATGTTCGTGCACACCGACATCCCCGAGGCCCCCTGGTACGTGGTCGAGGCCGAGATCAAACGGCACGCCCGGCTGAACATGATCGCCCATCTGCTCTCGGTGCTGCCCTACGCGCACATCCCGCTGCCCCAGATCGTGCTGCCGCCGCGACCGCCCGCCCAGGACTACCAGCGCCCGCCGCGCGAGCTGTTCACCCAGGTCCCCGACCACGTCGCCACCCTGCTGGCCCACCCCGACGCCGCGGCCCTGCACAAGGGCGGCAAGGGTTCCGGGAAGGGGTCGGACAAGGGGACCGGAAAGGGACCCGACAAGGGCTCCGGGAAGCATCCGGGCAATTCCGGCCACTAGCCTACGGCCGGGTCCGGCGGGGCGCAGGTTGTCCACCTCCCACAAAACCCCGCCCCCACCGACGGCCGGCCACCGCCTACGCTTGACCGCCGTGAGCGTGCCCACGGGCGACCCGACCCTCCAACGACTGCACCGCAGCACGGGAGCCCTGGCCCGGGCCGCACTGCACCGGATGGACGACCGGTTGCCCTGGTACCGGGCCATGGATCCCGAGGACCGGTCCTGGGTGGGACTGGTCGCCCAGGCCGGTATCGCCGCCTTCATCGCCTGGTACCAGCAGCCCGGCGGAGACCTGGAGATCACCGCGGACGTCTTCGGGACGGCCCCGCGCGAGCTCACCCGGTCGATCTCGCTGCAGCAGACCCTGGAACTGCTGCGGACCGTCGTCGACGCCGTCGAGGACCAGGTGGACGTCCTGGCGGCCCCCGGCGCGGAGCAGGACCTGCGGGAGTCGGTCCTGCGCTACTCCCGCGAGGTGGCCTTCGCCGCGGCCACGATCTACGCGAAGGCAGCGGAGGCCCGCGGGGCCTGGGACGCCCGCCTGGAGGCCCTCGTCGTGGACGCCCTGGTCCGCGGGGAGGCCGACGACGCGGTCCGGTCCCGGGCGGCTGCCCTCGGCTGGGCGGCCTCCGACCAGGTCGTCGTGGTGGTCGGCACCACCCCGGCAGGCCAGGTCGAGGACGTGGTGGACAACCTGCGCCGGACCGCGCGCTCCCTGGGTGCGGATGCCCTGGTCGGAGTGCAGGGGGACCGGATCGTCGTGGCCCTCGGCCGGGCAGAGGCCCCGCTGGCGGTCGCCGCAGAGCTGAGCGCCCACTTCGGGCCGGGCCCCGTGGTCACGGGCCCCCAGATGCCGAGCCTGACCGACGCCGGCCGGTCCGCCCGGGCCGCCCTGGCCGGTCTGGTCGCGGCCCGCGCCTGGCCCGGGGCGCCCCGGCCGGTGGGGGCCGACGAACTGCTGCCGGAGCGGCTGCTCAGCGGGGACTCCACCGCCCGGCGGGCCCTGGTCGACCGGGTGTACCGCCCACTGGCCGAGGCCGATCCGAGCCTGCTGGAGACCGTGGCCTCGTACCTGCAGTTCGGCCGGTCCGTCGAGGGCACCGCCCGGGTCCTGTTCGTGCACCCCAACACCGTCCGCTACCGGCTGCGCCGTGTGGCCGAGGTCACAGGATGGGACCCGGCGGATCCGCGGGAGGGGTTCGTCCTCCAGGTGGCAATCACGGCAGGTCGTCTGGCAGACCCGCCCGGCGGCAGATGAGCCGGGGGGACTCGTTTGGAGGATTCCTCCAAAACCATGCCCGCAGCTTCGTCCGTCGCGCCGCGTCCCGACGGGGCCGACAGAGAGGACTCTTAACCCGTGCTCGCCGTCGTCTGCCCCGGACAGGGCTCCCAAACTCCCGGTTTCCTGCAGCCCTGGCTGGAGCTGCCCACTGTTGCCGATCGACTCGCCGCGCTGTCCGAGGACGCCGGCACGGACCTCGTCGCCCATGGCACGGTGTCCGATGCGGAGACGATCCGGGACACCGCGGTCGCCCAGCCCCTCATCGTCGCCGCCGGACTGGTCACCTTCGAGGCCCTCGCCGGCGGCCTGCCGGCCGGTCCCGGGGTCGCCGTCACCGCCGGCCACTCGGTCGGGGAGCTGACCGCGGCCGCCCTGGCCGGGGTACTCACGGCTGCGGAGGCCATCTCGCTGGTCCGCGTGCGCGGCCGGGCGATGGCCGAGGCCAGCGCGGTCACCCCGACCGGGATGAGTGCCGTGCTCGGCGGGGACGCCACCGAGGTGGCCGCGGCCCTCGAAGGACACGGCCTGACCGCGGCGAACATGAACAGCACCGGCCAGGTCGTCGCGGCCGGCACCCTGGAGCAGTTGCAGGCCCTGTCCGCGCAGCCCCCGGCCAAGGCCCGGGTGATCCCGCTGCAGGTGGCCGGCGCCTTCCACACCCACCACATGGCCCCCGCCGTCGAGGCGCTGGCCAAGGCCGCCGCCGGGATCGCACCGGGCCGGCCCCTGGTCCAGTTGCTCACCAATGCCGACGGGAGCGTGGTCGGCGACGGCGCCCAGGCCCTGGAACTCCTGATCCACCAGGTGAGCAACCCGGTGCGCTGGGACCGGTGCATGTCAACACTCAGCGCGCTCGGGGTCACCGCCCTGATCGAGCTCGCACCCGCGGGAACCCTGGCCAACCTGGCCAAGCGCGCCCTGCCCGGCGTGGCCGTGGTCGCGGTCAAGACCCCCGCGGATCTTGATGCGGCCCGGGCCCTGGTGGCCGAGCACGCCGAGGGCGCCCCGCTGCTCGCCGACCCGACTGGAGGCACCCGATGACCGAGCCCGCCACGGGCGAGCAGTCCGCCCCCCGCCAGGACCTGCTGACCCCCAGCGGGGCCCGGCACGCCCGGATCCTGTCCGTCGGTAGCTACCGCCCCGAGCGCGTGGTCACCAACGAGGAGATCTGCCGGTACATCGACTCCTCCGACGAGTGGATCCGGGAGAAGTCCGGGATCGTCAGCCGGCGGTTCGCCGCGGCCGACGAATCCGTCACGGACATGGCCGAGGCGGCCGCGCGCACGGCGATCGAGCGGGCCGGACTGACCCCCGCCGACATCGACGCCGTCCTGGTGGCCACCGTGACCCACCCCTACCAGACGCCCTCGTCGGCCGCCCTGCTCGCCTACCGCATCGGCGCCACCCCGGCCGCCGCCCTGGACATCTCCGCCGCCTGTGCCGGGTTCTGCTACGGCATCTCGCTGGCCAGCGACATGGTCCGCGGCGGATCGGCCCGGCACGTCCTGCTGGTCGGGGTCGAGAAGCTCTCGGACTTCCTCGACCTGCACGACCGGTCCAGCGCGTTCATCTTCGGCGACGGGGCCGGCGCAGTGGTGATCGGCCCGAGCGACACCCCGGGGATCGGTCCCACGATCTGGGGCAGCGACGGCGCCCAGTGGGACACGATCATCAACAAGCAGTCCTGGATCGAGTACCGCGACGACCCTGAGCGCACCTGGCCGGCCCTGAAGATGGCCGGGCCCGCAGTGTTCCGCTGGGCGGTCTGGCAGATGTCGCCGGTCGCGCAGAAGGCACTCGACGCCGCCGGCCTGAGCATCGGCGACCTCGACGCGTTCATCCCCCACCAGGCCAACGTCCGGATCATCGACGCGATGGTCAAGGAACTGCGGGTTCCGGCCCACGTCCCGGTGGCCCGCGACATCGCCGAGACCGGCAACACCTCAGCGGCCTCGATCCCGATCGCGATGGACCGGATGCTCGCCCAGGGCGAGGTCCGCTCCGGCGGCCGGGCCCTGCTGATCGGGTTCGGTGCCGGGCTGGCCTACGCCGCCCAGGTCGTCGAACTGCCCTGAGACCCCGCCCGGCCCGGAGCCGGGGCGGAGAGGCACCACCCCGCCGGATCACGGCGACCCCACCGAAGAAGGAGCAATCCGCATGGCACTGAGCGAGCAGGAGATCCTCAGCGGTCTCGCCGAGATCATCAACGAGGAGACCGGCCTGGCCGCCGACGCCGTCCAGCTCGACAAGTCCTTCACCGACGACCTCGACATCGACTCGCTGTCGATGATGACGATCGTGGTGAACGCCGAGGAGAAGTTCGGCGTGCGCATCCCGGACGACGACGTCAAGAACCTCAAGACCGTCGGCGACGCCGTCGCATACATCCAGTCCGCCCAGGACTGAGCGCGACCGGCGCCGGCCCATCCGGGGGGAACGGGCCGGCGCCGGCGCCCACGGGCGGTCACGCCGACCTCCCGGCAGACTCGAGCAGACGCCCCCCGCGCCCATCCCAGCAACGTGCGGACGAGCACAAGGAGCACAAGGATCGCCATGTCCAACGGTTCGCAGCGCAAGGTCGTCGTCACCGGGCTCGGGGCGACCACACCGCTCGGCGGCGACGTGCCCAGCACCTGGGAGGCCGCCCTCGCCGGGACCCCCGGGGCCAGCACCCTCACCCACGACTGGGTGGAGCAGCACGCACTGCCGGTGACCTTCGCCGGCCAGCTCAAGGTCCGCCCCGAGGCAGTGCTGACCCGGGTCGAGACGAAGCGGCTGGACCCGGTCGGCCAGTACGCGGTCGTCGCGGCCCGGGAGGCCTGGGCTGACGCCGGTACCCCCGAGGTCCCCTCCGAACGGCTCGGCGTGGTCTGCGCCTCCGGGATCGGCGGCGTCTGGACCCTGCTCACCGCCTACGACACGCTCCGGGAGAAGGGGCCGCGGCGGGTGCTCCCGCTGACCGTCCCGATGCTCATCAGCAACTCCCCGGCCGCGCAGATCAGCATCGAGCTGAAGGCGGGGGCCGGCGCGCACACCCCGGTGTCCGCCTGCGCATCAGGGGCCGAGGCCTTCGGCTACGGCCTGGAGATGATCCGGTCCGGGCGAGCCGACGTGGTGCTGGCGGGCGGCAGCGAGGCGGCGATCCACCCGCTGCCGATCGCCGGCTTCGCCGCCATGCAGGCGCTGTCCACCCGGAACGACACCCCGCAGACCGCCTCCCGGCCGTATGACACCTCCCGGGACGGTTTCGTCCTCGGCGAGGGTGCCGCCCTGGTCGTCCTGGAGAGCGAGGAGCACGCCAGGGCCCGCGGCGCGCGGATCTACGCCGAGATCGTGTCCGCCGGAATGACCTCCGACCACTACCACATCGCCGCACCCGACCCCGAGGGCAGCGGGGCGGCCCGGGCCATCCGGGCCGCGCTCGCCGACGGGGCCGTCGACGTCGCCGACATCGTGCACATCAACGCCCACGCCACCTCGACCCCGGTCGGTGACGTGGCCGAGGTCAAGGCGCTGCGGGCGGCCCTCGGCGATGCGGTCGACCAGATAGCGGTCTCCGCCACGAAGTCGATGACCGGGCACCTGCTCGGTGCGGCCGGAGCCCTCGAGGGCATCTTCAGCATCCTGGCCCTGCACCACCGGGTGGCACCCCCCACGATCAACGTCGAAGACCTCGACCCCGAGGTCACCCTCGACGTGGTCCGCAAGGAGCCACGCCCGCTGCCCGCCGGGGACGCCGTGGTGCTGAACAACTCGTTCGGGTTCGGCGGTCACAACGTGGCCGTGGCCTTCCGCAGCGTCTGAGGCCGGACCGGCCCGCCCCATGTAGAGAGGTCCGGGCACGGAGAGGTCCGGGCACGGAGAAGTCCACGCACGGAGAACTCCAGCACGGGGAAGTCCAGCACGGGAAACTCCGGGCACGACGGTTCCAGGGGCTTCACGGCAAGAAAAACGGCCCCCGGTGGTCACCGATCGGTGACCACCGGGGGCCCACCCGTGCACCGGGTTGCCTCCGGCCGGTTCAGCCCAGCTCAGCCCGCGCGGTGCGGCTCAGCCCACGCGATGCAGCCAGCGCACCGGCGCCCCGTCGCCGGCGTAGCGGAACGGCTCCAGTTCCTCATCCCAGTACCGCCCGAGCGCCAGATCCAGCTCCTGCCGCAGCCGGTCCGGCTCCGCGCGCCCGGCCTCCAGCGCGGCCCGGATCCGGTCCTCCGGGACGACCACGTTGCCGTGGACATCCGTGACCGCATGGAAGATCCCGAGTTCCGGCGTGTGACTCCACCGGGCGCCGTCCACCCCGGAGCTGGGCTCCTCGGTCACCTCGTACCGCAGGTGCGCCCATCCGCGCAGGGCGGAGGTAAGCCGCGAACCGGTGCCCTGTTCCGCTTGCCAGGACAACTCGGTGCGGTACAACCCGGGCGCGGCCGGCTGCGGGATCCAGTCCAGCGACAGGCGCACGCCCAGTACGCCGCCCGCAGCCCACTCGATGTGTGGGCACAGTGCGCGCGGCGCGGAGTGCACGAACAGAACGCCACGCGTCGTCGCACCGGCCATCTGGACCTCCTTCTGGGATCGAGGTGCGTCTTCCCCAACGACCTCGCCCGAAGGGATGCCCGGTGTCCGGTCACCACGGTGGCGTCTAGCGCGCGCCATTCTGCCGTACAGACCCCTCCGGCACCAGGCCGTACCGCAGGAAAATTACTAGGTGTCGCGCGACAATTACTGTTCGCATCGGATGCGACACGCGGACGGGTCCGGGCAGGGGATGCTGACCACCTACGACCTCGACGACGTGATCGAAGCCGCCCTGCGTGCGGGCGGCGACCGATTCCTGCCCAAGGACCCCGGCCTGCCGATCCGGTCGACGCGATCCGGTCGACGCGATCCGGTCAGCGCGATCCGCCGGCGCAGTCCTCGCCTGCGGAGAACGAGCACTCGGACGACCGCCCGCACCCCGGCCCCGTGCCCGCGGAGCCTCGTGCCCGCGGACGGAGGCGGTCTGTCGGCGCGTCGGGGACGGAGGGTCCTTGACGCCCCGAGTTACGATCCCCGAGCGCTCGCCCGGGGGCGCGTCTGGAGGAGGGCAGCTGCATGGCCGAGAGGGTTCGCGGGGTCATCGCACGGGCCAAGGGGGCGCCCGTCTCGCTGGAGACCGTGGTCGTCCCCGATCCGGGGCCGGGTGAGGCCACGGTGCGGGTGCAGGCCTGCGGGGTCTGTCACACCGACCTGCACTACAGGGAAGGCGCCATCAACGACGACTTCCCGTTCCTGCTCGGCCACGAGGCGGCGGGCGTCGTCGACGCGGTCGGCGAGGGCGTCACCGAGGTCGCACCCGGCGACTATGTGATCCTCAACTGGCGGGCCGTCTGCGGACAGTGCCGGGCCTGCCGTCGCGGCCGTCCGCAGTACTGCTTCGCCACCCACAACGCCGAGCAGAGGATGACGCTGGAGGACGGCACGGAACTGTCCCCGGCACTGGGCATCGGCGCCTTCGTGGAGAAGACCCTCGTCGCCGCCGGCCAGTGCACCAAGGTCGACCCGGCGGCCCCGGCCCAGGTCGCCGGCCTGCTCGGCTGCGGGGTGATGGCCGGGATCGGCGCCGCGATCAACACCGGCGGCGTGCAGCGTGACGACAACGTCGCGGTGATCGGCTGCGGCGGGGTCGGCGACGCCGCGATCGCCGGGGCACGACTGGTCGGCGCGCGCCGGATCATCGCCGTCGACGTCGACGACCGGAAACTGGCCTGGGCCAGGGAGTTCGGGGCCACCGACACGGTGAACTCCCGCATCACCGACGCCGTGGAGGCCATCCGTGAACTCACCGGCGGCAACGGGGCGGACGTCGTCATCGACGCGGTCGGCCGGCCGGAGACCTATCGGCAGGCCTTCTACGCCCGGGACCTGGCCGGCACCGTCGTCCTGGTAGGTGTCCCGTCACCGGACATGCGCCTGGACCTGCCGCTGCTGGACGTGTTCGGTCGCGGCGGGGCGCTGAAGTCCTCCTGGTACGGCGACTGCCTGCCGTCCCGGGACTTCCCCACCCTGATCGACCTGCATCTGCAGGGCCGGCTGCCGCTGGACAAGTTCGTCAGCGAGACCATTGCGCTGGAGGACGTCGAGGAGGCCTTCGTGAAGATGCACGGCGGTGAGGTGCTCCGGTCCGTGGTGGTCCTGTGAACGAGCGCAGCGAGCCGGCCAGCGGCGGTGCGCGCATCGAGCGGGTCGTCACCAGCGGGGTGTTCTCCCTCGACGGCCAGGACTTCGACGTCGACAACAACGTCTGGCTGGTCGGGGACGACGACGAGGTGCTGGTCATCGACGCACCGCACGACGCCGCGCCGATCGTGGCCGCGATCGGCGGCCGGCGGGTGACCGCGATCGTGCTCACCCACGGGCACAACGACCACATCACCGCCGCTCCGGCGCTGCGCCAGGCGACCGGCGCCCCGATCTGGTTCCACCCGGTCGACCGGATGCTCTGGGACATGGTCCACGCGGATGCGCAGCCGGACGAGGAGC
>DASTGO010000345.1:0-8731 GCA_035719045.1 Kineosporiaceae bacterium | reverse complement strand
AACGGACGTGGAGCCGACCGCAAGACGGGACCTGTCCCGCAGGTGGCTGTGAAGCGTCAACCCGGCCGAGCGGATGCTCCTCAGACCGGGAGCCTCCCGCCGCAAGGCGAGAGTGCGGCATGAGCGCTGCCAGTCAGCGCTCAGACGCAACGGTTCGTGGATGCCGTCGCGGCCGGGCTGGGCTGGGGCATGCTCCCCCGGGTCCAGGCCGCGCCGCTGCTGGGTGACGGGCGGCTGGTCGAACTCGACCCGACCGGGCCGGTGGACGTCCTGCTGTTCTGGCAGCAGTGGCGGCTGGACTCCCCGGCCCTGGCCGCGACCGCGGACGCCGTCGTCGCGGCCGCCGCCGAACACCTCGGCCCGATGCCGCAGGGGCGTGCCGGCTCCGGTCACGGCTCCGGCCCCTCCCGCGACTGACCTGCACCGGCCGGAACTCTCGCGGAGCGTATGGCTACGGCAGATCTGGCCGACTCCGTCTGCGCCGGATGATCACTGTCGCCAGGATTCGTCGCCTGGGCCGATGATCCGCTCCGCGCGCCCCGACCGGTCGATAACGTGCCTGGCACCACAGCACACCGGGCCCAGGGCAGCGGCCCCGCCGTGCCTGCGCAGCGCGTCTTCGGGAGGACGACACCATGCGACGGAACCGCCACGACTCACCGACTCCATCCGCCCCGGACCCGTCCGCGCGACCCGTCCGGACCGGGCGACGTCGCGGGCTGGCCGTGGGCGGCGTTCTCGCCCTCACCCTGACCGGGCTCGCCGCCGCCGGGACGGCCAGCGCGGATGACCGGGCCCAGCCGCGGACGGTCCCGCTGCAGATCCTGTCGTTCAACGACCTCCACGGCTATCTGGACCCGCCGACCGGCAGCGACGGGAACGTCCCGACCGCCGCCGGTGCGGTTCCGGCGGGCGGGATGGCGTACCTCGCCTCTCACCTGAAGAGCCTGCGTGCCGGGCAGCCGCACAGCGTCACGGTCAGCGCCGGAGACCTGATCGGCGCCTCGCCGTTCACGTCCGCGGCGTTCAAGGACGAGCCGACGGTCGAGGCCCTCAACGCCCTCAAGCTCGACGTCAGCGCCGTCGGCAACCATGAGCTCGACGAGGGTGTGGCGGAACTGCTGCGCATGCAGTACGGGGGCTGCCACCCGGTTCAGGGCTGCTTCGACCCGAACGGCTACCGGGGCGCGCGCTACCACTACCTGGCCGCGAACGTGACCTACAAGCCGGGCACGAAGGCCGACCGGCCGGCCCGCAGCGACGACTACGGCGCATGGTTCGGCTCCCGGACCGGCCGCACGATCCTGCCGCCGACCTGGGTGAAGGAGGTCGGCGACGTCAAGGTCGGCTTCATCGGACTGACCCTGCACAGTGCCGACGAACTGGTGGCCCAGGCCGGGATCCGCGACATCGAGTTCCGCGACGAGATCGCCACCGCGAACCTGGCCGCCGCGGACCTGGGACGCCGCGGTGTGAAGGCCATCGTCCTCCTGCTCCACCAGGGTGGCCTCGCCCCGGCCGCAGCGACCTACGACTTCCCGTGCAACCCCGGAGGCGGGCCGGCCACGATCAGCGGTGACGTGGTCGACCTGGCCAAGCGGCTCGACCCCGGCATCGACCTCATCGTCAGCGGGCACAGTCACCAGTCCTACATCTGCGACATCAAGGACCCGGCGGGCAACGACCGCTACGTCACCAGCGCGTCGTCCTACGGGAAGCTGATCACCGCCACCCAGCTGCAACTCGACCGGCGCACCCGCGACGTGGTCCGCAGCTCGGTCACCAGCGCCAACCACGTGGTCACCCGCGACGTCACCCCGGACGCCGCCCAGGCCGCACGGACCGCCACCTGGACCGAGCGGGCCGCCCCGATCGGCAACCGGGTGGTCGGCTCGATCACCGCGGACATCCGGGCCCGGGGGAAGATCCGCGACGTGGAGACCCCGCTCGGTGACCTGATCGCGGACGCCCAACTGGAGGCCACCGCGGCACCGGTCGACGGCGGGTCCGCGATCGCGCTGATGAACCCCGGTGGCGTGCGCGCCGACCTGACCTACGCCGGCTCGACCGCAGGTGAGGGCGACGGGAAGGTCACCTACTCCGAGGCCGCGGCGGTCCAGCCGTTCGGCAACCTGCTGGTCTCGATGGACCTCACCGGAGCACAGCTCGAGAAGGTCCTGGAACAGCAGTGGACCCCGCAGAGTGACGGGACGGTGCGGTTCCTGCATCTCGCGGTGTCGAAGGGGCTCGCCTACGCCTGGTCGGCGGGCGCGCCGCCGGGCGACAAGATCGACCCGGCGAGCATCATGCTCAACGGGACCGCCGTGGACCCGGCCGCCACCTACCGGGTGACCGTGAACTCCTTCCTCGCCGACGGCGGGGACGGGTTCCTCGAACTGCGCAACGGCACCAACCGGCTCGGCGGCGGGGTCGACCTGGACGCCTTCACGGCGTACCTCGGCGCCCATGCGCCGGTCGCCCCGCCGGCCGCCGACCGGGTCACCCGGCTGACCTGACGCGACACGTCCGTAACGACGCCGCACCGTCACGGCGGGGGCCGGTCCGCAGCGGGCCGGCCCCCGCCGTGACGTCCGGGCCGCAGCCCCGTACCTCGCACACCGAGCAGGCAACCTTCCGCGCTCCCGCGGAGATGTCAGGTGCGTTGCCGGGCGACGAGGACGGAGGCCAGCCGGATGCGATGGCAGCGGCGCAGGCTGGTGAGACCGGCCGTGATCGCCTTCGCGTTCATTGCGGCCTGGGCGGCGTTCCGGTGGTCCACCGAACCTGTCACCGGTTCGCCGAGCGCCCTGGCCACGCCCCCGGCGGTGCAGCCGACCACGGCCGGGGCGTCCGTCGACCCCACCGCTACCGCCCCTGCGACGGTCCCGACGTCGCCGTCAGCCGTACCCACCACGGCCTCGGCCTCCTCCGGCCCGACCGCTGTCCCGCCGGAGCCGGCCCACTCCTCCGCGACCGCGCGACCCGGACGCCCCGCCACGGCGCCCCCCGGCCCGGCGTCCACCGGCACGGGCTCGTCCGGCGCCGGGGCCTCGGGCACCGCCGCCTCGGGCAGCGGCAGCGGCACCGGACGGATCCAGTACGGCCGCACCTACTCCGGTGACGGGACGTTCTACGGCGCCACCGGTGCGGGCAACTGCTCCTACGACGCGGGCCCGGACCGGATGATCGTCGCGATGAACCGGGCGGACTACGACAACTCCCAGGCCTGTGGTGCCTATCTCGCGGTCACCGGTCCCACGGGCACCCGGATCACGGTCAAGGTGGTCGACCAGTGTCCGGAGTGCCGGCCCGGCGACCTCGACCTCAGCGCGGAGGCGTTCGCGAAGCTGGCGTCACCGTCGGCGGGCCGGATCCGGGTCTCCTGGTCCCTGCTCAGCCCCACCGTCTCCGGTCCCGTCTCGTACGTCTACAAGTCCGGTTCATCGCAGTACTGGTGCGCGATCCAGGTCCGCAACCACCGCAATCCGGTCCGCAGCCTCGAGGTCCGGGTCGGCGGGGGCTGGCGGTCGCTGCCTCGGCAGTCGTACAACTACTTCCTCTCCGCCGACGGCGCGGGGTGCGGCAGCCAGTTGCGGATCACGGACATCTACGGCGGGCAGCTGATCGACTCGGGGATCTCCGTCAGACCGGATGCGGTGCAGTCCGGGGCGGGCCAGTTCGGCCTACCTGGCTGACCCCCGGACCCACCCGCCGCAGGCACCCCACCGCGGGGGCGGGCACGCGCCGAGCGACGGGTGATCCAGGATCACCCCGACCGGCGGGCCCGGTCGCGCCGCAGCACCAGCTCGGCCCTCAGCTGCGGATCGTCCATCACCAGGGCGACGGTCGGGCAGTCCCCGGGGCCGTGGGCCTCCGGATGGCAGAGCGTGCAGGGCTCGCCGGGCCGCAGCGGACAGCGGGCATCGGCGACCCACCGGTGCTGACCGCCGCGAACCTCCGCCACGCCGCCATCCTCGGCCCGGCACAGCACCTCCGGACCGCCGAACGTCCCGCCGGCCCCTCCCGCGACGGCCACCCGTCCCCGCGTGAGCACACCCCACGATCACCCGCCGGCCTGCCCACCGGCCCGATCGCGGGCGGCGGGGGCGGAGCCGGCCCAGTGCGGCGGCCGCGACATGGGCGGGGGCAACCGGGTGCCGTCGTCCCCGTTCGCGGCGTTCACCTGGGGCTGGGTGAGGAAGAGGGCTCCGGTCAGGTCCGCCGCGCCCAGGTCGGCGCCGCGCAGGTCGGCCCCGATCAGGTCAGCCTCCCGCAGGTCCGCGCCGCGCAGGTCGGCCCCGATCAGACAGGCCCCGCGCAGGTCCGCCCGACGCAGGTCGGCCCCGCGCCACCGGACCCCGATCAGGTCCGCCCCCCGGTGGTCCGGGCCCGGCCTGCCGTCGCGGCCCCGGACGGCGCGGCTGACCTCCAGCAACAGCACGTTCACCGGTTCCCGGACGGCCCGCGAGTCGACCGCGGCCAGTTCCCGCGGCCCCCCACCGGCCAGGGTCCGCAGCCTGAGGAACTCCGCGCGCAGCCGCGGTTCCAGCGCCCGCGCGGGGGCCAGGGTGAGCGCCTCGTCCAGATACCACAGCAGCTCGTGCAGGTGGAGCAGCACGCCGAAGCCGGCGAACAGGTCCGCGTCGGCCCCGGCATCGGCGCCGTCGCACCGGTCACGTCCCGCGTAGACCGCGGTGGCCCGCTGCCCGGCCCCGAAGCAGTCGAACACGGTGCAGCCGGGAAATCCGCGCTGCCGCAGCCGGTCATGGATCCCGCAGCGGAAGTCCGCCAGCAGGTTCGGGCAGGGTCGGCCGGGTGGCTTGCTGATCGCGAAGTCCGCCGAGGCGGTCAGCCCGGGAGCCACGCAGCACAGCGCCGCGCAGGCCGTGCAGTCCGCCCGCAGGCAGTCCCGCACCGTTTCCGGGCCGGAGGATCCCGCGGTCACTCCGCGGCTCCGCCGACCGGCCGAGAGGTCCGGGGCCGTGTCGTGCGCTTGCGGGCCGCCGGCGCCGGCTGAGGTCCGGGTTCGGACGGCGCCGGCGCCGGCACGACAGGCTCGGGCTCGGGCTCTGCAGGGAGTTGCTGCCCCAGGCCGTCCAGGTCGAGCATCGGTTCCGGATCGCTGCCGGCCAGGGGCGGCGCGCCACGTCGTCCGGCCCGCGGGCCCGAGCGATCGGCGCCCTCGTCCGGAGCTTGCCACCGTGCCTCACGGCCCGCCGGCCCGCCGTCGCCCTCGGCCGACGTGAGCAGGTCGAGATACCCGTTGACGGCATCCCAGAGGTAGTTCTCCGGAGCGGTTCCGGCCGCGTGATGTGACTGCCGCCAGCGGCGTTGCCAGTACGCGTCCCGCACCCGCTGCAGCTGCGCCCTCGCCGCCGCGAGCTCCTCGGCCAGCTGCCGCTGCAGCACTGCGGGACGTGCCGCCGGTTCGCGCAGCCGGTCCAGCACATCCGTCCGGCCCTCGGCCAGTGCCGTGAGCGCCTCCTCGTGCACCCCGCCCTCCCGCGACCAGATCGGCAGCGGGCGCACGATCCGGTGGTTGCCGACCGGCTGCCCGGCCGCGCGGAAGTACCAGTCGACGGGTGCCTTCTCCAGGTCGAGCACATAGGGCAGGCCGGTGTAGGTCGGCGGCCGGTAGGACCAGGTCAGCTCGTCCGGTCCGGCCTCGACCACGAGGACGATCTCGATCACGTCGATGGAGGGTTCCTCCCCCTCTCCGACGTCCAGCACGGGGCCGAAGGCGTGCACCGACACCAACCCGGTGCCGGGTTCCCACAGCGAGCACACCTGCCGGGCACGCTCGGCGATCGTCCGCAGACGGCGGACGGCGGTGGCGCGACGCATGGGGCCATCCTGGCCTACCCCCGGCGCCGGCGGCGCCGCGGCAGGCGATCAGTACTGCGCGATCACCCGCTCCGGCGCCAGGGTGATCACCGGGTGCTTGTGCGGGTCCAGCCACTCCAGCAGCTGCAGCAGGCAGTCCCGCTCCACCGCCACGCTGCCGTCGGTGGACAGTCCGGTGGAGACCTGGATGAAGATGCCGGCCCCGCGGGTGCGGACCGGGTAGGGGCGGTTGAAGTCGATGACGACGGCGAACGCCAGCTCCTTCGGGTGTGCGTGCAGCCGCAGGGATCCGCGCTTGCCGTGCTCGCTCGGGTGGAACCCGCCCTCCTCGCCGGACCGCAGCTGGTTGTAGTGCGGGCTGGAAGGGTCGGTCACCCACCACCGGTCGGCGTCCGTCACGTAGACGTACGGCATCTTCGTTCCCGGGTCGGGCTCCAGTCCGAAGGTCATGGTGAGCGGGAAGGTTCCGGCAGGGGTGGTCCCGGAGCCGGCGACCCGCTTCTCCGCGGCGATCATGCCGGTCCGCCCGACCCGGGCCTGGGCCGGCCCGATCACGCGCTCCCAGCCGCCCTCGAGCTCCTCATAGGCCTCCAACTGGGCCTGGGTCCCGGTCCAGGACCGGGTGGTCACGATGATGACCTGCTTGGCCTGGCCGATGCGCTTCAGCGGGTAGGGCAGCAGGAGTTGGCCTCCGCCGGCCCCCGGGTCTGCGGCGGGATCGGGCCTTTCCTGCGGTTCGGACGGCTGCACAGGGTCATTGTCCCGTTTCTGTACGCAATCAACCCCGGACGACACCCGGTCGGAGCAAAACGGCAGGATCGAGCCCATGAGAACACCCCTGCCGCCCGCCGCGCGGGCCATCCGGGATGCGGTCATGGCGGGGGTGTCCGCCGCCGGCGACCGGGAGGCGTTCACCGAGGCGACCACCGCCCTGACGGTCCTGGACCCCGACCAGGTGCGCGCGGTGCTGTCCGGGGCGCTGCGGCCCCTGCTGGAGGACCTCCACCCCGACGGCCTCACCGGTGACGATCTGCGAGCCGCCGTACAGTCGTGTGCCCGGGCGGCCGCGGCCTGGTTCCCGGTCGACCCGGACGTTCTCGTGGTGGTCCTGACCGGAGCCTTCGGGATCCATCCCGAGGACGACCAGCGCCCGCCCGCCGCCCCCGCGACGGTGACCCGCCACGCCTGCGTTCTGCTGGCGGACCTGCTTCCCCGCGCCCCGCAGCCGCTGCCGGTCTACCTGGAGCGGGCCTTCGCCGAGATCGCCCGCGCGGAGATCGTCGAGCAGCCCTGACCGAGCAGTGACCTTGGCCCCTGTCCGACCCTGCCGGGCCCGGAAAGCCTGAGGGTGCCCAGCGGGCGGCGGCCGTCGCCGTGTCCCGCACCGTCCGCGGACCCGAGGGGGATCGGTCGTGGTCTCGGTCAAGGAAGCGGCCACGGACTTCTTGTCCTGCCGCCGCATCGCCGTCACAGGGGTGTCCCGCAAGCCGCAGGGACATGGCAGCAACGTGGTCTACCAGCGGCTGCGCAGCCGTGGGTACGAGGTGTTCGCGGTGAACCCCGAAGCCGACCAGGTCGAGGGCGACGTCTGCTACCACGACCTGGCCTCCATCCCCGGTGGGGTGGAGGCCGTGGTCATCGGAACCGGGCCGCAGCACGCCGCGCAGACCGTCCGGGAATGCGTCGACCTGGGCATCGGCCGGGTCTGGATGCACCGCTCGGTCGACGCCGGCAGTGTCGACGCGGAGGCCACGGCGTTCGGGCGCGCACACGGCATCCGGGTGATCGACGGGGGCTGCCCACTGATGTTCGGCCCCACCGCCGACCCCGGGCACAAGATCATGTGCGCCGTTCTCAAGCTCACCGGACGGGTGCCCCGCCAGGTCTCCTGACCCGTGGGCTCCCTCGACCGGGGCTGTCCCGGTCGAGGGCCGTCCCGGTCACGGGATGCCCGGACGGCCCCGGCCCGCCGACCTGCGGGCGGGCCGGGCGGCTGCGGTCCGCAAGATCAGTGCTTGGGCTTCTTGTCCGGCCGGTCGTGGGTCTTGCCCTGCTGGGCCTTCCCGCGACGGGCCTTGCGGTGGTGGTCGCCGCCCCGGTCGTGATGCCCGTGCCGGAGGGTGTCGTCCTGCTCACCGGCGCAGGGCGTGCCCTCCTGCGCCACAGCGTCGGCGGCGCAGGACGGCACGGCCACGGAGATCGCCGGGTGGTCTTCCCACGGCGGCCCGGACTCCTCCGGCCACCCCGGCAGGTCCGGGGTCCGGGGGAACGGCAGCCGGATGCCGGTGGAGCCGTCGCCGGGTGGTCCGGGGGGCCCCGCCTCGTCGTTCTCCTCCACGGTTGCGGGCGCCGGGGCCTGCGCGGCCACAGCCCCGCATTCGGCCCAGTCGTGGGACGCCGCGGCGAACGCCTCCTCCACCGCGACCACGGCCTTGGCGGCCAGCACCCCCGCGCTGATCGAGTGCCAGGCCCGGCCCTCACCCAGCCGATCGAAGAACCCCGACGTCTTCATCACGACCCGCACCTGGTGGAACACCCGGACCAGGTACAGGTCCTTGCCGTTCGCGCGCAGGGTGTCCAGGAACGACTCCAGGCGGCGCTCGGTGGTGGCGTCCAGCTGGTTGGTGGCCTCGAGGTCCAGGAGCACGACGTGGATGTCGTCGTGGGGCAGGATCTTCTCCAGCAGCCGGTCGAAGACGGTCGCCGCGTTCGCCCAGAACAGCGGGGCGTCCAGCCGCAGGACGAGGATCCCCGGGACCGTCCTGCGCTCCGGATGGTGGGCCAGAGCGCCCCACGCGGCCTTCTCCTCCGGCAGCTTGCCCATCTCGTCGATGTGCACCTGGGTGGTGCGGTACACCAGGCCGAGCAGGGACTGCCCGACCGCGAT
>DASTGO010000344.1:0-26813 GCA_035719045.1 Kineosporiaceae bacterium | reverse complement strand
GGGATCCTGGCCCGCTCCGTCTACTACGTCGCCGACGCACTCATCGACGCCGTCTTCCCGTTCATCGCCCGGGCCCGGGGTACCGCCGGATCCCACGCCTGGTTCGTGGCCGCGGCACGCTGGTTCCCGCTCGGGCTGCTTCCGGTGCAGGCGGTGCTGCTGCTGGCACCGGCGCCCGTGTTGGCACTGCTCTTCCCCTCCGCCTACGCCGACGCCGCCGGGTTGCTCAGGGTGCTCGACCTCGGCACCGTCGGCCTGATCGGCGCGGGAATGCTGGTCAAGGCGCTGTACGCCAACGATGCGGCGGTGACGGTGGCCCCCCGGACGGCGCTGGCGGCCGTGGTCGAGGTGACCGCCCTGGCGGCCCTGGTGCCCGCCGCCGGTGCCGCCGGCGCGGCCTGGGCCTACACGCTGGGCAGTTGGACCGCGGCGGTCCTGCTCGGTGTCGCCTACCTCCGGCTGCAGGACGCTGCCCGGCCGCTCAGCGCCGTGCGCGGGGGTGCCACCGCGCGGTACCTGCTCTGCCTGGCCGGGTGCGGCACCGTCCTGACCGTGGCGCAGCACCAGCCCGGACCGCTCGGCGGGGCGCTGATCATCGGCGCGCTGGGGCTCTTCGGCGCGCTGGCGGCGACCACCCGGCTGCTGTCCGCCCAGGACCTGCGCCGGATCCGGCAGGTGGGCGCCGCCGTGACCGGTGCCGCCAGGCGCACGGTCAGGTCCGCCGGGCGGCTGCTCGCCGGGCGAGCACGCTGACGCCTGCCCCGCGCAGGGCCCGGCCAGCCCCGAGCAGCCGGAACGGGTCCCGGGTGTAGGTGGTGTACTCCAGCGGGAAGGCGCCGAACTGTGCCTTGTACCGGGCCACCGCCGACCCCGGCTCGGACTCCCCCAGATCGAAGAACCTGGCCCCCCGCTCGGCGGCATCGACGAAGGTGCGCCAGTGCAGCAACGAGGAGCCCTGGGTCCGGCGGGACAGCTCCGGGTCCGTCCCCGACAGCCAGCCCAGCGCGTGGGCACCGTGGATGAGCACCACGTTCGCGGCCACCGCTCGCCCCTCGTGCCGGGCCACCCACAGGGTGCACACCTCGGGCAGGGCCCGGACCACCAACTCCACGTGCCGGACCCGGTCTCGGTAGCGGGAGAGCACCCGGGCCAGCGGTTCGGGCTGTCCACGGTCGGCCGCCCACCGCCGCTCGGAGGCGCGGTACAGCTGTCCGAAGGCGGCGAGTTGCTCCGGTCCGGTGCCGCAGGTGATCTCCAGTCCCGCCCGCTCAGCCTTGCGGACCGAGGTCCGCCCGGCATGCCGGAAACGCGACCACACGGCGTCGGCACCGCCGTCCAGGTCCACCACCTGGGTCTGCACCCTCGTCCGGCCGAGCATCGACGGCGCCACCTGCTCGTAGACCTCGCCGTGCCAGGGTGACGGGGTCAGCGTCGACCACAACGTGCCGGGACGGCGGGGCCGGGCCAGGACCAGCCGGGCGTCATCCGGTCGCAGGACGCCGTCGCAGGTGAGGGCGCCGCCGTAGCCCCAGCCGTGCGGCCACCCCCGCACGACCCACTCCGTGCCGGGCAGGCCCGCCGCGACCGCGGGGACCAGGATCTGCCGCCCGTCGCCGAGACGCAGCAGACGGCTGGCGTCCGTGCCTCCCCCGGAGGCGACCACGCAGTCCAGCCACTGCGGCAACTGGGTCGGCTGCGCACCGGGGTCGGCCGCCGCCAGTGCGGTCCAGACATCGCGCGGCGCGGGGGTGACCACCTCCACCCGGCCCAGCCGGGGGACGGTCAGCACGCTGCTGCGGAACGTGACCCGGCCCTCAGCCACGCGACCGCTCCCGGCCCTGCCAGGTCGCCGGCAACCGGCGCAGCTCGGCCCGTCGGCGGTACAGCTCCCGCCGCGCCCCGGGCGGGAGGACCTGCCGCAGGCCGGCCCGGATCCGCGAGCGGGCGACGCCGGCGCCGACCAGCACCGGACGGGCCACGTGGACGGCCAGCGGGCCCCGGAACAGCTGCAGATGCACCTGGTCGGTCATCCCGTCGGCGAAGTCGAGCTTGTACCCCTCGGCTTCCCCGAGCATCTCCACCACATCGATCTCCGGGTTCTCCGCAGCCGACCGCAGGACCCGATGCAGGAGCAGCACGCCGGGCCCGAACTCGCCGAACGCCTCGTCGTAGGCGGACTTGATCAGGTACAGCGCGGGCGGCTGGCACAGCATGAGCTGGGCGGCCAGCGGGCGCCCGTCCAGGCGCAGGTAGGCCACGCCGAGCAACCCCGACCGGTCGGCCCAGTCCAGCAGGCCGCGGTAGTACCGCTCGGCGCGCGGCCGGGCCAGGGTGGCGGTGCCCTGGCGTCCCTTCCACCCGGAGGCCTCCAGTCGCAGGCCCTCCTCGCACCGCTCGGCGACCGGGTCACCTCCGCCCAGATGCCACTCCACGTCCATCCGCCCGCGCTCGCCGAGCCGCCGTTCCCGTCGGCGCAGGGTCTTGCGCCGGGAGGGGGACCAGGCCTGCGACACCTCCGGCCACCCGGCCGAGACGTCGACCCTCGGCATCCGGCGCTGCAGCGCGGACACCGCCCGGACGTCGCCGCGCTCAGCTGCGCTGATCCTGATCGCCTCGGCGAGGGCACCGTCAGAGGCCATGAACCGCAGGTCGTACCGGTTCGGTCCGTCCGGGTGGGACAGCAGGCCGCGGGCCAGCGCCTCGGCGGCCGAGGGGCTGGCCACGACCGCGTCGAACCCGGGGATGTCGGCGTTCGTGGGGCTGGCGGCCGCGCCGCCGGTGGCCCGGCCGCGCAGCAACGGCAGGACGGCGTCCAGCCGCCCGTCCGTGCGCAGGGCGGCGACGCACAGTTCCCGGCCGTCGGCGAAGCAGCGCGCCCACAGCTCGACCCAGCCGGGCCGCAGGAAGGGCGGGGCGCCGGCCGCGACTGCGAGCCGGTCCCAGGCCCGGGCCAGGCCAGGGGTGAGCGGGTCGAAGGTCAGCCGGGCCGAGGCCGCCGTGACAGCCCTGTGCAGGTCGGGGCGATCCCCGCTTTCAGGTGTCGCCGGCTGCACCGACACGTTTCCCTCCGGTCCTCGTCAGCCGTGGTCGCCGCCGCACCCAGGACTCGCCCAGGGGCCTAGAGCGACCGGAGGGCACGCGGTGTGCGCGCAGCCCCGGACACCCCGGAACCGCGCCTGTCGGACACGACCCAACCGGCTCCCGGACCTCATGCGGCCGGTCCCCCACCCCAGGGGTGAGCTGCCCGACTCATCGGCATTACATCGAATGCGTCACTATTCGTACCTTATATATGGGCTTATGGATACTTGTGGAGTGTCGGGCTACGGTGAGACGTGCCCTGGATCCACACCCTGTCCGACGCCCAGGACGGCCGGCCGGAGACCCTCGGCACAGGATCCGGGACAGCCGCAGCCGGACGTCGCCCCGCCCCTGCCACCCACCGCCCCACAGGCAGGGCCGTGCGCGTGCTGTCGATGCTGGTGGCCGCCACGGTCCTCGGCTGGTCGATCCGGTTCGTGACCGGGGCGTCGGCCCCCTCCGATCCTCCCCCGCCGGTGATGCCCACCTCGACGTTCGTCGGCACCCTGCTCCCGGTGCCCGAACATGTCGGGCAGGAGGCCTCCGCCGGGGTCTCGGACGCCATGGTCGAACTGTCCTGGCGTCGCTACGAGCCCCGTCCCGGGTGGTTCGACCCCAGCTACGTCCGGGGTGTGCGGGACGAGGTGCGGCACCTGCACGAGGTCGGCCGCCAGGTGACCCTGGGCCTGGGACTGAACGATCCCCCGGCGTGGGCCTACGACGTCCCCGACAGCCGCTTCGTCGACCAGCACGGAGCCGTCTCCGAACAGCTGAACCTCGTGTTCAACGGCACCCTCCGCGAGCTGGCCGCGCACTACCTCACCCAGGTGGTGCACGATCTGGGCGCGGGAGCCTTCCGGGCGGTCCGGCTCACCTCCGGCGGGTCGGCGGAGGTGCTCTACCCTCCCGGCGGCTACTGGGCGTTCGACGCCAACGCCACCGGTGGCACCGACCGGCCGGCGTCCCTGCCCGCCGACCCGGTGCCGGGGTGGCGACCCGGGACCGCAGAGGCGGCCTCGAGCCCCGCCCAGGCCCTCGCCTTCGCGCAGTGGTACGTCGCCTGCCTGACCGACGTCCTGATCTGGCAGCGGAACGTGTTGCGGTCACTGGGATTCCACGGCTGGTACTACGTCCTCACCCCCGGGGTGGGAGTCAGGCCGGCGGAGTTCGACCAGGCGGTGGCGGCGGGGCTTCCCGACGGCCTGCTCGGACAGGGCGCCGTCTGGCCGCAGTTGTACGGCCAACTCCCCCCCACCGGCGACTGGGTCGCCTACGTCACCTCCGTCGGGGACGGGTCCGGTGACGCGGACACCTGCTCCCCCGCCGATGCCACGGTCGCCCTGACCGACCCCAGGACCCTGACCTGGTCGGCGACCCGCTGGATCACCCGGATCGCGGCAGGGGCGGGGATCCCGGTGAGCGGGGAGAATCCCGGGCTGAGCGACGGGGTCCTCGCCGGCTACCAGGACACCTCCTCCGAGGGCATGCTGGCCCGGGTCCGGAGCCAGGTGATCGGCTGCGGGCTGCGCGGCTTCTACTGGGCGCACGACGAACAACTGTGGGACGGCACGCTGCCGTTCGGCGCGTTCGCCCACCTCACCGCCGCACTGACCGCGAAACGGCCGGGAACACGGCGCCCCTGACGTCACCACGCCTGCGCGTCGACGGTCTGGTAGATGCTCACCCTGCCGTAGGAAGGCCCGACGAAGGCGAACACCTCCCGCCCCCGGGCCGTGAACCATGCCACCTCCTGCGGGGACACCGAGGAGTACCCCTGCTGCACCTCCTTCTGCAGCACCACCAGGTAGCGCACCTGGGCGGCGGCCATCGTGGCAGGACTGTCCAGCGGCAGGGCACGCCACGGGGTTCCCGCGAGCTGGAACTCGGTCTGGCCCGCGACGTAGGCGATGGCGGTGTTCTCGGGCACGTTCTGCCGGATCCAGGCCACCACCCGCCGCTGGCCGTCGTCGGGCGTGGTCCGGGTCCGGACCCAGGCACCGAGGTCGGCGACGGCCACGACCACCAGAGCGACCGCGACGACGACCGCCGCCCAGCGTGATCCCCACGCCCGGCCACGGCTGCCGCGCCGGGCCGAGATCACCTCGAGCACGGGAACCACCGCGACCGCCAGGGACAGCAGTGCCGGCACGAGCACCAGGTAGAACAGGTGCTCCTCGCTGGTGGCGAAGGCGGCGCCGTAGCCGATCGGGACCGCGGCGCACAGCTCGATCGCCCCGATGATCCGGTGCTCCGGACCAGGCCCCTTCAGGACGAGCCAGACGGCCGCGATCGTGCCCAGACCCATGATCAGGTAGCTGGCGACGAACCCGTCGAGCTGCGCCAGGGCCACGTCGATCAGGGACGGTGCTCCGGGCATGTTGTAGCCCGTGACGACGGTGACGCCGAACAACCGCGACAGGGCCCCGGCCTTCGCCTGCCACAGTTGCGCCGCACCGCCCTGCCCGACCACCCCGGCCACGAACAGTCCGTAGGGCACCAGCGACGCGAGGGCGGCGACGGCGGCCTGCCGACGGGTCAGCCCCCACCGGAAGACCAGCACGGCCAGCAGCGGGATCGTGGTGACGAACAGGCCGAGGTCCTTGGTCACCGTGGCGCAGCCGAGCACCAGCCCCCCGCCGAGCGACGCGAGGGCCGGATGCCGGGCCCGGCCCCTGACCACGCCGAGGATCGGCACCCATCCGAGCACCACGAACGCCATCGTGGCGGTCTCCAGCAGCACCCGGCCGTTCTGCCGCAGCACGAACGGGTCGACGGCGAAGACCAGCGCCGCGATCACCGCGGTCCGGCGCCCCGCGATGCGGCGCAGCAGGAGGTAGATGCCGAGCGCGGTGCCCACCGCGAGCACGATCTGCAACTGCCGCATGGCCATCACCTGGTCGAACTGCGCCGACAGCGGCGAGGTGAGTTCCCGCCACAGGGCCTCCAGGACGAAGAAGCCCGGCGGGTGCAGCACGAACATCTCCCGCCCGTCCCCGGGAGGCAGGTGGCCGGCCGCGACCGAGGCGCCCATCTGCTGGTAGAAGTACTCGTCCACGTAGACGTCATACGCACTGGCGTAGGAGACCAGCCGGGACAGCGCCACCAGCACCAGCAGTGCCGGCACAAGCAGCAGGTCCGGGTAGTCCCGGATCCACAGCGGCGGCCACCTTCCCGGGGCGTTCGCCCTGCGGGGGGTGCCGGTGCGGGGCATCGCCCCGGACGGCGCCTGACCCCGCTGCCCCCCCACCGGGGCGCCACCACGGTCGCTGCCGGGGTCGCCGACCGGCCCGCCGACCGACGCCGTGAAGACCGGCGACGCCGTGGAGACCGGTGCCGGCTGCGCCCGTCCGACGTCCTCCACCTGTCCGACGTCCTGCACCCACCCCACGGGGGAGGCCCGCCGGAGCCCGCCGCCCGAGGCGAGGTCGGGAAGGCGGGCGGGCTCCTCCGATCCGATCATCGATCTCCCCCAGGGGTGTCTTCGACATGGCCGTCCGGCCGCAGCCCAGCGACCGACTCGCCACGCTATCGCAGGCTTCACGCGCTTCGCCCCGCTATGACCTTTTCAGGCCCTCGTCCAGCAGGGGCACCTCATTGAGGTTGTCCCAACATCGTTTCCGCAGGTGAGGGGTTCTTGATTGATCGGGTGTCGAGGTGCTCGCGCTGGTCAGACGTGATGATCATCTGGTGGTGACGGGGGCGATCATGGCTGGCTGGATGAGTGTTGATCAGATCACGGGTCCGGTGAGGGTGAACGGGTCGCGGATCCAGTGCTGCAGGCCGACATACCCCAGGTCGGCGAGCAGGCCCAGGAACTGCAGGACCTTGTCCGCGATCTTGAAGCGGCGGGCGGCGGTGATGTCGACCGTGCGGCCCGGCAGGACGCCGGAGACCGGCGGCCTTCGCCGTCCCCGTGTCCGACATGCCGCGTGTGAGCTGATCGACACCTTCACACCGACGGAAGATCGTCCCCGTCAACTGAAGACGATCAGTGGGCCTGAGCTGCGACGGGCCCCTCCCGCGGACCTCGTCACGGACCAGCCGCCAGCGGAAACGATGTTGGGACAAGCTCGATGAGCAGAGGAGATCATCATGGGGTTGCGCGCTGAAGCTCCCCAAGCGCCAGCCCCGTTGCCTGTCCGAGTGGGTGGTGTCATGTCCGACCCGTCGACCTTCCCCGGCGGGCATCCGTCACGTCGGGGCAGACGCCGCATGCAGAGACGGCGGCTGCTCGCCGTGTTCGGGGTGGGCCCGTTCGCGCTGATCGGGTGCGTGATCGGGGTGTGGATGACGATCGACGGGCGCGACTTCACCACTCACCAGCGGGCGGCCGCTGGCGTCGTGGTCGGCATGCACACGGCCTACCACGTCACCGACAGGGGGCCGGTCCCCTATCAGGCGGCGGTGTTCCGATTCACGACGAGCGCGGGACAAGCCGTTGAGGGCCAGGATGAAGCCTCCGAGCCGATGTCGGCCGGGCAGCCGATCCGGGTCTACTACGACCTTCGCGACCCGCGCGATGCGCGCCTGGACGACGGCAGCGACCTTCAGACAACCGGCATCGTCCTGGCTGTCATCAGTCTGGCTGCGGTGCTGTCCGGAATCGCGTTGCTGAAAGGGCGCGGCGCTCAGGCCGACCCCACCTCCGGCACGACAACGTCTCAATCTTGATCAACTAGCTACCGCCAGGACCGGGGTGCTTCCGCCGGAAGCACCCCGTCGGCTGGGCGGTCAGCGGCGGAGGCCGGGGCCACGGGGCCGGGAGGAAGGGTCGCGCCACCGCGGCGGACGGGCGGCAGAGGCGGACGGGCGGACGACCCGGGCGAGTATCCCCTCCCGGTCGACTCCCTCCTGCCACCAGTACTCGTCGACGACCGTGGGCACCCCGGCCGGGAAGAGCGCGCCGGCCTGGGTCCGGTACAGGCCCACGAGGACGGCGCGCTGCTCCGCCCCGTGCGGGTACTCGGCACGTCGCAACCGGTTGATGGTGACGAACTCCGGGTCGGGGCGCTGCCGGAGCGCGTACGGCAGATCCGCGTAGAACACCGGAACGGGGGCGGGGGCAGGCCCATCAGCGGACCCACCCGCAGGGGCGGACCCACCAAAGAGGGCAGGCCCACCAACGGGCCCACCAGCGGGGACGGGCATGGCGGCCGCGGCGGCATCGGCGAGGGCGGTCACAGCGGCGTCCCGCACCAGCAGGTGGTCGACGTGGCGGCCGACGCCGAGCGGGGCCAGCACGGCGAGGGGGTGCAACTCGTCCAGCAGCCGGGCCACCCGCTCCGTCAGGTCGCGGCGCAGGCCACGGTCAGCACGCGACACCCGGCCCCGGGCGATGTCGTAGCGGTAGCTCGGGTACCGGTAGGTCACCTCGGGCAGCACCCGGCGCACCGGCCCGGCGAACCGGTCGCCCACGCCGCCGGGCGCCCATCCCTGCCGGGACCGGAACAGCGCGTCCACCAGCCCCACATGCGTCCAGGCGGCACCGAGCCGGCCGACGGCCTCCCGGTCCTCCCCCCGTCGCTGCCGGTAGAAGGCGTCGGGGTCACCCGACCAGCCGGCCTGCCGCAGGAACGACCGAGCCGCCCGGGTCAGCGGCCCGGCGGCGGCCTCGGTGAAGAAGGTGACCACGCGGACCCGGACCCCCGGGGCCAGCGTGCTCAGCAACCCGGCGCAGGACAGCACGGCATCGTCCAGATGCGGGGAGAGCACCAGCAGCGCAGGCTCGGGGCCGGGATTCTGGCTCATCGCCGGCCCGCCGACGCAGGGAAAGGCAGGTGCCGGTGGCACGCGTGGTGATCTCGATCTACGACCACGCGGGCAACCCGCACTACGGCGGCGGCGGCAGCGTGGTGGTACGGGAGCTGGCCGGACGGCTCGCCCGACGTCACCGGGTGACCGTGATCTGCGGGAGCTACCCGGGCTGCCGGGCACGCCGCCGCGCCGAGCCGCCGCCGGCCGGCGTCCGTCAGGTCTTCCTCCCGGTGGGCCGCCTGGGCCCACGGCTGGGGCAACTGCTGTACCACGCCGTCCTCCCGCTGCAGGCGGCGCTGCGCCGGTACGACGTCTGGGTCGAGAGCTTCACCCCGCCCTGGTCGACGAGCCTGCTGCCCCTGGTCACCCGGCGTCCGGTGATCGGCCTGGCGCAGATGCTGGCCGGCGCCGACGCCGCCCGCCGCTACCGGCTGCCCTTCGACCGGGTCGAGCGGCACGGGCTGCGCCGGTACCGGACGGTGGTCGTGCTGAACCCCGCCGATGCCCACACGGTCGCCGCCGTGAGCCCCCGGACCACGGTGATCCGGCAGGTCAACGGCGTCCGGCTGCCCGAGCGGGTCAGCTCCGACGGCGGTGGCGAGGGCGTGCTCTTCCTCGGTCGGGTCGACGTCGGCCAGAAGGGCCTGGACCTGCTGCTGCGGGCGTACCTGCGGTCCCTGGACACCCACCCCGGACCCGGCGACGCACCGACCACCGGACCGGCGTTCCCCCTGCTGATCGCGGGCAGCGGCACGCCGGACCAGGAGCGCGCGCTGGAGCAGGAACTGGATCGGGTGCGCCGGGCCGACCCGCGGGCCCGGGTGCACCGGCTGGGCCGGGTCGACGGCGACCGCAAGGACGAACTCCTGCGCGGCTGCGCGGTGCTGGTGATGCCGTCCAGGTTCGAGACCTTCGGGCTGTCGGCGCTGGAGGGCATGGCGTACGGCAAACCCGTCCTGGTGTTCGACCTGCCGCAACTGGCCTGGATCCCCGCCGGGGCGGCCGTACGGGTCCCGGCCCTCGACGTCGAGGCGCTCGCCATGGCCCTGCGGCGACTCGCCGGGGACCGCGCGTTGCGGGCACGCCTGGGCCGCGCGGGGCGGGAGGCGGCGGCTGCGTACGGCTGGGACCGGGTCACCGAGGACTACGAGGCGCTGCTGGCCGAGGCCCTGCGCGGCCGATCCCGTTGACCGCGCAGGGACGTCACGGGGGCGGACGCGGCCACCCGGGCGCGCGTGTTCCCGCACCAGCCGGTCCCGCCCCGCCCGGGCAGACGGGCGGACATCCGGACCGCGCATGTTCCCCCACCCTCTGCGGGCTCCCGCACTCCGGCGGACACCCCTGCAGCTCCTTGGTCACCGCTGCCCCACCGCGCACTCGGCGTCAGGCTCGGGCGGGGAGGGTCCACTCGTAGCCGAACTCGCGGGCCCCCGCCATTCGGCAGGCCCCTCGGGCCCCCGCCATGCCGCAGGCCCCTCGGGCGCGAGGGGGAACATGACCCCTCAGTTCACCCTCGCTGACGGCCGGGGCCGTGAAGGCCTTCCGGTGGCACCCGGTCGCCGACAGGTATGGCTGTGCGGGTATGCGGGCGGGGACGGGCGAGGATCGCGTCGAGGTCCTCGGGTGGCAGGGCCTGGTGCCAGAGCCAGCCCTGTCCCCGGGTGCAGCCCATGTCGCGCAGGGTCCGCAGCTGTTGGCGTGTCTCGATGCCCTCGGCGACGACGGTCAGGCCGAGGTTGAGACCGAGTGTGACGACGGCTGCCGTGACGGCGGTGTCGGTGGGGTCGGTGCCCGTTCCGTTGATGAAGGACCGGTCGATCTTGAGCTCGTTGACGGGCAGACGACGCAGATAGTCGAAGCCGGCGTGTCCGGTGCCGAAGTCGTCGACAGCGACCCGGACACCGTCCTCGCAGAGCGTGGCCAGGTCGGCGGTGGACCTCGCGCTCGCCGTCAGCAGTTGGCTCTCGGTGATCTCCAGGCAGAGACGGTCAGGGGGCAGGCGGGTCCTGTCCAGCAGGTCGTGGATCTGGCGGGTGAGGTTCAGGTCGTTGAGCTGGCGGGAGGAGACGTTGACCGCGACCCCCGGGGCGGCCTCGCCGTGGTGCCGACGCCAGTCCACGGCCTGGGCGCAGGCGGTGTGCAGGGCCCAGGTGCCGATCTCCCCGATCAGGCCACGCTGTTCGGCGACGTCGATGAAGTGTTCGGGCAGGGTCAGTCCGTGTTCGGGGTGCCGCCAGCGCAGCAGTGCTTCGGTGGCGACGATCGCGCCGTCCTCCAGATGGACGATGGGCTGGTAGTACAGGCTGAACTCGCGGCGTTGCAGGGCTTGACGGAGTCCTGCCTCCACGGTCAGGACGCGGGTGGCGGCGGCGTGCAGGGACTCGTCGGCGGTTTCCCAGCCTCGCCCGCCCCGGTGCTTGGCCACGTACATGGCGGCGTCCGCGTCCCGCAACAGGGTTTCGGGGGTGCTGTCCGGGGTGCTCACGGCAATGCCGATGCTGGCTCCGGCGGCCACCTGCTGCCCGCGCAGCGGGATCGCGGTGTCCAGAACGCATTGCACCTGCTCGGCGACCCTGGCGGCATCGGCGGGTCCGGCCAGGTTCTCACAGACGACGACGAACTCGTCGCCGCCGACCCGGGCGGCGAGATCGCTGGCGCGGATGCCGGTGCCGATCCGGGCGGCGACCCGCGCCAGGTACTCGTCCCCGGCGCTGTGCCCGTAACTGTCGTTGATCGCCTTGAAGTCATCCAGGTCCAGGAACAGGACGCCGACGCCCAGGCCGGTGCGGCGACCCCGGGCCAGCGCACGGGTCAGGTGCTCCAGCAGCAGGGCCCGGTTCGGCAGCCCGGTCAGATCGTCGTGCAGCGCCCGGTGCGCCAGCTCCTCCTGGGCCCGGTGGACCTCGGTGATGTCGGTGAACGACGCCACGACCCCGTATGGCGCCTCCGTCCCCGAGCCGGTCAGGGGTTGGGTGTTGATCAGGAGCCAGCGGTCCTCACGCAGGTCGGTCCGGACTCTCATCACCACGTCTCGGCACGGCTGACCGGTTCTCAGCGTGACCATGCCGGGATGGGTCTCGCCGGGGAAGGGCGACCCGTCCTCGTGCAGGGCGTGCCAGCGGGGATCGGCCGAGGCCACCCCGAGCAGCTCGTCACGGCTCAGGCCCAGAAGGCGCTCGGCCGCCGCGTTGCACTCCACGATCCGGCCGTCGCCGTCCTGCACGACGATGCCTTCGCCCAGCGCGAGCACCATTC
Source organism: Kineosporiaceae bacterium (assembly GCA_035719045.1). Taxonomy (GTDB): domain Bacteria; phylum Actinomycetota; class Actinomycetes; order Actinomycetales; family Kineosporiaceae; genus DASTGO01. The sequence continues at coordinate 14,723 of DASTGO010000344.1, read as the reverse complement.
CCCGGTAACGGGCCTCGGACCTGCGCTGGTCCTCCGCCAGCTCGCCAAGCGCTTTGGCCCGGGCGCCCGCCTGCTGATTCAGCCAGACCGCGATGACCACGACGACGGCCAGGAGCACGCCGATCAAGGTCGCCGCCGTGACCACGCCCTCTGGCATGGCCCGCGTCCTGCCGCGCTCGCCCACCACCGCCAGCAGCAGCGACACGTCCAGGATCAGCGTGACCAGGCTCGTCGGCAGCAGCCACCAGTGCAGGCCTTCGGAGGCTTCCCGGGCTGCGGCCCATCCCAGGATCATCAGGGCCAGGCCCAGCCCGGCCAGGCCGCAGGCGGCGGCGACCGGCATGCCCGTCAGGTGACCCCAGTCGTTGGCGCTGGGAAGACCCGCGGCGTAGCCGAACAGCGTCACCACCGCCAGCGCCGTCACCGTCGCCCCCGACACGGTCGGCAACCATGGGCGCCCTCGCCGCGGCCACGGCGCCGAACCCAGGATTCCCGCCCCGATCAGCACCCAGCACACCGCCTCCTTGGGAGCGATCCGGCCCGCGGCGTCTCCCGGCGGGGCCAGGTAGGCCCCCACGAACAACTGGTCGATCCCCAGGTCACGGCCGGTCAGGTGTTCCAGGATCGTCAGGCCACCGACCACCAGGTCATAGCAGCCCGCGACCATCACCCACAGAGCCCGGCCCAGCGCCAGCCCCGCGACGGTCGCCCCGGTCAGGGCCAGCCCGAGACCGGTGTCGAAGGCGATCGGCCAGGCCCCGGGGGCCGGTCGCAGCACCGGCGTCCACCGCTCGATGCACGCCACCATGACCACCACGCCGAAGGCACCCGTCGCCGCTCCGAGGAGGACGACCACCCGCACGGCCAGCAGGCCCGCGGCCGATGGCCGGGACGGTGGACCCGCGGTCTTGGTGGACATGAGGTGTCCTCGGGGAAGGGGAAGCCCTGGCTGGAGACCCGTGACGATCTCCCCGGCCGCAGGGACCGTGGTGACGACGCCTGGTCCTACACATCGTCCCCATAGTCAAACCGACCGTAGCCGGACAACCGACAGGACCAATGGCACAAGTCACATCCCCGCCGCCCACGTCCCGACCGCCCAGCGACCCGGACGCCGTGCCCGGCAGCGATCGGCCGGCGACGCCGTCAACCGGTCACAGGTGCGAGACGAGTGGTACCAGGACCTGGACGGGTTCACGAACCCCGACCGAGGCGGCGAAGTTGCGCAGCCGTTGTACGACCGTTTCGGTGGCTTGTTCGTGCCTGCGGACCAGCACCGTTCCCTCGAGCGTGAACACGTCCTGGTCGAAGTACATCCCGGCGTGGATGTCGCTGACCGGCACCACCTTGGGGATACCGCGGGGCTCCAGCACGCCCGAGGCCCGCAGTACCGCCTCCACCACTGCGGCGTCGAAGCGACCGCAGGCCCGCAACTGGTCAGAGGTCTCCTCGAGCGGAATCCCTTCGTGGTAGCCGGCGAGGAAGGCGGCCACCGCGGCGAAGCAGGCCTGTGAGGTGTCCTCCTCCGGTGGCCCGGAGGCGAGGTCGCGCAGGTCGGTCACCTGGGCTCCGATCCACTCGGCGATGCCCTCCAGCCGGGGGATCCGCTGCAGCAGTCCACGCGCCACGTCCGGGTGGCCCAGGTACATGGCCCGCTCCTGACCGGTCAGCATCCGGCCTTCCTCGATCTTGGCCAGGACCGGCGCGGGAACGGCCAGACATCCGATCTGGCTGAGCATGGCCGCCAACGGGATCCGCCAGTCGCCCCCGAGTCCGAGCTGCTCCCCCGCGGTGGTCAGCATCTGCCGGGCCCGGGTGGCGCGCCGGTGCGCCAGCGGGCTGGCCAGCCCGAGCACCTCCATCAGCACCTCGGCCACTCCGGCCAGCGTCTGCTGCAGCAGTTCGCGTTCGGTCAGGACCAGGTCGTACTGCGCGATCGCGGCCTGCAGGGTGGTGACCAGGACGTCGGCGTCGATCGGCTTGGTCAGGAACCGGAACAGCTCCGCGTCGTTGATCGCCGCGATCGTCGAGGGCAGGTCCGCCTGCCCGGACAACACCAACCGCACGGTGTCCGGCGCGATCTCGTGGACGAGGGCCAGGAACTCCGCACCATTCATGCCCGGCATCATCATGTCCGACATCACCACCGCGATCGGCGACGACGCCACCTCGCACTCGGCGAGGATCTTCAGCCCCTCCCGCCCCGACGTCGCGGTCTCCACCAGGAACTTCCCGTGCAGGGTCCGGCGCAGGGCATCCAGGATCCGCGGCTCGTCATCCACCAGCAACACCCTGCGTGCCAACAGTCCCGCCCTCCCGAACCAGGTCCGCACCGGCGACAGCATGAACAAAGTACGTCACTATTCGTGTTGTATACAGTACTTGCAGTAGTCAGGTGATGGGTGCTCCGTACCTGGGTACAGCACCTTGACCGTGAGGAGCAGGGCATGGACATCACTCACGGGGGTACGCGGAAGCAGGCCGCCGGCGACCCCGACCTTCCCGACACCGAGGCCACGGGCTCCCGCGAGCAGGCGAACGTGCTGTTCGTGGACGACGAACCGGCCATCCTGGCGGGTCTGCACCGCATCCTGCACAACGCCCGTCCCGCCTGGCGGGCCCTGCTGGCCGGCAGCGGGGAGGAGGCCCTGCAGGTGATCGCGGACCAACGGGTGGACGTCGTCGTGGCCGACCTGATGATGCCCACCATGAGCGGAGCCGAACTGCTGACCAGGGTTCAGGACGGCCACCCCGGGATCGCTCGGATCGTGCTGTCCGGGTACGCCGACCGGGACACCGTCATCTCCTCGATCGGCCCCGCCCAGCAGTTCCTGCCCAAGCCCATCGCCCCTGAGGAACTGATCGCCACGGTGGACCGGGTCCTGGCCCTCACCGGCCTGGTCGACGACGTGCAGGTGCGCCGGGCGCTCGGCGAGGTGAGCCGCCTGCCCAAACCCCCGGCGATCTACCAGCGGATCACCCAGGTCACCGCCGACCCCGACTACGACCTCGACGATGTCGTCGACGTCATCAACAGCGACCTGACCACGACCGCCGAACTGCTGCGGCTGATCAACTCACCGTTCTTCGGCTTCAGCAGCCACATCGACTCCGTCGCCCGGGCGGTCACCATCCTCGGCCTGACCACGATCGAGGCCCTGGTCGTCGCCGGCGGGGTCTTCCGGGACGGTCCTGCCCTCGACGCGGGCCTGGACCCGCAGACCCTGACCCGCACCGCGCTGACCGTCGCCGCCATCAGCCGCACCATTGCCCAGTCGGAGAGATGGCCCGCCCAAGCCGTCGCCCACATCTTCGCGGCCGGGCTCCTGCACCAGATCGGGTTGCCCGTTCTGGCCAGCGCCCAGCCTGACCGCTGGGCCGCCCTCCGCGACCTGCTCACACAGGACCCGGCGGACCGACCCCACGCCGAGAACGAGTTGTTCCGCCGGCACTTCGGGTGCACCCCGGGGCGGGCGTCGGCCTACCTGCTGGGCTTGTGGGGCTTCCCCGAACCCGTCCTCCACGCCGTGGCGGACCAGCCGGCCGACCCCGCCGCCAGCCCAGCCGCCCACCTGCTCAGCTACGCCCGGCACCACGCCACCCGCCCCGGCCTTCCCTTCCCCGCCGACCCGGACAGCTACCTGGACGAACACCGGCTGAAGCAATGGCAGGACGCCCTGGCCGGCAGCACTCCCTCGTAGCGCCGGCAGGCCGCGCCGGGCCGGCGTACATCCTCCGCGGTGAGGCGCGGGCGGCCGGGCCGCGGGGCCGTCCGCCCGGAACCGGTCCTCGCCTGAACGGACATCACCCCTCGGCGGATTGCGGGGATGGCTTCGGCGTCGCGGGGCACGGAGAGCGGGAGCGGCTCACCTGTGCGCCGATCGCGTTGCCGTCCGGCGACAGGAGGTCCGATGGGCGAGGGCTCCGGTCCGGACAGGACCATGACCAGCCGATTCGCTCGAGCGGCGCAGTCGGCCGGTGTGATCCGGTCATGGCTTCGTGAACGCCTGTCCGCGGCCCGGGTCCCGCCCGACGTCGTGGACGTGGCCGAACTCCTGGTCAGCGAGGTGGTCACCAACGCCGTCGAGTACGGGGAGGGGAACGAGATCATCGTCCGGGTGGCCACCGACGGGGACGTCGAGATGGCCGTCCACGACCAGGGCGCGACCGGAGCGCCCCACCTGCATGAGGCGACACCGGACGACGTCAGGGGCCGCGGCCTGGCGATGGTGCAGGCCCTGGCCACTTCGTGGGGGACCCGGCGCAGCGAGTCCGGCAAGTGGGTCTGGTTCCGCCTCTCCCCCGGCCCGGGCCCCCGGCGCCGGGGGCCCGGCGTGACTCACCCGGTCAACGGTCACGTTCCGGGCCCCACAGGGTGACCCGGTGACCGTGAGCGGGCTACCGCGTCCGGAGATCCTCGACCTGCGCGCCGGGTCCGCGCGGGGCGAGTGATGGATCGGCCCGCTCACTCCGGCGGGGAGGCGTGGGCGCGGTCGGCGCCGGTGTTGGCGGGCCGCAGGGTGCGCTGGGAACCGTGCCAGTCCAGGCAGAGCACGGTGGCGTCGTCCTTGAGATCCCCCCCCGGAGCCGACCTGCCGGACGAGGTGCTGGACGGTCTCGCGGGGGTGCAGGCCGGGGCTGGTGGTGAGTTCACGCGGGATGTCCAGACGGGCGGCGTTGCGTTCGAGCATCCCGTCGGTGACCAGCAGGAGCCGGTCGCCGGGCAGCAGGTCGAGGTCGTGGACCTGGTAGGTGGTGTCGGGGAACATGCCGAACGGCGGATCAGGGGCGAACGACAGGCGTTCGACGAGGCCGTCGCGCAGCCGGTAGGGGGCCGGGTGACCGGCATTGACCAGGTTCCCGGCGCCGGAGTCCAGGTCGATGCGCAGCAGCAGCCCGGTGACGAACTGGTCCTCACGCGCGTGCGCGGTCAGGGCCGTGTTGGTGTCGTGCGCCTGTTCGATCAGGGTGGCGCCGCGGCGGCGGGACTGGCGCAGCGCGGCGACCGCCAGGGTGGCCAGTTGCGCGGCCGGGACCTGGTGACCCATCGCGTCGGTCAGCGAGACGTGCAGGCGGCCGCGGTCGAGGATGTAGTCGAAGGTGTCTCCGGCGGCACTGCGGGCCGGCTCCAGCCAGCCCGCGACGGTGAACTGGGCCGCCTCGCAGGTGAACGAGGGGGGGCAGCAGCCGACGCTGGATCTCGGCGGCGAGGTCGAAGAGCACCCCGCGCTGGCCCCACTCGTACAGGTCGGTGTAGCGGCGGTTGGTGACCACGACGTAGGCCAGCACGTGGGCGGCGGCGACGAGATCGTCCCGGATCCGGTCTGCCGGTACGGCGGGGAGGCGCAACTCCAGCACCCCGATCGCCTCTCCCCGGCTGCTGACCGGTGCACACGCCCATACCCCATGCGCATCCCGGAGCATCAGCGGCTGCTGGGTGCGCAGCACCTGTCCCTGGGCGGTTCCGTGGATCGGCACCACCTCGGTCGCGTCCACCTGGTCCGGCCCGCCGGCCTGGTCCTGCCCGTCGGCGCTGACCAGCACCAACCGCATCAGGTGATCACCGCTGTAGTCGGCGATCAAGAAGCTGATCGAGTCGGCGTTCCAGAGCGCGGTGAACTGGTGTGCGAGCACGCCCACCGCATCCAGTGGTGAGGCACGTTCCACCTCTGCCATCAACCCCAGCACGTCAAACCCCGCGGGCCCCTGAGCACCCATCCTGGGATCGTAGAGCGACCCCGGAGCACCACAAACGGCATGCGCTCCACAGACCTTGCAAGGCCGGGCGCCGGGGCCCTGCCGCAGGTCCACGCTTGCGGGGTGCCACCGCGCGGGGATCGGCGGAAGGACGCCCGCAGGAACGCCGCGGCTGACATCATGATCGCTGGTTCACCGTCGCCGCAGGATCGGGGTGCCAGCAGATGGGCGTCGTCCGGGTCATCTCGCTGGTCGCCGTCGCCGCCGCCCTCGCCGGGTGCACCTCGGGTCGAGGGAATCCGGGGGTGTCGTCCGAAGCGGAGAAGTCCGCCCGCCCGACGGCCCAGACGCCGGTCGAGTTCCGAGCCACCTTCGATGCGGTCCAGGCGCGGATCGACGAGACGGTGAGGGGCCTGGCAACCCTCTCGCCGGACGCCTGCGCGCAACTGTGGGCCCGTGACCTGCCCGGCTGGGAGAAGCAACTGTCGCGGGCACCGCGCCGGGCGCTCGTCGCCGTCAACGGGTACCTGGTCGCGATTCAGGTGGTGCTCACCCGGTGCGGGGAACCGGCCCCGTCCACCGTGGCGCAGGGGGCATCCGGCGCGTCGGGCCGCAGTGCCCGGTCCGGACCGGACGACGACCTGGCCGACCTCCGCTCCGCCGCGGACGCGGTCAGGGCCACGCTCGATGCTCTCGCCACGGCGACGACCCCCGCGGCGTCCGGCGAACCACCGCACCCGTCGACCACCCCCCTGCCGTCCGGCACGGGTTCCACCGACCGAGCTTCGGGAGTCACCACCCCATGAAGACCCACCGGCCTCCCGGTCTCCTGCGGCGCCTGCGGGCCGGCCTGGTGAGCGTGGCCGCCGTCCTGGCGATGGACGTGCTGGCCCTCGCCGTCCCGGTCGCCGCACCGGCCCAAGCCGTGTCGCTCTGCGCCCGTGCCGCACGCACTGGAGCGTCCGAGGGATTCCGCTACGACGCGGAGCTGAGGCGGCTGCTCAACGAGGCCGTCCAGACCAGGGGACTCGAGGCGTTCCTGGCTGCGGACACCGCGATGCGGGCCCTCACCCCGTGCAACGCCCCACAGGCGGCCGCCCAGGAGGCGATGCTGGACTTCCTCGGCTGGCTGGCGGCCGAGGGCGCGTGCAAGGAGCAGTTCTACAACAACGCCAAGAACATCAGCGACGTCAACCAGTGGCTCGCCTGTGCGGGCCCGGCGCTCGCCGGGCTGGCGTCGCGCAAGCAGTACGACCAGATGGCGACGCTGAGCACCCCGTGTGACCCGCAGTACAGGGCGACTCCTCCCGGGCAGACCAGGGGGATGGTCATGGCCCGTCTGATCACCGTGACCAGGCAGGTCGCGGCGAGCGTGAAGGCGGTGAAGAACCTCGCGACCCTCGCCAAGCTCACCGGCCGGGGGATCCGGGTCCTCATCGACGACGGGGGCACCGACGCCGAAGCACACGCCGTCGTCTACGACATCACGCTGTACGCAGGCAAGAAGGTCGCCAAGCCGTTCCTTCAGGGCCAGGCCAGGAAAGCCGGACGGACCGCCGCGTCGGCAGTCCTCGAACCGCTCGGCGAGGCATTGACCATGGACTCCCCGGATCGGGGCGAGGTGCGCCTCGAGGTCCACGCCACCTCACCTGACGGGACCACCCAGTCCACGGCTCAATCCCTGACGTTGACCGGTTCCTGAGGCCGGTCCGGGGAGGCCGGAGTCGCGATCGTCGCCGCCGGGTGTCTCAACGCAGGTGCTCGGCCGCAATCCCTTCACCGTTGTCGCGGACCTGCAGCCGGACCGATCCCTCGGGAAGCAGGTCGGCCGAGACGGTCACCTCACCTCCCTGCGGCGTGTGCCGCAAGGCGTTGTCGAGCAGATTGCCCAGAACCTGCCCCATGCGGTCACGGTCCACCTCGACGGGCGGCAGGCGCGGTGCCACCACGGCGCGCAGTGCCACCCCTCTCTCGGCGAACCGATCTGCTGCGGCCGCACACGAGGCCGCGACGAGTTCCCCGGGCGGCACGGCGGAGGGCTCGAAGGGCAACTGATGCTCCTGCGCACGGGAGACCACCGAGACGTCTTCGGCCAGCCTGGTCAGGCGTCGGGTCTGTGTCCGCAGTACGTCGAGGGTCTGCTCGCTGAGCGAGGCCACCCCGTCCTCCAGGCCGTCGAGGTAGGCGTCCAGGGTGGCGACGGGCGTGCGCAGTTCATGGGCCAGATCGGCGAGCAGCCGCCGGCGGGTGAGTTCCACCCGTCGGAGCCGGCCCGCCATCTGGTTGAAGGCGATGACCAGGTCGTCGAACTCGGCACCCAGGTCCGGCATCGGGACCTGGACGTCGTAACGGCCGTCACTGACCTCCAGGGCGGCCGCCGACAACGGCTTCAGGGACCGACCGATCCGGCGGGTGAGGCAGACCGCCACGGCAACGGAGGCGATCAGCGACGCCAGCAACGCGAACGCCAGGGACAACCCCTTGGCGGAGCGGAACGCCTGCTCGGCATGCGCCGTGGCCTCGGGCGAGACCTGGGGACCGGCCTGGCGCATATGAGCATGGAAGAGACCCGGCGACACAGCCAGGGCAACCAGCCACGCGGTGATCGTGCCCGACAGGACGACGAGGATGAAGGCCGCCAGAAGCCTGGTGGCGAGTCCCTTCGACCGGCGACGTGCTGTCCTGGCCGCAGTGGACCTCCGCACCGGGACACTGGTCATTCGCCCGGCCCCATCCGATAGCCGACACCTCGCACGGTGCGCACGAAACGGCCGTCTGCGGCGTCGTCGCGCAACTTGCGTCTCAGATGCCCGACGTGGACGTCGACCAGGTGCTCATCGCCGATCCACTCCTGCCCCCAGACCGCATCGATCAGTTGCCGCCGGGTGAACGCCGCCCGGGGGCGGGTGGCCAGTGCGGCGAGCAGGTCGAACTCCGTTCGGGTCAGCGGCACCGGCTCGTCGGCGAGGAGGACGTCGCGCCCCGCGACGTCGATCGTCAGCGGGCCGAAACGCAGCGGCGGCCGCTCTGTCTGCGGGCTCTGCCTGAACGACCGCGGACGCCGCAGCATCACGTGGATCCGGGCCAGGAGTTCGCGCGGGCTGAAGGGCTTGGTGAGGTAGTCGTCGGCGCCGACGGACAGACCCACCAGTTTGTCCATCTCGTCGCTGCGCGCCGTCAGCATGATCACGTAGCAGTCGGAGAAGGCGCGGATGCTGCGACACACCTCGACGCCGTCGAGACCGGGCAGGCCGAGGTCCAGGACCACGACGTCCGGGTCGACGCTGCGGACCCGGTCCACCCCCGATGGCCCGTCGAAAGCCAGCGTCACCTCGAACCCGTCGCGGGCCAGGTAGGTGGCCACGAGCCGGGCGAGGGGCTCTTCGTCATCGACGATCAGCACTCGGCTGCGGGTGGTCCCCGGGCCGCCCCGGGGGAGCTTCCTGCCTGGATCGCTCATGCCGCCATTCTGGAGCCATGCGCAGGCCCGTCCTGCAGGTCCGAGCCGCCGGCTTCATCCAGCGAGGTCCAGGTGCTCAGGCGCAGCCCCAGCCCATGGTTGGCATGATCGTCCGCAGCAACTCCACCAGCCCGCGACCGGCGGTGGAGGCGGCGACATAGAGGGCGAACACACGCCCTCACCCCGACCGGGAACGCCGGCCGGCCGGCACGACCAGGCCCGCCACGACGACGTCCCAGACCAGCTCGTACAGGAACGTCGGGTGGAGGCACCACGCCGAGGCGCTGCCGGGTGATCCTGGTAGCGTCGACGTCGCTCACGAGAGGGGCGGGGATCATGGCGCAGCCGACGCAGGACGAGGTCGAGAAGCATCTGGCGTTCGCCTATGCGGCGTCCGCCCTCGCCGGTCATGAGATCACCGATCCCGTCCTCCGCGACATCATCGAGCGGTCAGCTCGGCACGAACTGACCGAAGACGAGGCGATCGCCGCGATCCGGCACCACATCCAGGGCTGATGCCCCGCCGGCACGTCTTCCGTACCTGGGATGACTACTTCATCCCCGGTACAGAAGTGTTGAGGAACAAGTTCACCAGGCCGGGCAAGCCCTATGGAGAGCCGGACCCCCACAAGCTGCGAGCGATGGAGGAAGCCAGCGCCATCGTTCGCCTCAGAAAGCTTTCGGAGAAGCCGATCCCGGGGCGGTTCGACTACGACCATATGAAGGCGATCCACCGCTACGTGTTCCAGGACGTGTACGAGTGGGCGGGGCAGGAGCGGGTCGCGCCGATCGGGCAGTTCATGGTCAAGGACGGGCATTGCTTCTACGGCGCCGGGGCGCAGCTGACAGCGGCGGCAGAGGCGGAGTACGCGAAACTCGCAGCCAAGGATCTGTTGCGCGGGTTGGGGCACGACGAGTTCGTCGATCAGCTCGCCGAGAGCTGGGGCGAGTTGAACGTCGTCCACAGTTTCCGGGAAGGCAACACCCGCGCGCAGTTCGCGTTCTTCTCCCAGCTCGCCGAGCAGGCGGGCTACCGGCTCGACGTGCTGAAGTTCGCGCCGGGAGCGCCGCTGCGCGAGGAGTTCGTGCAGGCGAGATTCCACAGCCAGGACACGGGACGCAACGACCGGCTCGCGGCCGTTCTGCGGCAGGCCGTCGTCCCCCTCGATCAGGACTCCCCGGCTGCCGGGTCGGGGCCCGGTCAGGTGAGTCAGGTCTGGCGCGCCGGCTACCCGCAGTCGGCTGCCGATGCGCTGCGCTCGCGGCTGCCCGCGCTCGGTCCGCAGGCTCACCGGAGCCCGGATCTGCCGGACCGCGGCGCCGAGGGATCCGGACCGGAGCGGTAGCAGCGTCGTGCGCAGCACCCGTAGGGCGCACTCCTGACACAGACCCTAGACCGGAGGGGTCAGGTAGATGTGGAAGGTGGCGGTGGTCGACGCATTTCCGTTGCTCGCCGAGGCCGTGACGCTGATCGACCCGCCCTCCAGGATCGGCGCCTCGGCGGGGCACGTCACGAAGTCCGACGGGAGGAGGGTGTAGTCGAGGGTCGGGCCTCCGGTCGCGACCCCATGGCTGGCTCCGGCGGGCAGGCGCTTCACCTGCTGATCCGCCGACGTGCAGCTCACCCGCCAGATCAGGTCGATCGCGGTCTGGACCGGACTGTCCGGATCGGAGCCGACGACCTGCAGCGGCGTGCTCTGGTTCAGGGCTGCGGACCCTGGGGCGCCGTCGCCCGAGGAGTCCGCGAAACCTCCCCCTCCGGTGACCCGCACCTGCGGCGGCGTCGGGTCGGTGAGCGTGATCGACGTGGAGGCGCTGACCCGGTAGCCGTCCGGCATCGTGGCGGACACGGTGATCGTGTACGTGGCGAACCGCGGGTAGGTGTGCAGGATGTCCTCGGTGCTGGACGAGCCCTGGGTTCCGTCACCGAAGTCCCAGACGAAGCGGCTCGGGGCCGGGAAGTTCTGCGGCGTGCCATGGACCGCCACCTGGAGCAGCGGTCCCCCCTGCGACCCGTACTGGGTCGCGGTGAGGTTCTCGATCGTCGGCATGGGCGTCGCCCGGAGTTGCGGGCTCACCGTCGTGTCGGCGTCGAGGGTGAGGTGGCACTGTTCCCCCGAGGCCGTGCTGGACGGGTTCGGGCACGTACCGCCCCAGCCCACGAAGACCGAACCGCTCCGGGTCATGCCGCTGACGGTGACCGCCGTGCCCGCGACGTACGTCAGTCGACAGGTGGTGCCCGTGCACCGGCTCGTGCCCTCCCGGGACGCCGGGCTCACGTCGAGGATGTTCTGACCGCCGGCAGGCAGCCGCAGGGTCAGCGTCACGGTCTGCTGGGCGGGCGGCTGCGTCGGTGGCGGCTCCGGTAGCGGCACCGTAGGTCCCGGTCGCGGGCCGGGGTCGGGCCGGGGCTGCGGCTGGTTCGGGGCCGAGCCTACGACCCGCATGGTGAAGTAGCCGTAGACCGAACTGCCGGCAGCGGTGACTGCCTGCACGGTGATGGTGAACGAGCCGGGCCGGGTCCAGGTGTGGGTCAGGCCCAGACCCGACCCGCGGCCGGTGCCGTCACCGAACTCCCAGCCGGCCGACGCCAGCCGGCTGCTGTCCGACATCGTCACCTGCAGGGCCACCTGCTGCCCGGCCACCGCAGGCTGCCGGGAGGTCCGCAACCGCAACTTCGGGAGGGAAGCACCGGACGGGGACGGCGCCGGCCCGCTCCCCTGCCCCGAGCCCGTCCCGGCGGACGTCCCGGTTCCGGCCGAGGCCGGGCCCCCGCCGGCGGTCCCCGCGCCCGCGCCGGAGCCCGACACCGCGCCGGGCTCGGGTTGCGGTCCGTTGGCGGAGGCGGGGGTCCCGGCCTGCGGCGACGCCGGGTCGTACTTGTCCAAGGCGGCCGTCGAGCCGTCCAGACGGACCACCCCGGCATGCTGACCGGCCGGGTCGTTGTAGAAGACCACACCGTCGCGGTCGAGGAGTTCCAGGGCCGGGCTGCCCCCGGCGAGGACCAGTGGAGCCGCCACCAGCGCACCCGTGTCCAGGTTCACCACGAAGACCCGCCCCGACGCCAGGTCCGGCACGAAGGCCCGCCCGTCGCTGACCACCGGCAGGCCCAGCCGCAGAGTCCCGTCCGCCAGCCCGATCCGTCGTGAACACGATCCGTCGGAGGGATCCGCCACCACCAAGGCCTTCGCGCTGTCCGAGGCGACCAGGACTCCCCCGCCCGGGGTACCCACCGCCTCCACCGGACCGGTGACCTCCGCCGGCAGACAGGCCGTCCCGACCGGTCTGCCGCCCCCGTCGTACGCGGTCACCCGTCGCTTCTGCGGATCCACCACCGCCACACCGTCACCCACGGCGGCCAGCCGGGACACGTCAGCGGTCGCCACCCCTGGACGTACCCAGTCCGCCCCCGCCGACGGCTGCACCAGCCCACCCGCCTGATCCAGCACCCACGCCCGCCCAGCCCGGTCCACCACCGCCGTGGCCGGCTCCAGTCCGCGTCCCAGATCCACCGACCGCAGCACCCGCCCGGACACTGCGTCCAACGCCGCGTACCGCGACCCCAGGAGCACATGGGCCTGGCCCTCGCCGGTCAGCACCCGCGTCCCACCCACCGCCGACGCCGGCCCGATATCGACCGGACTCGCCTCCGCCAGTGCGCCGCTCACCCAGGACACCGACCCGGCCGTCGCATCCGCCACCACCGCGTCATGCCCGATCTGCCCCACCGACAGCACATGGCCGGGCCCGGCGACCTTCACCTTCTCCGCCACCTGCGCCGTCGTCCCGTCGATCAGGCTCACCTGACCCGCCGCCGCCGACCCCAGCCAGGCCTGCCCGGACAACAACCGCAACGCCCCCGCGGGGTACCCCTGCGCCACGCCCACGGCGACCAGACCGCCCGAGGCCAGCGCCACCACGACCACGGGACCGATCCGACGCCGCCACCACGCGATCCTCGGCACCCTCACTCCACTGTCTCGGCCCTGTTTGCTGGTGCCGGCCGGTCGACTCCCGGTGGACCCGGCGGATCCGCGGTAGAGCGGAGCACACAGATCATCTTCCGATGCGGGCCGCCGCAGCCGGAAGGGGCTCCGTGCCGATGTGCACCTTCGGGCATTCGGTAGGGCCGCCCGCGCAGAGCCGGGCAGCGAGGGCGACTCACGATCCTCGGTGCCGCCCTGCGGGACAGCAGACCAGCGGCGTCTGCTGTCCCGTCCCAGCCGGTAGCGGGCCGACCGCCCACGGGTGCACCACTCCCCGGATCAGAATCGAGGAACGTCCCCCGCCGCTCGCCGGGGCCCACACCGAGGGTTGGTCCGCATGCAGCTTCCGACAGACCGGCAGATCCGCGCTCTCCATGAGAAGTACGCCCCTACCCACGACGCCTTCGAACTCGTCCATACGCACTGCGAGATCGTCTGCACGGTCGCCGAACAACTCGCCGCCAGGTGCGGCCTCACCGTCGACATCGAACTGGTCCGGGTCGGGAGCCTGCTCCATGACATCGGGGTCTACCGTCAGTACGGCCCCTCCGGAGAGATCGACCACACCACCTACGTGCGTCATGGGGTGCTGGGGCACGAACTGCTGCGCGGTCTCGGGTTCCCTGAGGCCGTCTGCAGGTTCTGCTCCTGCCACACCGGTGTGGGGATCAGCCGTGCCGACATCCTTGCGCAGGGTCTTCCCCTGCCGGTGGCCGACTACCTGCCCGAGTCCGTCGAAGAGGAACTCGTCTCGTACGCGGACAAGTTCCACAGCAAGACCATGCCTCCGGTGTTCGTGACCGCGGACTCCTACGCCGCGCAGGTCCGGCGTTTCGGCCAGGACAAGGCCGCGAGGTTCGCGGCGATGCGGGACAGGTACGGCGAACCCGATCTCGGGCCGCTCGCGGCCGGCTACGGACACGCTGTGAAGCTCACGGCCCAGAGCGCGATTGCCTCGCCCCCGGCAGGGCGGGCGTAGCCCTCGACAGACACGCGTAGAACTCCCGCCGGAACCGATCAAGCAACCCGACCGAACCCGCCCCGGCGCGCTCGACGGCATCCAGTTCCTGCGGCAAAGTGTCCATCGCGAGCTTCGGTACAGATCGGGATTTCTTCGCAGAACCACGATCAACCGAAGGTCACCCCACGCCGCCACAACACGCCGCACCCAACCAGGACACAACCCGGCTCGCTGACGCCCTCCCGAACCTCCCGCGCCCGGGCCCTTCCCCTGTAGCGGGCGACGGCTATGACCATGAGCGCTCCTCACGGGGTGAGACCGGGCCTCGGCAACGGACCCTTGTCGATCATGCGCCCACCTCCGCTCACACGTGGCCCCTGGTGATCATCCCGACCGCAACGTCAATGCGACCCACTCGCGTGACCGTTGCCGTGACGGTCCATCCAAGACATCGGTGGACCCCGCGGCGGTGGCCGATCGGGCGGGGAGGTCGTCGGCCCTGCTGAGGGTGGATTCGGATGGGTGCAGGCGGCTTGGTGTTGTTGGTGGTGGGTTGTGGGGCTTGAGGTTCCGCCGTGGGCGGCGGAGATGTTCCATGTCCTGACCGGTGACGGGTGGC
>DASTGO010000343.1:0-4020 GCA_035719045.1 Kineosporiaceae bacterium | reverse complement strand
ATCGGTGGACTCCCAGGGCGTCGGAGGGGTGGCCGGACGGCGCGGGGGTGGCGCCGCCGAGCCAGGCGGTGAGCGCGTCCGCGACGTCCGCGGCCTGGCTGATGCAGGAGGCGATCCCCACCCCGCGGTAGGCGGCACCGGTGAGGTGCAGGCCCGGCAGGGATCCCAGCTCATGGGCGACCGCGACCAGCCGGTGCTCATGGCCGACGGTGTACTGCGGCATGGCGCCGGGCCAGCGCTTGATCTGGTGGGCGACGGGGAGCCCGGACATTCCCATCGACTCGACCAGCTCCCGGTGCACCAGGTCGACCAGATCCTCGTCGGGGAGGTCGGTCCAGCGCTGGTCGCCGTGACGGCCGACCGAGCAGCGGAACAGGGCGACCCGGTCGTCGGCCAGATGCGGCCACTTCGCCGAGGACCAGGTGACCCCGACCAGGAACCGGCCCTCCTTCGGCGGGACAAGGAAGCCGGTGCCGTCCAGCGGCCGGCCGACCGCCTCCAGCGGATAGGCCAGCGAGACCGTGGCGACCCCGACGTACGGGATGCCGGCGAGGGCGGCCGTCGCGGCGGGGACCAGCGGTTGCAGCAGCGAGCCGGTGACCGGGGCCGGGGTGGCCAGCACGACGGCGTCCGCCTCGACGGACTCCACCTCGCCGGACTGCCCGCCGACCTGCAGCCGGTACCCGGTCCCGGTGCGCTCGATCGAGGTCACCCCCGACCCGGTGCGCACCTGCACGCCGGAGGCCTCCAGCCGGTCGCGGAGGGTGGTGACCAGCTGGGTCAGGCCGCCGGACAGGGTGACCATCCCGAGCCCGCGGCCGGTGGGAGCCTCCCGGCGGCGCAGCGCGAGGTAGGTGCTGCGGCTGCCCCGGGCCGCCAGGTAGACCTCGGGGACGGCGCTGCGGGCGCTGAGCACGTCGGCCCGCCCCGCGTGCACCCCGCCCAGCATGGGCTCGACGAGCTGGTCGAAGACCTCCCGGCCGAACCGGGGCCGCAGCAGCTGGGCGATCGTCGGGTCCGGCGGGAGAGCCTGGCGTGGCAGGACGAAGTCCGCCCCCGCCCGCAGCGCCCCCCACGGGGACAGCACCCGGGAGCGCAGCAGCGGCAGCGGGGTGTCCGGAACGCCGAACAGCGAGGTCGGCGGCAGCGGACGCAGCTCGCCGCGGGTCCAGACATAGGCCCGGCGCGATCCGGGATGACTCAGCGAGCCGACCAGTCCGAGATCGCGCAGCAGGTTCTCCACCACGGCGGCCCGGGCCAGGATCGCGTCCGGTCCGGTGTCGACGGGGTGCCCGGCGAGGCCTGCGGTGCGGATCTTGCCGCCGAGCCGGTGGCCGGCCTCCAGCAGGAGCACCTGGGGACGGTCGGCCAGCAGATGCGGGCCGGCGGCATCACCGTCCGCCTGCGGTGCGTGATCATCCCCGTCCCCGGCGGTGTGCCGCGCACGATGGGTGAGGAAGTAGGCGGCGGCCAGGCCACTGATGCCGCCGCCGACCACGACGACCCGCCGTCCCGTACGCACCGGCGCTCCCTCCTTCGTGACCGGCCCCGCCGACCGGTCCACTCTCAACGACCTGCACTGCGTCTCGCAGGGCCGAACGTCCTGGCCACCAGGGGATCCTGGGCGGTGCCCGGACCGGGTCAGCAGCCGCGCCGCAGCACCAGCTCGGTCAGCTCCTGATCCACCGGAGGGGTGGTCACCCGACCCACGGCGACGGCCTCCAGCCAGGAGTCCAGGACGTCCACCTCCTCCGGTTCGGCCAGGGCGTGCACGACCGGGTGGTCACGCCACGTACGCAGGTTGAGGACGTGCAGCCGGGCCATCACCGGGGCCGGCATCACCAGCCGCCGCCGCCCCACGTGGCACACCTGCGCGCCGGTCCCGGCCGCCAGCCCGGCCAGCCGGGCCCCGATCTCCAGGGCCTGCCCGTGGGAGCGCTGCACCGCACCGACCAGTTCGTAGTACCGCTGGAACTGCCAGGCCGGGCTGGCCAGCCGGGCGGTCTCCTGGGCCAGCAGCACCCCGCCCGGCCGCAGCGCCGCCACCCAGGACCGCAGCGCGGTCTGCGGAGCGGACAGGTGGGTCAGCAGGAACCGGCAGAGCATGAGGTCCGCGGGCGGCACGGGCAGCGGGCCCCGGGACAGGTCCGCGCGGGCGAAGTCGACCCCGGCCGGAGGGTCCGCCGCGGCCAGCTCGAGGTACCGGGTGGAGGCGTCCAGGCCGGTGGTCCGGGTGGCCTGGCTGATCTCGTGCAGCAGCCGGGTGGTGTGCCCGGGTCCGCAGCCGAGGTCCACCGCCAGCTCCGGCTGCCGGGGGGCGCGCTCCCGCAGGAAGGCCTCGGTGGCGGGCCGGTACACCTCCGCGAGCAGGTCGAGCCGGTGCCGGGCGGTGGGGCCGTCGCCAAAGGTGTACCGATCGGTCACGCGGGGACGCTAGTCATGCCGATGACCTGCGGACAAACGCGGTGACCTTGGGGCCGGACACGGTGACCCCCGGCTGATCGTTTCGGGCCCGTTCCGCCGCAGCCGGCGCGGTCGGTGATCAGCCGAGTCAGGGCGGTGATCAGCACCGGGACCCGCGGGCGCCGGGCGTGCGTGCCGGAACCGGTCCCGGAACGGTCCCGGAACCGGTGCCGGACCGCGTGGCGGGCGGTGCGCGGCCGTACCGTGGGGGGCAATGCCCATCGCCGATCCGACCACCCCGGACGATCCGACCACGTCGGACGAGCCGGCCACCCCGGACATCCCGACCGTCCCGGCCCCGGCACGCCCGGCCGCCCGCCGCGGCTCCCCGCGCAGCCTGGCCGACGAGCTGCGCGCCCGGCCGGACGAGGAGCTGCTGGCGCTGCTGCACGCCCGTCCCGACCTGGCGGTGCCCCGGCCGCACGAGTTCGCCGTGCTGGTCTCGCGGGCGACCTCACGGGCGTCGGTCCAGCGGGCGATCGACGGGCTGGACGCCGCCGCACTGCAGGTGGTCGAGGTGCTGGCGGCCCTGCCGGAGCCGGTGGCGCCGGGTGAGGTGTCCCGGCGCTGGGGCGCCCCGGCGGGTCAGGTGCTGGCCCGGCTGCGCAGGCTCGCCCTGGTCTGGGGTCCGCCGCGCGGGTTGCGCCTGGTCCGGGCGGTCAGGGAGGTGCTCGGCCCGTATCCGGCGGGTCTGGGTCCGCCGCTGGCGGAGGCACTCGGCCGGCGGTCCCCGCAGCGGCTGTCCCAGCTGCTGGAGGACCTCGGCCTGCCCGCGGCCGGGGATCCGGACACCGCACTGGACCGGATCACCGCCCACCTGTCCGACGACGGGGTGGTCGACGGGCTGCTGGAGCGGGCTCCGGCCGGGGTGGCGGCGGTGCTGGAGCGGCTGACCTGGGGTCCGCCGGTGGGTCAGGTGGCGCAGGCGGACCGGCCGGTGCGGCGGCTGTCGGCGAACGGTCCGGTGGAGTGGCTGCTCGCGCACGGCATGCTCGCGGTCGCCGACTCCGCACATGTGGCGCTGCCCCGGGAGGTCGGCCTGGTCCTGCGCGGCGGCCGGGTGCACCGCACCACGCAGACCGATCCGCCGCCGCTGCCGGTCCGCGACCGGCCGGTGCGGGCGGTGTCCGGGACGGCCGCCGGGGCCGCGGCCGAACTGGTCCGTCTGGTCGACGCCCTGGGCGAGCACTGGGGAGCCGCGCCGCCGCCCGTGCTGCGGGCGGGCGGGGTCGGGGTCCGCGAACTGCACCGCACGGCCGTCGCCCTCGACGTCGACGACGTGACCGCGGCCGTGGTCGCGGAACTGGCCTACGCCGCGGGACTGGTCGCCGACGACGCCGAGGCGGACCCGCGGTGGGCACCGACCCCCGCGTACGACGCCTGGCGGGCCGGTGGCACCGGGCGGCGCTGGGCGACGCTGGCCGCGGCCTGGCTGCGGACCACCCGCTGCCCCCAACTGGTCGGCACCCGGGACGCCCGGGACGCCGCGCGCAACGCCCTCGGGGGGGACCTGGACCGGGCGGGCGCCCCGGGGGTCCGCTGGTGGCTGCTGGGGGA
>DASTGO010000342.1:0-10352 GCA_035719045.1 Kineosporiaceae bacterium | reverse complement strand
CTGATGAAGAACGAGTACCACCTGGAGCTGCCGCGCCGGCTGCAGATCGAGTTCAGCCAGGTGGTCCAGCACCACACCGACGAGGCGGGCGGCGAGGTGTCCCCGCAGCAGCTGTGGGAGATCTTCTCCGACGAGTACCTGCCGTGCCCGGACCACCCGTGGGGCCGGTTCCGGATCAAGGGCATCCGGCAGACCAGCGAGGACGACGGCGCCGACCACCTCAACATCGACCTGGTGGACAGCGGTGAGGAGACCACCCTGGACGGGCGTGGCAACGGCCCGATCGCGGCGTTCGTGGCCGCCGTCGCCGGGCGCGGGGTCGATGTCCGCGTGCTCGACTACGCCGAGCACGCGATGAGCTCCGGGGGCGATGCGAAGGCGGCCGCCTACGTGGAGTGCGCGGTGGGTGAGCGGGTGCTGTGGGGGGTCGGGATCGACACCAACATCGTCCGCGCCTCGCTCAAGGCCGTGGTGTCGGCGGTGAACCGGGCCGAGGGCCGGCCGCAGGGATCGGATGTCCGGCGCGGGTGAGTGTCCGCGGTCGGCCGATGGCGCGGGCGGTCGGACGAGATGAACTCGTGGACGATCGGACGAGGTGAGCTCGCGGACGGTCGTTCGGGCTGAGCCCGCGGCTGGTGGGAGCGCCACGGACAGCAGTCAGGTGATCGGCGGCCAAGGAATCTGCAGACGGTGCCGGCTCGGGTCAGACCTGGGCCGGCACCGTCGTCAGGAGAAGATCTGCCCTGGTCAGGGTAGGAGGTCCGGTTCCTGACGACCCCGAAAGGTGATCCTCCGGTTCTGGAACGTCACACTTGTCACCAGGCGTTTCTGGAGTGTCACCGTTACCTGTCACGGCCTGATCCGCGCAAGACTGTTCCGCGCCGGCCCCGACCGCTGCCGCAGGGCGGCGGTCTGTCGAGGGCGGTCTGTCGGGGGCGGCGGTCCAGGAAAGGGTCGGGCGTGAGCGTGAGAGCGGGTGTGGAACTCGTCCTCGCCTGCCCGGACGTCGGGCCGTTCGACCGGGCCCCCGCCGCTGCGCACCTGCTCCTGGTGACCGGCCGGCGGGAGGCCGCGATCGCCGTCTGCCGCGAGGCACTGCCGGTCGCCCGGGGGTTGCGGGACCACGTCAGCTGCCTGTTCCTGGAGTACGTGCGGGGGCAGGCCGAGCTGGAGCTGGACCGACCGGAGGACGCGGCCCGGGCCGCCCGGCGGGTACTGCAGGAGGTCGGCCCCGACGGCAACCCGTTCTGGCGGGCCAAGGGTCTGGCACTGTTGGCCGCCGCCGAGGTGGACCGTGGGCACATCGTCCCGGCGCTGGACGCCCTGGCCGAGGCCCTGTCGATCGTCGAGTCCGGGCCGCCGCGGTGCTACCACCACGTCTCCGCGTGTTCGGCGGTGGCCGCGGTCATGGTCCGGCTCCTGCTGTTCGAGGCCGCGGTAGACCTCACCGCGACGGCGGCGCGGGGCGCCAGCCGGGGAAGCCCGTCGCAGATGCTCGGAGCGCCCACCGCCGTCCTGCTGGTCCGGGGGCTGGCCGAACTGCACGCGTTGTGGGCCGGACAGCTGGAACTGCTCGGCGACCACAGGGAGGCCGTCGCCCACCATCTGGCCACCGCCTCGGCCGCGCTGTGGATGGGCCGCCTGGCCCGGGACGTCGGCAATGACGACCTGGTGGGGTGTGCGGTGGCGGTGGAGGCGTTCGCCACGGAACGGCTGGCCGGGCCCGAGCTGGCGCAGGCCAGAGCCCGGGCGGCGCTGGCCGTCACCGCGGATCCGGACTCGCACGTGGAATGGCTGCCTGGACGGCTGGCCCTGGCCCGGGCCGCCGCCGCTGCGGGGGAGCTGGCCGAGGCGCGGCGGTACCTGGAGGAGGTCGACCAGGCGGCGGCACCACGGCACCGCGACGTGTGGGCGGGCGTGGTCCAGGTGGCGGCAGCCGAGGTGGAGACGCTGGCCGAGGGCCGGGACGGCGGGGATCACCCGGCCGACCTGCTCTGGCGGGAGATCGCCGCCTCGGGACTGCGCTGGATGTGGCAGGAGCGGGAGACCCGGTTCTCGGACCTGAGGCACCGGATCCTGCGTCAGGAGCTGGCCGAGCGCAGTGCACGTACCGCCCGGGAACTCCTGGTCGACCCGTTGACCGGTCTGGGCAACCGCCGGTTGCTGGAACGTGAGTTAGAGGCCTCGTCGGCCGGTGCCGCGCTGTTCCTCGACGTCGACAACTTCAAGCGGGTCAACGATCTGTGCGGGCACGCGGTCGGCGACGAGGTGCTGCGCCGGGTCGCCGAGGTGCTGCGCCAGTGCTGCCGGACCGGCGACGTGCTGGTCCGCTACGGCGGCGACGAGTTCGTCGTACTGCTGCAGGACGACACCACCGCGGGCATGCTGGGCCGGCGGATCATGGCCCAGGTGCGCCGGGAGGACTGGCCGTCGATCACCGGTGGGATCGAGGTGACCGTCTCGGTCGGGGTGTCCAGGGCCGGGGCCATCCCCTCGGCGCTGCGCCGCTCGGACGAGGCGCTGCGGGTGGCCAAGCAGTCCGGTCGAGACCTGCTGGTGGAGCTGTAGTGGCTGCTCCGGAGCACCTGCCGGCCCTGGTGGGGGAGTTCGGGCCGTTCAACGGGCTGCAACAGTTGGCGCATGCGCTGTACGCCGACGGGCGCTGCGACGAGGCGCTGACGGCCTGTGCCGAGGCTCTGCTGCTGGTGGAGCGGGCGGGGGACGATCGGACCGTCCGCTACCTGCGGTACATCGCCTGCCTGGCGCATGAGAGGACCGGCCAGTGGTCGCAGATGCGGCAGCGCAGCGAGGAACTGCTGGGCAGGCTGGGAACCGGCGCGGGGCCGTTCTGGCGGGCCAAGGTGTTGGGGCTGCAGGCGCACGCCCTGGTCCAGCAGGGCCGTCCGGGTCCGGCCCTGGACGCGCTCGCCGAGGCGTACGGCCTGATCGTGGAGAACCCGGGCAGCAGCTACAACCGCGGGTCGGCCTGCCAGGCGGTGAGTGGCCCGCTGTCCTCGGTGCTGCTGTTCGAGCCCGCGGTGCAGCTGCTGCGCACCGCCCAGGAGGTCCTCGGCTACCGCGGCGGCGGCGCGTTCCCCGCTCTCGAAGAGGCCACGACGCTCGGCAACTGGGGGCTGTTCCTGGAGCTGCTCGGGCGGGACGCCGAGGCCGACTCCCGCTACATCGCCAGCGCGTCGGCCGCCGTGCGGGCCCAGGCGCTCGCCCGCCGGATGGGGAACGAACTGCTGGAGCTCCAGGCCAGGTCCCTGCTGCAGTTCGCCTACCAGCGGCTGCGCTGCGAGCCGGCTGACCTGCAGGTGCTGCGTCTGCACGCGAGCCTGAACGTGGGCCCCGACGCCCTGCTGCCGCGCCTCGCGATCGCGTCGGCCCAGGCCCGGACCCGCGACCTCGGGGTTGCCCGGGAGCTGACCGCGCAGGTGAAGGCGGAGGCCGAACGGCTCGGCGAGGTGGTCCCGGCCTGGACGGCGGCGGCCTGGCTGGCCGAACTGGAGGAGCACGAGCACGGTGGGACGGAGGCCACCCGCCGCTGGCGGGACCTGGCGGTGAGCAGCCTGGAACGGCTCTGGTGGGACCGTGCGGGCCGGTTCGAGCACCTGGTCGGGCGTCGCCGGGTGGCCAGGCTGAGCGAGCTGGTCCGGGACGACAGCAACCGGCTCTGGGAAGACGCGCTGACCGGCGTCGGCAACCGGCGCCTGCTCGATGAGCTGATGGCCGGGCCCGAGTCGACCAACCGTCCGGTGGCGTTCATCGACGTCGACCATTTCAAGCTGGTCAACGACGACTTCGGCCACGACGTGGGCGACGAGGTCCTGCGACGGATCGCCGTTGCGCTGCGTACGGTCTGCCGGGCCGGGGACACGGTGATCCGCTACGGCGGGGACGAGTTCGTGGTGGTGCTGTCCGAGGACGGTGACGCCGAGGTCCTCGCCCGCCGGATCCGTGAGGTGGTGGCCCGGTTCAGCTGGGACGACGTCGCGTCGGGGCTGCACGTCACGGTGTCGGTCGGGATCTCGACGGGCGGTCCGGGGGCGCTCGGACGGGCCGACGCGGACCTGCTCGGAGTGAAGGCCCGGCGGGCCGCGGCACGTACCGGCGGGGCGGGTGGTCCGGGAGCGGCGGTGGAGCGTCCGGGAGATGGGCGACAATCGGCCGGTGGCCCTCTACCGCGATGAAGCGATCGTCCTGCGTACCCAGAAGCTGGGTGAGGCCGACCGCATCGTCACCCTGCTGACCCGGCAGCGGGGGCGGGTCCGGGCGGTCGCCAAGGGGGTCCGCAGGACGACGTCCCGGCTGGGCGCGCGGGTCGAGCCGTTCATGCACGTCGACGTCCAGCTCTACGAGGGCCGCTCACTGGACGTCGTCACCCAGGCGGAGACCCTCGGCCCGTACGGCAGCGCTATCGCCGCCGACTACGCCCGGTACACGGCGGGCACCGCGATGCTGGAGACGGCCGAACGGCTCACCGAGACCGAGGGAGAGCCCGCTCTGCAACTGTTCCTGCTGCTGACCGGCGGGTTGCGCACCCTGGCCGGCGGCGCCCACGGCCCGGGACTGGTGCTGGACGCGTTCATCCTGCGGGCGTTGTCCGTGGCCGGCTGGGCGCCGAGCTTCACCGACTGCGCACGCTGCGGTGCGGCCGGTCCGCACCGGGCGTTCGCGATGGCCATGGGCGGCTCGGTCTGCCCGCAGTGCCGCCCCGCCGGGGCCGCCGCCCCGCATCCGCAGACCCTGGACCTGCTGGCCGCCCTGCTGACCGGGGACTGGGTTGTCGCCGATGCCAGCGAGGAACGCCGGCGCCGGGAGGCCAGCGGACTCGCCGCCGCCTACCTGCAGTGGCATCTGGAGCGCCAGGTACGCTCGCTGCGGCTGGTCGAGCGCTAGGAGGAACGGTGGCGGTAGGTCGTCGGCGGTCAGCGGCCGGGACCCAGCCGGTTCGGCGGGCGGAGCCGGAGCCGGTGCCACCCCCGCCGCATCCGTCCGGGGTGCGCCCGCCGCAGATCCCCGCCGAGTTCGTGCCCCGCCACGTGGCGATCGTCATGGACGGCAACGGTCGCTGGGCCAACGCCCGGGGGCTGCCCCGCACCCGCGGGCACGAGATGGGCGAGGCGGTCCTGCTCGACGTCATCGCCGGGGCGATCGAGATCGGTGTCAGGAACATCACCGCGTACGCCTTCTCGACCGAGAACTGGAAGCGGTCCCCGGATGAGGTCCGCTTCCTGATGGGGTTCAACCGGGATGTCATCCGCCGCCGCCGTGACCAGTTGCACGAGTGGGGGGTCCGGGTCCGCTGGGCCGGGCGGCGACCGCGGCTGTGGCGCAGCGTGATCACCGAGCTGGAGGCGGCCGAGCAGCTCACCCGGCACAATGACGTGCTCACCCTGACGATGTGCGTCAACTACGGTGGCCGGGCGGAGATCGCCGATGCGGCGCGGACCATCGCCCGGGAGGTCGCCGCCGGCCGGCTGGACCCGGAGAAGGTCGACGAGCGGACCATCGCCCGTTATCTCGACGAGCCCGACCTGCCCGACGTGGACCTGTTCCTGCGCTCCGGCGGGGAGCAGCGCACCTCGAACTTCATGCTCTGGCAGGCGGCGTACGCCGAACTGGTCTTCTCCGGCGTGCTCTGGCCGGACGTCGACCGCCGGGTGCTGTGGCGGGCGATCGAGGAGTACGCCTCCCGGGACCGCCGCTACGGCGGGGCCATCGACGCGGCCGCATCCCCGGACGCGACCGGCGACGACCCGGTGGAGCCGGAGGACCCGGACGAGGTTCCGGCGGGCTGACCGCCAGCGCCTCGCAGGCCGTCGTTCGGGCGGGTCTTCAGGCGGGCTGGCCCTCAGGCGGGTGCCATACGGGGACGGGCGGCGCAGTCGGCGCAGGTGCCGAACACCTCGATCACGTGCTCGACGTCGGCGAAGCCGTTCTCCTCGCCGATCCGCCGGGCCCAGCGCTCCACGGCCACGCTGTCGACCTCGACGGTACGCCGGCAGCCCCGGCAGATCAGGTGGTGGTGGTGCCCGCTGCTGCACCGGCGGTACACGGCCTCGCCGTCGCCGGTCCGCAGCACGTCGACCTCGCCGTCGGCGGCCAGTTGCTGCAGGGTCCGGTAGACGGTCGCCAGGCCCACGGCGTCCCCGCGCTCGCGCAGCCTCGCGTGCAACTGCTGGGCGCTGACGAACTCGGCGACCTCGCACAGTGCGGCGGCCACGGCGGCCCGCTGGCGGGTCTCGCGGCGGGCCGGCTGCTGGGTCACGGATGCTCCTGGGGGGTCTCGGCGGGGACGGGTGTCCGGTCGATGCCGTGGTCGTCGTAGTGGGCGCCGTGGATCGCGTGCCGGTGCCCGTCGTGAAGGTAGTCGACATGGTCACCGTGCGGGACGGCCGGGTGTCCGCATCCGGGACCGTGCTCGTGCCCGTGCTCGGCGGGGGTGTGGTGGAGCCGGCCGTGCCGGGTGCGCCGGACCCCCGCCCAGGCGGTCGCCGCCAGGAACACCGCGATCGCCAGCAGCACGATCGTTCCTCCAGGGGCGGTGTTGGTGTAGTACGACGCATAGGTGCCGGTCACGCTGACCAGCACGCCGACGGCCACGGCGATCAGCAGGCTGCGCCGGAAACTGTCCGCGACCTGCTGCGCGACGGCGTTGGGGACGATCATCAGGGCACTGATCAGCAGCAGCCCCACGACCCGCATCGAGACCACCACCGTGGCTGCCGTGAGCACGGCCAGCAGCACGTTCGTGCCCGCGACGTTCATCCCGCTGGCGCGGGCGTACTCCTCGTCGTTGCTGACGGCGAACAGCCGCGGGGCCAGCCCGACGGTGACCGCGAGCACCCCCACCGACAGCACCGCGAACACCAGGAGGTCGAACGTGGTCGTGGTCGTGATCGCTCCGAACAGGTAGGCGGTGAGGTTGGCCGGGGTGCCCTCGGGGGACAGCCCGATCAGGACCACCCCGCCGGCGATCCCCCCGTAGAACAGCACCGCCAGCAGCACGTCGGCGCTGGCCCGGCCACGGACCCGGACCAGTTCGACGGCCACCGCGCCGGCGACCGCGCAGGCCAGGGCGGTCAGCACCGGCGCGGTCCCGGTGAGCACTCCCATCGCGACACCGGTCAGCGCCACATGGCCCAGCCCGTCCCCGATCAGGGCCAGCCGCCGCTGCACCAGGTAGATCCCGACCGAGGGAGCGGTCACCCCGACCAGCAGGGCCGCGATCAGGGCCCGCTGCATGAAGTCGAACTGGAGCAGTTCCAGACCCGGCATCAGAGCTCGGCCCCCTCGACACCACGGGCGGGCCCGGACGGCCTCCCGCCGGATCCGGCGAGTACGGGACCGGTCTGCGGCAGCAGGAGCTCCCCGGAGGCGCTCATGTCGCCCGGTGCCGTCTCGCGTGCGCGGTCGGCGGCGATCCGGCCGGCCTCGACGACCACCACCCGGGTCAGCACCGGAAGCAGCGGGCCGATCTCGTGGGTCACCACGAGCAGGGTCATCCCGGCCGTGACCAGGTCGGCGAGGGTCCGGGCCAGGTTCGCCTGGTTCGCCGCGTCCACCCCGGCGGTGGGCTCGTCCATGACGAGGATCTCCGGTTCGGAGGCCAGTGCCCGGGCGATCAGGGTCCGGCGCTGCTGTCCGCCGGAGAGGATCGAGACCGGGCAGTCCCGCAGCTCGCCGAGCCCGACGGTCTCGATGGCCCGGTCCACCGCCCTCCGGTCGGTGGCGGTCGCCCGTGACCACGCCGGGCGGCGGGCCAGTCGGCCGGAGCTGACCACCTCCTGCACGCTGGACGGGATCGCGCCGCCCACGGTGTGCCGCTGCGGCACGTAGCCGATCCGGTGCCGCTCCCGGAACCGCTGTGCCGGGACCCCGAACAGCAGCAGCTCGCCGTCCAGGACCCGGGCCAGCCCGAGGATCCCGCGGACGAGCGTGGTCTTGCCGGCGCCGTTCGGGCCGACCAGGGCCACCACCTCGCCGCGGTCGATACGCAGGTCGACGTCGCGGATCGTGGGCCTGTCGTCGTAGCCGACGGCCGCATGGCGCAGCTCGATCAGTGGCCCGGCGGACGGCGGATTCGTCATGAGAACCATTATCAACAGCGGGGTGGAGGGCGTCAAAATGATCATCTCCACGGACGGGGGTGCCGGCCGGACACGCACTGGACACGCACTGGACACGGATGGGTGCGGATCGCTGCCGGATCGTGACCGGATGCCGTCGGTTGAGTAGGGCTGGACCCTCCGGGGATGACGCTCGGCACCGGGGTGTGCGATCGTCACGGTCAACAGATGTGACCCAGAGTGTGATCGACTATGACCGACGGGCGGTGATTCCCGGCCTGTGACCGTTCCGGGGCCGCGGTCCGTCGCAGAATGCGGTGGACACGCCGGTAGCGTGTCCTCCACGCTCACCGCCGGCTGCCGGCCGGTACGGGAGCGGGGCGCCGGTCCGGCGGTGATCCGGCTCAGCGGCCGGACCTGGTGGGTCGTGGACGCGGGGGAGGAGGAGCGTGCTCGTCGTCACGCGGTACACCGTGCCCGCCGGTGAGGCGGCCGAGTTCCAGGAGCTCTGCCGTGCCGCCGTGGAGGTGCTGGTCGCCTGTCCCGGATGCACCGGCGCGAGCGCAGGGCCCGCCCTGGACGACCCGACCCTCTGGGTGCTGTCCAGCTCCTGGGAGTCGGTCGGCGCCTACCGGAGGGCGCTGTCCTCCTACCAGGTCAAGCTGGTCGCCGTCCCGCTGATGTACCGCGCGCTGGACGAGCCCTCCGCCTTCGAGAGCCTGCTGTCCTGGACCCCGCAGGG
The DNA here is from genome assembly GCA_035719045.1 of Kineosporiaceae bacterium. Lineage (GTDB taxonomy): Bacteria > Actinomycetota > Actinomycetes > Actinomycetales > Kineosporiaceae > DASTGO01. The sequence goes on along the minus strand of DASTGO010000342.1, from coordinate 1,535 downwards.
CGGGCTGCACGAGGAGGAGAGCGCGATCGGCTCCGTGGCGGCGGCCGCGGCGGACGGGGAGAGGGCCGGTTGACCGGTGGTCGACGATCTGATGACGGGTGAGGTCCTGCACCGGGACATGGTGGACGGGATCCCGGTGTTCTGGGCGCACAGTCCCGGGCCGCTGACCGCGGGCCTGGTGATCGGGATGGGGCTGCAGCACGAGGAGTTCCGGTCCAACGGGGTCGGGCATGCCGTGGAGCACCTCGCGATGTCCGCCGTCCCCCGCAGTCACCTGGACCGCAACGCCTCCATCGGGCTCACCGAGACCGAGTTCATCGCGACCGGACCGGTCCCGGCGGTGGTGGAGTTCCTGGGGCAGGTCTGCGCGGCCCTGTCCGACCTGCCACTGCCCCGGCTGGAGCGCGAGGCGGGGGTACTCGACGCGGAGTCCGGCCTGTCCACCAACCCGGCCCACGCCGCCGCCCTGGCCCTGCGGTTCGGCTACAGCGGCCTCGGGCTGGCCCCGCTGGGCACCCTGCCCGCCGCCTCGCTCACCCCGGAGCAGGTCCGCGCGCACGCCCAGACCTATGCGGTCCGGGGGAACGCCGCCGTGTACCTGTCCGGACCGATCCCGCCGGACCTGCGGCTGCCCCTGCCCGACGGTCCGGTCCCGGTGGTCCCGGTGCCGCCGCGGCTGGGTCCCCAACCGCCTGGCTGGGTCGCCTGGGACACCCCGTGGCCGGTGCTCAGCTATCTCGGCCCGGACGGCCCGTCCCGCCGCGGGGCCGACCGGATCCTCATCGAGCGCCTGGTCGAGCGGCTGCGGCATGAGGACGGCCTGGTCTACGACATCCGGCCGGACGTGGTCGTGCTCGGCGAGGACCTGCGGCTGACCACCCTCGCCGCCGAATGCCGGACCGACCGCTCGGGGCTGGTCGCGGAGCGGATGTGGGAAATCGCCACCGAACTGGCGGCCACCGGGCCGACCGCCGCGGAGTTCGCCCACGACCTCGCCGGTCTGCGGGCCCACTTCGACGACCCCCGTTCCGCACTGTCGGAAGCCGTACTGGCCGCCTGCGAGTCCGTCGCCGGCCGGGGCAGCCCGTCGCGGGCGGAGCTGCTGCGCGGCCGTGAGGAGCTGACCGCCGAGGGGGTGGCCGCGGCACTGGGGGAGGCCCTGCGCTCGGCCTATGTGATCGTGCCCCGGGGGCAGCGGGTCCAGGGCGGACTGGTCGAGCTGCCGGGCTGCCCGTTCACCCGCCTCGTCCCGCTCGGGGCGGAGGTCTTCGGCCGCCGGCGCCGCTCGGAGGCTCCGCGGGGGACCGCGCTGTTCCTGCTCCCGGACGGGATCGGCTTCCGGGACCTGGACGGCCGGCATGACGTCGTCCGCTGGGACGACTGTGTCGGGGTGGCCGTCGACGGCGACGTGCGGCTGGTCACGGGCAGGCAGCGGTGTGCCGTCCTGGTCGACCCGCGGGACTGGAAGGACGGGATGAGGGCGGTGCATGCGGTCGACCGCGGCATCCGCCAGGAGCTGTTCTACCGGCTGGACT
>DASTGO010000341.1:0-2896 GCA_035719045.1 Kineosporiaceae bacterium | reverse complement strand
CTTGCTGCACGCCGGATCACTGTTGGTGGACGCCCCGGCGCTGCCGCCGCTCGACCCGCCCCCGCACCCGGCGAGAACGAGGCTGACGCCGAGGGCTCCCGCAGCGAGGGCCGAACCCCGCCGCCACATCTGTGCTCCCATGGAGATCCTCTCGATCGACGCGCCCGAGCATCGGCGCCCGAGTCGCGTGTCGCGGGCCATGTAAACGCTTCCAGTTGCTCTCTGGCAACATCCAAAGAGCGGCTGTCCAGTAACGATTGAGTCACGTGTGACTCAGCGAACTCCCGGACGGACCAAGGTCCGGGGCTGAGCCCATGTTCCCGTGGGAGAGCGCATTCTCAGAAGGATCTGGGGGAAGTCGCGCTCGGGCGCGGTTCACGGGCAAGCGCTTGCGGAGGCATGGCCGGAAGGTCTTCATCCTGGCGGGCTCCCGGGCGCCCCTGGACCCGGTTCGCCGGACAGCCGTTCCATCGCATGTTGGACCAGCGTGACCAGGGCTTGCTTGGTCGCCGCGCGGGAGCGGGCGTCGGTGTAGAGCATCGGGACGTCCGAGCTCACGGCGAGGGCCTCGCGCACGTCGTCCAGGGTGTGCCGGGCGACGCCGTCGAAGCAGTTCACCGCGAGGACGAACGGAATGCGGCGGGTCTCGAAGTAGTCCACCGCGGGGAAGCACTGGTCCAGCCGGTCGGTGTCGACGAGCACCACCGCGCCGACCGCTCCGCGCACCAGGTCGTCCCACATGAACAGGAACCGGTCCTGTCCCGGGGTTCCGAACAGGTACAGCCACAGGTTGCCCGGCAAGCTGATCCGGCCGAAGTCCATCGCCACGGTGGTCAACGTCTTGGCGTCCGCAGCGGCACCGGCATCGTCCACGCCGACCGAGTGTTCGGTCATCGCGGCCTCGGTCGACAGCGGCTCGATATCGGAGATGGAACCGATGAACGTCGTCTTGCCGACGGCGAAACCCCCCGCCACGACGATCTTGACCACGGTCGGGGCGACGGCCGGCGCAGCGGACTCCGCGTCACGGCGGGCCCTCGGCAGGGCCGGGGCGACGTCAGAGTGCGGATATGCCATTGAGGACACTCTCCAGGACGCTCAGGGTGGTCGCGGGGGCTGGGGCGGAGGCGGTCGTGGTCAGGCCGTGGACCCGCACCGCCCCCTCGTCGGCGAGGTCCCCGACCAGGACCCGGACGACCCCTACCGGCAGGTGCAGGTGCGCGGAGAGCTCTGCCACGCTCAGATACTGGCCCGTGACCAGTCCGAGAATGCGACGACTCTCCGGGGCATGCTCGGGCCGGGGAGCGGCCAGTCCCTCGACCAGGGCCTCGAACGGCAGCGTCATCCCGCTGGGACGGGTCCGGCCACCGGTCACGGTGTAGGGCCGGACGTAGGCGGCCTCGCCGTCCTCCTCGCCCGGCCCGCCGACGGGCAGGCCCGGGGGCAGCTGCGCACCCCGCGCCGGCCCCGTGGGATCAGGGCCTGACACGGAACCGTTGCGCGGCAAGGGAATCCGTAGCGGGTCGCCGAGATCGGGCGAAGGCTCACCCATGCCCGTCACCCCGCCACCGGTGCCCGCAGCGGCCCGGCAACCGGCAACCGGGCCCGCATCTCCCCGATCAGCTGCGGGGTGAGAACGGCCTCCGTCCGGCTCACCAGCAGGGCCATCTCGTAGCCGATCACCCCGACGTCGCAGGCGCTGTCGGCCGCCACGGACAGGACCGAGCCGTCGGAGATGCTCATCACGAGCAGGAACTCCTCGTCCATCTCGACCACCGCCTGCCGGACCTCGCCGGCCCGCAACTGCCGGGCGGCACCCCGGGTCAGGCTGGACAGCCCGGCGACGATGGCCGCCAACTGGTCCCCGCTGGTCCGGTCCAGCTCCTGCGACATCGCCATCAGCAGCCCGTCGGCGGACACCACGAGGATGTGCCGGGCGCCCGGTACGGTCGCGACGAAATTGTCCAGCAGCCAGCCGAATCGGGCCGCCTCGTCGTTCGTCGTGGTCACGGGATGCTCCTCCACTCGTCGGTCGCGGGACCTTCCGCGGGGTCCGGCAGGCTGCCCTCCCGGGGTGCCCGGGGGGCGGGGAACGCCATGCGGTGGGCGAACGCCTCGCCCCGCCCGCGGCGCATCCCGGACTGGAAACCGGACAGCGTCCGGCGCAACTGCTCGGCGTCACGGGCCCGCGGCGCCGGTGCGATCGGGGGCAGTTCCTGACCCGGCACGGCCGATCGGCTGCGGTCCGGACCAGGCCGGCCCGCCGGCCCCTCGCCGACGGCGGCGGCCCAGCCGGACACCGCCGGTTCCCCCTCTGGTTCCTCGGCACCGCGCAGGTGCGGGCCTGCCGCCGGTGCCGGACCATCGCCACCCGCCCCGGGACCCGCGGATTCCGCAGTGGCCTCGGTCGGGACTGCGGGGGTCCGCCGGACCAGCGGGGTGAGCGGGGTCTGGCTGACCCGCTCGGGACGGTACGTGGACAGTTGACTCAGCTCGCTCAACGCCTGCGAGGCGATCGCATGCCGCAGCCGCTCCTCCTCCCCCGCATCCCGTCCGGCGACGCCCGCTGCCGGCGGGTGGACCGGACCTGCGGCGACGCCGGGCATGACCGATGCGGGCGGCGCACCGGCCGGCCCGCCGAAGGAGCCCGGGGCAGCCGTGCGGTCCGCAGTGGACGCCCCGCCGGTGCCCCCGAGCGGGGCACGGCCGGGCGTCGTGGGTGCCGGGATCCCGGCACCGGACGCTCCCGGCCCGGCAGCCGCGGCCACGTGCCGCTCCGGCCCGAAAAGTCCTGCCTCCCAAGAGGTCACACCCGGTGCCACACCCGGTCCAGCACCCGGGCCCGGCGCCGGTGCACTCACCTGCGGCGGTGCGGGCCGGGGCACCAGGCGCTGGG
>DASTGO010000340.1:0-3206 GCA_035719045.1 Kineosporiaceae bacterium | reverse complement strand
GGTTGCGCAGTTCGCGACCGTCCGGGTTTCTGGTGGAGCGCTGGAGCATGACCGCGATCAGTTCGCGGGCGAGGGGGCTGTTCTGGAACCGCTGCGGGGCAATCTTCTCGGCCCGACGCAGCTCGAGGATTGCCTCGCTGGTGTGACCGGTGTGGACCAGAGCGGCGGCGAGGTCGAGGTAGTAGGCGGAGCGGCGATAGGGGGTGGGAATGACCCGGGGGTCGAGAGCCCGGCCGATCTGAAGGGCCTCATCAGGTTTGTCCTGTTCGAGGGCGATTCCGATGGCCCACAGGTCCACATTCGCCGGGCCGAACATGAGACCGAAGGCGTCTCCTTCTCCGGTGCGGGCAGCGACGTCACGGGCCTCGTTGAGGGCCGCAGACACGTCGGTAGCGCCATTTGCGGATGCGGCGAACGCCTGGTTGAGGAGGTGGATGCCGTAGACCTCAAGTCCGGCCTGCGAATCACGGTCCGTGGCCTGGGCGGCTGCTGCGGCGACGTCCCCCATGGCTGTGTAGGCACCGAGCCCTGAAAGGGCCTGCGCGCGAGCGAAGTCGGCCGCACCGATCCAGACCGGGTCTTCAAGGCGCTCGGCTGCCTGACGGCCTCGCTCCGCGGCGATCCACGCAAGGTCGGCGTAGCCGGTGTACTTCAGCCAGAAGGTTGCCGCTTGAGTGGCGATCACGAGGGCCCGTAGGCCCATGGTCGGCTCGTGGCTACGGGCGGCCTGGTGCGCCTCGGGGATGAGGTCACGTAGGCGTCGGCCGACCGCATCGAACTGGCAGTGCAATCGGAGAACGTTGATCTCCTCGGCCTCTTTCAGAAGCCGTTCCGAGACCGCGCTTGAGGTAGCGGCGGGATGGTCAAGCGTGGAGGTCAGGAGGGCTACCCGCACTTCATGAACCGACTCGTGACCGCCGGACAGCTGGGAATCCATGAACTCGGCGGCGGTGCCGATGAGATCGGCGGGCGAGACGTTCAGCGCGTCAGCGATCGCCACGATGTAGCGGCGCCGCTCAAGGTGCCGTTCACCGTTCTCGACCATGCTCAAGAAGGACTTGGAGAGCCCGGACAGGTCCGCCAGGACCTGGAGGGTCATGCCTCGGGCGCGGCGGGCTCGGCGGACCCGTTCGCCGATCCGCACAGGCTCGCCCGGAGCGGGCATCGGAGTCATAACCCCAAGATAGGGGCATAGTTCACAGATGTGAACATGTAGCGGTTCATTACTCCTAGTCTCCGGATCATGGCACGGCGAGCGAGCGAACCTCGGCGCCCCATGACTGGTGGTATCGGCGGTGTGAGGCCCCTGCCCGCCGCCGGTACCACCCTCCAACGGAGGGACACGGGGAATGAGTGAGACAGCGTCGACGGGGAGCGCGGACGGGCTTGGTCCTGTCTTCGGTGGGCCGCGAGCCGGGTCAGTGTTGGGGTTGCGGATTCCCGTTGATGCGGGCCTGCCGTTGTTGTTGATGGTGTTGCGGTTGCGGGCGGCGGACCTCGGCGCGGCGATCGGTGGTGGCCTGCTGGAGGACGCGGTGACCGGCGAGCGGGACGGCGTCGGCTACACGTTCTACGTGGATACGCATCGGGTGGCGAAGGGCCTGCCGGGGAATGATCGCGCGGCGGTGTTGTCGGCCCGGCTGGGGCATGTGACGCGGGCCTGGCTGGCGGATCTGCGCGGGGATGTCCTCGTGCTGGGCTGTGACCGTCACCTGGAGGATGTGAGCGTCCCGCGGTTCGTGGTGGATGCCGCGGTCCGGTCGGGGTTGCTGACGCAGCCGTCCGGGGCGGGCCGGTGAGCGGGCCGGTGACCACCACCGGCGTCCGCCCGATCGTTGCCGGGTACGCGGCGGTGCCTGCGCACGCGAAACCGGAGGCGGCCGAGGGCCTGCTGCTGGAGTGGCGGGAGTCGTTCGCCGCCTGGACGCGGCGTGAGGGCTACTGCCTGGGGCCTGTGTTCACCGATGTCCGCGGTCGCGGCGAGGGCGGCCTGTACGGGCTCGCGGAGTATCTGCGCCGGGACGGGGTGGTCGGTGTCGTCGTCCCGGACATGGGTCACCTCACGCATGTCAGGTGTCTGGCCGGAGCGGATCAACGGACCGCGCAACGGTTTCTGCGGTCGGCCGTCCTGACCGTGGACCCGGCTGTGCGGGTGCGGGGCGACGTGCAGGCCAGGGGCTGATGGGCAACGGGAGCGGCCCGATCGGCCCGGAGGGGCAGGCGTTCGCCGCGCAACTTCGGGTGCAGCCGAATATCGCGCGGGTGTACGACGCGCTCCTGGGCGGCAAGGACAACTTCAAGGCCGACCGTGACCTCGCCGCCCGACTGATGGACGTGCAGCCGTTGATCGTGGCGGGGGTGCGGGCGAACCGGGCGTTCCTGCGCCGGGCGGTGGCATTCCTTGCCCGGCAAGGGATTTCCCAGTTCCTCGACCTGGGCAGCGGACTCCCCACCGCCCGCAACGTCCACCAGATCGCAGGCCGCGTCAACCCCAGGGCACGCACCGTCTACCTGGACAACGACCCCATCGTGCTCGCCCACGCCCGCGCCCTGCTGGCCGACAGCGACCGCACGACCGTGGCCGACGGCGACCTGCGGGATCCACAGGCGATCCTGGCCGACCCCGGGGTTCGCGGGCACCTGGACCTCACCCGCCCGGCTGCGGTGATCATGGCGGCGGTCCTGCACTTCGTCACCGACGAGGAAGACCCGGCGGGGATCGTGGCCACGTTCCGGGACGCGCTGGCACCCGGCAGCGCTCTCGTGGTCACGCACGTGGTCGACGACGACGACGGAAACGTGGACGCGGCGACCCGCAAGAGCGTGGAGATCTACACCGAGACCACCGCCCCGTTCGCCCTCCGGACCCGCGAGCAGGTGGCGGCCTGGTTCGACGGCATGCGGCTCGTGCCACCTGGCCTGGTCAACGCCGACACCTGGCGACGCACCGGCAACGGCAGGACCACCGCACCGATCGTGGCCGGAGTCGGGATCCTGGACCCGCAGGCCCGGCGACTCAGACCCGGGGCGCGGCTCGGGTGACCCGGGCGGGGCCGCCGGACTGACGATGGCGTGGTCCTGGCCCGGGGCCGGGTGCAGTGGTTGGCTTGCCCCCATGCGCGTGACCCATCTCGGCCATTCCTGCCTGCTCGTGGAGGCAGCCGGTGCCCGGATCCTGCTGGACCCCGGCACGCTGTCCCACGGTT
>DASTGO010000339.1:0-7763 GCA_035719045.1 Kineosporiaceae bacterium | reverse complement strand
TGGAGGCGGCCCGGCTGGAGGCGGCCCGGCTGGCGGCGCCGGAGTTCCGCGCGCAGCTGACCGGCACCCTGGGGAACACGCCCCTGGGGTGAGGCAGCGGATGGTCCGACCACAGTGCGCCCTAGGATGGCGGTGACGGCCGGGACGGCGTCGTATCCGCCGCCGCGGCTTTCCGCAGATCGTGGCCAGGGCCCGGGAGAGCGCTGTGAAGACGAGCAGGCAGGCGGACTCGGGGCCTGCGGCCGGCGGCCGGCCGGTCGCGCCCAAGTCCGCGACGAGGGCTCGTCCAGCGGCTTCCGTCCTGGCCGAGGGGAAGGCTCAGCCCGGGTCCTCGGCTCCGGTCGCCGAGTCCGCCTCCGGCTGGCGACCGATCTCCCGGCCACGGACCTACGAGCTGGTCCTGGCCCGGGTGGAGGAACAGATCCTCTCCGGCCTGCTGCACGTCGGGGACCGGTTGCCGGCCGAGCGGGACCTCGCCGCCATGCTCGGGGTCAGCCGGACCGCGGTCCGCGAGGCGATGCGGACCCTGGAGGCCCAGGGCGTCGTGCACCAGGCGGTCGGAACCGGCCCGGACTCCGGCACCGTGGTCGCCGCCGCCTCCAGTGATGCGCTCACCCGGCTCCTGCGGCTGCACGTCGCCCTGGCGAACTTCCCGATCTCGGACGTCGTCGAGACCCGGGTGATGCTGGAGCGCTGGAGCGTGCAACTGGCCGCCCGGCACGCCACCCCGGCAGACCTGCAACGGATCGCGGAGCTCGCGGCGGCCACGGCGGACCCCGGCGTGGACCGGGAGGCGTTCAACGACCTCGACACCGCCTTCCATGTCGCGGTGGCCGAGGCGGCCGGCAACCGGCTGGTCGGCGACATCACGATCGCGATCCGGGAATCCCTGCGGAACACGCTGCTCCAGGCCTTCACGCAGATGCCGGACTGGGACGAGGTCGCGGACGGGCTGCGTGCCGAGCATCGCGCCATCCACCAGCACCTGAGCCGCGGGGACGGGGAGGCCGCGGCCGACGTCGTGGAACGCCACATCCGCGGCTTCGCCGACCTGTACGAGCGGCGCCTGCACGAGCAGACCGGGCCGACGGCGGGCTGAGCCCCGGGCGACCACGACCAGGACCCGCAGCCGCGCCCGCAGGGCACCCGAACCGCGGAGGGGACTGGGCGCGGAAGGCTCGGCCCGCTGAGGGAACCGGTCACGGAAGCCCGGGACAGGCGGGGTGGCCGAGAGCCGGTCGTCGATGATCCCTTCGCTGCACGGGGACCCCTTTGTTGCACCAGCCGCCAGGACCTTTGTCCCCTGTGAGCCGGGACACCCTCGCCTCTACGGTTTGTCCACCCTATGGTCTGACCATAACGGAGGCCTCGGTGTTTCAGCAGCAGACAGCCCCGGTGGCTGGCAGTCTCGCCCTCTCCGCTCTGATCGCTCTGCTCCCCCTCGTGACGATCTTCGTGATGCTCGGCGTGTTCCGGACCAAGGCCCACGTCGCCGGGCTGTGCGCGCTGGCGGTGGCGTTCGTGGTCGCCGTGACGGCGTTCAGGATGCCGGTCGGCCTGGCAGCCCTGTCCGCGACCCAGGGTGTGGCGAACGGCCTGTTCCCGATCATGTGGATCGTCATCTGCGCCGTCTGGCTCTACCAGCTCACGGTGGTCAGCGGACGCTTCGACGACCTCCGTGCGGCCTTCTCCCTGGTCTCACCCGACCCCCGGGTGCAGGCGGTGATCGTCGCCTTCTGTTTCGGTGCGCTGCTGGAGGCGCTAGCCGGTTTCGGTGCACCTGTGGCGATCACCGCGGTGATGCTCATGGCGATGGGGTTCTCGGCGATCCGGGCCGCGGCCGTCTGCCTCCTCGCGAACACGGCCCCGGTGGCCTTCGGTGCGATCGCCACACCTGTGATCACCGCAGGCACCCTGACGAAGATCGACTACAACCAGATCGGTGCGATGGTGGGCCGCCAGACGCCGCTGCTGGCGTTCGTGGTGCCGCTGCTGCTGGTCATGCTGGTGGACGGGCTGCGCGGGCTGCGCCAGACCTGGCCCTTCGCCCTCGTGGTCGGCGTCGCCTTCGGGATCGCGCAGTTCCTGTCCGCCAACTACTTCTCGGTCGAGCTCACCGATGTCGTCGCCTCGTTGACCGGGCTCGTGGTCGCGGTGGTGTTCCTGCGGTTCTGGCAGCCGGGCGGGACCGGGGAGGCGCTGCACTCCCTGGAGATGGAGCACCAGGACGAGGTGGCGTCGGTCGTCGCGTCGGGCGACGTCGACGGTGCGGCCGACGGCACCGCGGGCGGCGCCGGGACCGCGACGTCCGCGGCGGGCGCAGGTGTGGGGACGTTGCGGCGCCCACCATCCGCGAATGCCCCGGACCGTGGCCGGATCCTCATGGGGGTGGCCCCGTACCTGCTGGTCATCGTGGTCTTCTGGCTGGCCAAGAAGTGGGGCCCGCTGGTCACCTTCCTCACCGGGACGGACCGGAAGATCCCGTGGCCGGGCCTGGACGGGCAGATCAGCACCGCGGCGGGCAAGGTGTCCACGTCGACCGTCTACAACTTCCCGTGGCTGTCGTCACCGGGGACGCTGCTGCTCCTCTGCGGCCTGCTCGTACTCGTCCTCTACCGGGTCTCGCCGGTGACGGCGGCAGCGGAGTTCGGCCGCCTGCTGGTCAAGATGCGCTGGGCGATCCTCACCGTGGCCAGCGTTCTCGCCCTCGCCTACGAGATGAACTTCTCCGGGCAGACGCTGACCATCGGGAAGTGGATCGCGGCGGCCGGCAGCGCGTTCGCCTTCTTGTCTCCGATCCTCGGCTGGCTCGGGGTCGCCCTCACCGGCTCGGACACCTCGTCCAACGCACTGTTCGCCACGATGCAGGTCGCGGCCGCCAAGGGGACGGGCCTGGACCCGACCCTGCTGGTGGCGGCGAACAGTTCCGGTGGCGTCATGGGCAAGATGATCAGCCCGCAGAACCTGACCATCGCCGCGACCGCCGTCGGGATGATCGGCAAGGAGGCGGAGATCCTGCGCCGGGTGCTGCTGTGGAGCCTCGGCCTGTTGCTCGTGCTCTGCGTTCTGGTCTACCTGCAGTCCACCGCCGTCCTGTCCTGGATGGTCGTGGGCTGACGATGTCCGTCCGACCTGCCGGCATCCGGAACCTCGAAGGAGGGATGCGGTGATGTGGAAGGAGTTCCGGGCCCGGGCGCTGCAGGCCGGTGCGGAGGTGGAGCGGGTGGCCGGGCGGGCGGAGGCGCTCGACGTGATCGAGCGCGTCCTCGCCGCCGAGGGAGTCTGCGACGCTCCCGGCCGGGAGGCGGTCTGGGCGCCCTGCCCATTCCTGCAGGGCCTGGATGCCGAAACCGTGCTGGAACGCCTGCCGGGGCTGAGGTTCGACGTCACACTCGCCCGCGCCGCCGGGGCCCTGGTCGGGATCAGCCAGGCGGACTGGGGGATCGCCGACACCGGGACCCTGGCCCAGGACTGCGGCGCCGTCGCCCAGCGCCTGGTGTCCACCCTGCCCGGCACCCACCTCGCGCTGCTGGAGGCCGACCGGCTGGTGCCCGATCTGGCCACGTACCTCAGCGTGCAACCGCCCACCGGAGCGGACTATCTGGGCCTGATCACCGGGCCCAGCCGCACGGCGGACATCGAACGGGTGCTCACCATCGGCGTGCACGGGCCACGGCGGCTGGTCGTCGTCGTGGTGGACGGGCTCACCCCGAACCCGTCGCCGCTCCCGGCGGAGTCGAGGAGACGGGCATGAGCGAGCGCAGCGAGCGAATCGGCAAGCAGGGTGCGGGGCTCAGGGCGGCGACGAGCGCCAGCGAGGAGACGGCATGAGCGGCAAGGGTTTCCGGCGGTCGGTGACGCAGGCCCTGGCGAACCCGACGATCTCGGATGCGTTGGGGCGGTTCTCCGAGGCGTACCCGGTCAGCCGGGCCCAGGCGTACGAGGGCATCGACATCGAGCAGTTGCGCGACCTCGTCGCGGAACGCAAGGGGTATGCCGCGCTGCACCTGGACGAACTGGCCGAGCAGTTCACCCGGGCGGCGCAGTCCCGGGGGGTGACGGTCTACCGCGCGAACAGTGCGCAGGAGGCCCGCCGCTACGTCCTGGACCTGTGCCGGGAGCGCGGGGTCCGGCGACTGGTGAAGTCCAAGTCGATGGCGACCGAGGAGATCCACCTCAACGGGTATCTGGAGGCTGCGGGGATCACCTGCACGGAGACCGATCTCGGGGAGTGGATCATCCAGCTGTGCGGGCAGCGCCCCTCACACATGGTCATGCCCGCGATCCACCTGACCAAGGAGCAGGTGGCCGACATCTTCAGCAAGGAGGTCGACGAGCGGCTCAGCAGTGACATCCCGCGCCTGGTCGCCGTGGCCCGGGAACGGCTGCGGGGAGCCTTCCTCGAGGCGGACCTGGGGATCACCGGGGCCAACGTCGCGATCGCGCAGACCGGGACGCTGGCCATCCTCAGCAACGAGGGCAACGCCCGGCTGGTGGCCACCCTGCCGCCGATCCACGTGGCGATCGTGGGTCTGGAGAAGCTCGTCGCGACGCCGCAGGACCTGGTCCCGATCGTGCGGTCGCTGCCGCGCAGTGCCACCGGACAGCTCCTGACCAGCTACCTGTCGCTGATCAGCGGTCCGGCGCAGAACGTGGACGGCGCCCCCAAGGAACTGCACGTCGTCCTGATGGACAACCATCGCAGTGACCTGGCCGCCGACCCGGTGTTCCGCCAGGCGCTGCAGTGCATCCGGTGCGCCTCCTGCCTCAACGTGTGCCCGGTGTTCCGCCTTGTCGGGGGCCACGTCTTCGGCGACGTCTACACCGGTGGGATCGGCACCATCCTCACCGCGTGGTTCGACGAGTTGCAGAAGTCGTCGGACATCCAGGGGTTGTGCATCCAGTGCGGCAAGTGCAACGAGGTCTGTCCGGCCCGCATCGACATCGCCGGCCTCATCGTCCACCTGCGCCAACGGCTCGCCGAACGGGAAGGGCTTGCGCTCCTGCAGCGCGTGGCGTTCTCCGTCGTCAACGACCGCCGGACCTTCCACCGCATGCTGCGCACGGCTGCGGTGGCGCAGAAACCCCTGGCACGCAACGGGTTCGTGCGACACCTGCCGCTGTTCCTGACCTCGGTGACGGGGGAGCGCAGCCTGCCGGCCATCGTGGAACGGCCGTTGCGTGACGTGATGCCGGCACTGGCCCAGCCGGAAGCTGCCGAGAAGGCGTTCATCTTCGCCGGCTGCCTGATCGACTTCGGGTATCCGGGCATGGGCGAGAGCATGGTGCGGGTGCTCAACCGGGCGGGCATCGAGGTGGCCTTCCCGGACGGGCAGACCTGTTGCGGCGCACCGGCCCGGCTGAGTGGCGCCCTGGACGTGGCCGCGAACAACGCCGTCGACAACCTGCGTGCCCTGGCCGACCCGCAGGTCCGCTACGTGGTGTCCGCCTGCCCGACGTGCACCGTGTCCTTGCAGGACGACTTCGAGGCCGTCCTGACCGCCCAGGGCCGGCAGGAGTGGCTGGAGCCCGCCCGGGAGTTGGCGTCCAGGGTCGTGGACTTCTCCACCCTGGTGCGCCGGCTGGTTGAGGCCGGACGGTTGCGGCTGCGCCCGGGACGCAGCCTCGGCCCGATCACTTACCACGACTCCTGCCACTACCGCCGGACGCTGCATGCCGAGCAGAACCCGCGGGCGCTGCTGCAGGGCGGCGGATACCAGCTGACGGAGATGGCCGAGTCCGATGTCTGCTGCGGGATGGGCGGGTCGTACCTGCTGAAGCATCCGCAGGTGTCGGGGCGGATCCTGCGGCGGAAGCTGGACAACATCCGGGCGACGGGAGCTCCGCTGGTGGCCACCGACTGCCCGGGATGTGTCCTGCAGTTGCGCGGCGGCCTCGACAAGACCGGCGAGCCGGTGCAGGTGCGGCACACGGTGGAACTGCTCGAGGAACTCCTGGAATGACTCCCGTCGGCTTGGCAGGGTGACCCCTCAGCCGGGCGACCGCTCAGCCGGGGAGCGCTCAGCCGGGCGACGGCGCGGACAGGCAGCGGGCGGGCAGCGCGTCGTGGAAGACGGGTTCGTAGCCGGCCGCGGCGACCATCCCGGCGACGGCCTGCGGTGAGCGCCGGTCGACGACGTCGAACTGCGCCGAGGACCGCCCGGATTCGGTGTAGCCGCCGGGCTCGGTGGACGAGCCTGCGGACAGGTGGGTGATGGCGATCCGGACCAGCCCGTTGCGCAGCGAGGCCGGTTCGCGGGTGGACAGGACGATCCCGACGCTCGGGAGGAACAGCCGCAGGGCGGCGACAACCTGCACGAACTCGGCGTCCGCGATGTCCGCCACCGGCCGGAAACCGGCGGCGGACGCGGTGATCCGGGGCAGTGACACGGTGACCTCCGAGCGCCAGTACCGCTGCTGGACCAGCCGGGCGTGGGCGGCCAGGGCGAGCACGTCGGCCCGCCAGTCCGCGGCCAGTCCGAGCAGCACGCCGAGGCCGAGCCGGCGTGCTCCCGCTTCACCGGCGGCGTCCACGGCGTTGAGCCTGCGGTTGAAGTCCCGCTTCCACCCGCCGGGGTGGACCTCCTGGTAGCGGTCCCGCTGGTAGGTCTCCTGGTAGTGCACGACCCCTTCCAGTCCGGCCGCCACCAGTTGCGCGTACACGCCCGCCGGCCAGGTCTGGGTCTCGACGGACAGGGACGGGATCAGGCCGTGCAGGCGGGACAGGCACTCCAGCAGGTACTGCGGGCCGACCTCACCGCGGTGTTCGCCGGAGACCAGCAGCAGGTGCCGGAACCCCTGGCCGGCCAGCACCCGCGCCTCCTGCTCGACCTGCTCCGGAGTGAGAGTGCTGCGGGCGATGGGCAGCCTGCGGGCGAAACCGCAGTAGGTGCAGGTCGACAGGCAGTGGTTGGACAGGTAGAGCGGGGCGAACAGCCGCACCACCCGGCCGAACCGCTGCACGGTGGTGGCCCGTGCCCGCTGTGCCATCGCCTCGACGTGGACGGCAGCCGCGGGGGAGAGGAGGACCGCGAGTTCGCCGAGGCCGAGGCGCTCCCGGTGCAGGACCGCGGCCACGTCGGCTGGCGTGGCCGTCAGGGCCCGTGCCAGCAACTGCGCGGCGTCGAGACCGTCGAGCTGCCGGGCCGACGCGCCGGGCGGCTCAGCCACGGATGAAGCCGGTGAGTGGACTGGAGGCTGCGCTGTCGACCGCCGCGAGCACCGCCCCGCGCCCGGCCAGATGCGCCAGCCGCCCGCTCTCGACGGCGAGGGCGAACGCCCGGGCCATCATCACGGGGTCGGCCGCGGTGGCGATGGCGGTGTTGACCAGGACGGCGTCGGCGCCGATCTCCAACGCCTGCGCGGCATCGGAGGGCACGCCCAGCCCGGCGTCCACGATCACCGGCACCCCGGCCCGGTCGACGATGGCCTCCACGGCGTCCCGGGTGCGCAGTCCCCGGTTGGAGCCGATCCACGCACCGAGCGGCATCACCGCCGCGCATCCGGCCTCTTCCAGTCGCCGGCAGAGCACCGGATCGGCCGAGCAGTAGGGCAGCACCGTGAACCCTTGCCGGACAAGGAGTTCGGCTGCCCGCAGGGTCTCCACGGGATCGGGTGCCAGGGTCAGGGGGTCGGGAGTCACCTCGAGCTTGACCAGGTCGGTCCCCAGCGCGGCCCGGAAGGGTCCCACGCCGAGGTAGTCGGCCCCGTCGTCCTCGGCCCGGCGGGCGGTCAGCGGATCCCGGGCGGTCGCGCCGATCAGG
>DASTGO010000338.1:0-8145 GCA_035719045.1 Kineosporiaceae bacterium | reverse complement strand
GGCCGCCCCGAGTTCGCCGGTCGCCCGCGTCCGGCGGTGGTGCCGCCTCAGCTGCGTCCCCCCGCGCGGATCGTGCCTGCGTCGGCCAGGACGACCAGGTCCCCTTGCAGGTCGGTCCGCAGCACGCGGATCCCGCGGGCGGCGAGCATGGCCAGGGTGGACGGAGCGGGGTGACCGTAGTCGTTGTCCGCTCCCACCCCGACCAGGGCCAGCCGGGCGCCACTGGCCGCGTACAGCTCAGGTGACTGCCGGGCAGATCCGTGATGGGCAACCTTGACCAGGTCGACCGGCCCGCCGAGGGTCTCGGCGCCGGTCCGCAGGCGGTCGGCAAGCCCCTGCTGGCGGCCGGTCTCCAAGTCGGCCAGGTCGAGCAGCCTGACGGGTCCGGCCGGGCCGCGTGTCTGGAGGAGCAGGGCCACGCTGCTCTCGTTGACCGCGCTGCCGTCGGCGGCCGTGACGTCCCCGGTCACGACGGGTGGCAGGAGCGGTTCCAGCACCCGCCAGGTCACGGCCCAGGCGTCCCGGCCGCACTCGCCCCGGTCCCCGGCCCAGGCCGCCCGGGGGACGGCTCCCGCCGGCTCCGACCAGCGCCGCAGGGCCTCCGCGGTCCCGGGCGGCTGCTCCAGCGGGCTCACCAGCACCTCGGACACGTCCCGGCCGCGCAACGCTCCGGGCAGGCCACGCACGTGGTCGGCGTGCAGGTGGGTGACCACGACCAGGTCCAGGTGCCGGATCCGCAGCCTGCGCAGGCAGTCGTCCACCGCATCCGGTTCGGGTCCGGCGTCGACCAGCACCGCCCGGTCGATGCCGGAACGGACCACCAGGGCGTCCCCCTGGCCGACGTCGCACAGGACCAACTGCCACCCGTCCGGCACACCGCTGCCCGGCAGGCGCAGGCCTGCGAGCGGCAGGCCCAGCCCCCCGGCCAGGACGGCCCCCAGGACCAGGACCGCCACCAGCCGCCGGCGACCCGGTGACCACCGTCGCCGGACCTCCCTCCGCCGGACCTCCCTCCGCCGGCCCTCGCTCTCCCAACCCCTCCTCCCACCCTCGCTCCGCTGGCCCTCGCTCTCCCAACCCTCGTTCCCCGCACTCCTGCCGCGACGGTCCGCCCCGCAGGATCGGCTCGCACCCGACCGATCTCGGGGTGCCGTCCGGCCGCAGATGTCCGGCGGAGCGCCGTCCTGCGTCGGGTCCGAGTCCCGGCGGGGGTGGCGGACCGTCACGAACACGAACAGCCCGGTGACCGCCGCCAGCGCCAGGGCCCCGGCCGGTCCCCCCAGCCACGGCAGGTTGCCCCCGGGGACCGCCGCCGCGCGGTGCGCGACGAGGCTGATCCAGTCCGTGGCCAGGCCCGCGAGCGCGGCCAGCCGCCCGGCGCCCCACGGCCACACCACGGACACCCCCGCCGTGGCGGCACCGAGCAGGGTGGCCGGTGCCACGGCAGGCTCGGTCAGCAGGTTCGCCGGCAGGGCGACCGGGCAGACCGACGGTGCCAGCAGGACCAGGACCGGCCCGCAGGCGGCCTGGGCGGCGGCGGGGGCGGCGAGCGCGACTGCCAGCGGACGTGGCATCCGGCGGGCCAGCCGGTCCGCCCACGGCGGGGCGAGCAGCAACAGTCCTGCGGTCGCCGTCACCGACAGGGCGAACCCCGGGCTCCTGGCCAGCCAGGGATCTATCCCGAGCAGGAGCAGCACCGCGGCCGCGAGCACCGGGAACCCTCGGGGACGCCGTCCGGCGGCGAGCCCGAACAGCGCCACCGACGCCATCACCGCGGCCCGCAGCACACTCGGCGACGGCCGGGCCAGCACCACGAACCCGGCGACCGCGAACGCGCTGACGGCGATCCGGGACCGCCGGGACGCCCCGGCCGCGGCGGCGATCCAGGCCACCGCACCGATCAGGATCGCGACGTTGGCGCCCGAGACCGCGGTGAGGTGGGTGAGCCCGGCCCCCTGGAGATCGTCCCGCAGGGTGGCGGGCAACCGGGTGGTGTCCCCCACGACAAGGGAGGGCAGCAGGCCCCGGGAGTCGGCGCCGAGTCCGTCGCAGGCGTCCCGCAGCCCGGCCCGGATCCGGTCCGCCGAACGCCACGGCCAACTCCCCGGACGGATCTCCAGCGGGGCCTGCCGGGCGGTGACCAGGGCGACCACGTCATCCCCCGCAGAGGTCGGGGCGAGCCGCCCCTGCAGTCGCACCCGCTGGCCCGCCGACACGGCCGCCCAGGCTCCGGGCCCGGACCCCGCGGGTGCCATCACGAGCATGGGCAGCGACGCCATGACCCGGCGGCCGCGACCCGTCACCTGCCTCACCTCCAGCCGCACCGCCACCCGGGCGGGGCCGGGGAACCGTCCCTCGGCGATCGGCGCGGCGTCCGAGAGCGCCTGCCCCTCCAACTCGACGGTGGCTTGCTGTCCGACCCAGCCCGGAACCGGTCCAGCAGCCCGCTCGGCCAGGCGGAACGCCGTCAACGCCAGCAGGGTGGTCATCGCGGCCAGGACCAGGACGGCGGCCGTGACCGGGGCAGGGATCCGCCGCCCCCGGCGCAGCCGCAGCGCCAGCACCGCACCCGCGAGCGCGGCGGGCACCCCCAGCAGGCCCACCGCCAGCACCACCACCGGTCCCGACCGTCCGGTGGCCCAGTGGGCGGCCACCCAGCCTGCTGCTGCGGGCAGGAGCAGGCGTCGATCGGGACCCGTCGGCGGGCCCGGCGAGACCGCGGACGGACCTCGTGCCGGGATGCCCGCCGCCGCGGTGGACGCCTCCCCTCCCCCCACGCTCACACCCGGACCAGCGGACGCAGCTTCTGCAGCAGGGCGTCCCCGATCCCGCTGACCTCGCCGAGCTCGTCGACGGTGCTGAACCGCCCGTGCCCGGTCCGCCACTGCACGATCCGGCCCGCGAGCACGGGGCCCACTCCGGGCAGGGCGTCGAGCTGTTCCTGGCCGGCGGTGTTGAGGTTCACCGGCGTCCATGCCCCCGCTCCCCCGCTCCCTCCGGCGGCACCTGCGGCGGCGCCGGTCGCCGGAAGCGGGTCGCTCGGTCCGGGCACGACGACCTGCTCCCCGTCGGACAGCGGCCGGGCCAGGTTGATCCGGGCCGGGGCCGCCCCCGCGGCAGCACCGCCGGCTGCCTCGATCGCATCCGCCACCCGGGACCCCGCAGCGACGTGGATCAGCCCCGGATGCTGCACCCTGCCCTCCACGTCAACCACGAGCAGTCCCCCGGCCCCGGCCGGCGTCGACGCCGCGCCGCCCGTCAAGGACCGGGTTCCGGTGCCCGCCGCAGGAGTCCGGGAGGCCGGAGCGGTCGCCGTCCGCCCGGCCACCGGTCCCGATGCCGGGGCGGTCTGCGGGACCGAGACCTCCGCGGATCCGGTGACCAGGCGGTGGGCCAGCAGCCCGAGCGCCAGCGCCCCGGCCACCGCGACCGCCGTCAGGGCAGCCCGAGCCGGGACCACCCGTGACGGGGACCGCCAGGCCGTCGGCATCCGGTCAGCGATCCCCTCCCCGAACCGGTGCAATGCCCCTGGGACCGGATCGCCCGGAGGCTCTGCGGGATCGGCCGGATCCGGGTCGGCGCCGTCCGGACGTATCCCCGAGCCGGGCCACGGCCAGTCAGGGCACGGGTGGCCCGGCACCGCAACGGAGCCGGCGGGATCGTGCAGTCCCGCGGGATCGAGCAGTCCCGCAGGATCGAGCGGGTCCCCGGGCTCGTCCAGCCCCGCAGGACCACCCAGCCCCGCAGGACCACCCAGCCCCGCAGGATCGGACATCCAGGAGTCCGACGCCGTTGCGGACCGGGGCACGCCCGCAGCCGCAACCGGGTCCGGTGCGGGCACCCACCCACGGGAAGCCCCGGCCGCCGGGTACGCCGTGGGCTGGACGGGTGCGGGATCCGGCACCGGCAGCAGGCGCCCGCGGGACCGGGCCACCGCAGCCAGCCGCCGCACGGGAGGTTCGGCTCGCATGTCCCGACGCTAGGGAGCGGGCCGGACGGCGGCCCCGGCCGAGGCCGGAGGCTGTGGACGACGGGACAACGGATGAGCCTGGGGACGACTCGAGACAGCGGGCCCCCGACGGCCGGGACGCCATCCCCGACCGGTGACGGTCCGGGATCAGTCCCCGGGCAGCGCGGGTGCGGCGACGACCCCGAGCATGCCGGGGCCGACGTGCGCGCCGACCACGGCCCCGACCTCGCCGACATACAGCGACCGCAGGGCGGGCAGGCGCTCCCGCAGCCGGTCGGCGAGCTCGCCGGCCCGTTCCGCGGAGGCGAGGTGGTGCACGGCGACGTCCACCGGGTCGTCCCCCACCTCCCCGACGATGACCTCCTCCAGCCGGGCCAGGGCACGGGACGCGGTGCGCACCCGATCCAGCGGCTCCAGCCGGCCGTCGACCACCTGCAGCAACGGCTTCACCGCGAGCGCACTGCCGACCCGGGCGACGGCGGGACTGATCCGCCCGCCCCGGCGCAGGTACTCCAGGGTGTCGACGTACAGCCAGGCGGAGGTGGCCAGCGCCCTCCGCCGCGCCTCCCGGGCCGCGGCGGAGGCGTCACCGCCCCGGCCGATCGCCCGCAGCGCGGCGAGCACGGCGTAGCCGAGCCCCATCCCCAGGCCGCGGGAGTCGACCACCTCCACCTCGGCACCACCCCCGGCGACCTCCTTGGCCGCGATCCGGGCGGCCTCCACGGTGCCGGACAGCTCCCCCGACATGTGCACGGACACGATGCCCGTCGCGCCGTCGGCGCCCAGGCGCCGGTACGTCTCGGCGAACAGCTGCGGCGCCGGCCGGGAGGTGGTCACCGAGCGGCCCGCGAGCAGGGCCTCCGCCACCTCCTCGCTGCTCACCTCGACCCCTTCGGCCAGGGACCGGCCGGCGACGACGACCTGCAGCGGGACCACCGTGATGCCGTGCTCCGCCACCAAGTCCCGCGGAAGGTAGGCGGTGGAGTCGGTGACGACGGCGACGGTGGGGGCGGACATGCGCGGGAGGTTACCTGCTCCCGGACCACGCGCGCGCCGGACACATCCTGTGGTGCGCCGGTAGAAGCAGGTCGAGCCGGACCCGTCTCAGGTTGCGCCGAACCCGAAGCAGGTTGCGCCGAACCCGACGCAGGTCGGGCCGGACCCATCCCCCACGGCCGCCCCGGTCCGGCGCCGAACCGGGGCGGCACAGCATGTCCGGGACGACGCAGGGGCCGCCCGCGTCACGTGGACGAAGGCGGCCCCTGCGGCCGACGGAGCCGGTGTCAGGCCGGAACCACGTTCACCAGCTTCGGGGCACGGACGACGACGGTGCGGATCCCTCGGCCGTCCAGGGCCCGCTGCACCCCGTCACTGGCCAGGGCCAGCTCCCGCAGCGCGTCCTCGCCGATGGACGGCGACACCTCCAGCCGGTCGCGGACCTTGCCCGCCACCTGGACCACGCAGGTCACCGTCTCCTGGACCAGCAGCGCCTCGTCGACCGCGGGCCAGCCGGCCAGGGCGACCGCCGGCGCGTGACCCAGCCGGGACCACATGTCCTCCGCGGTGTACGGGGCGACCAGGGACAGCATGACCGCGACCGCCTCAACCGCCTCCCGGACCGCGGGGTCGGTCCCGCCCGGACCGGAGTCGATCGCCTTCCGGGTGGCGTTCACCAACTCCATCACCCGGGCCACGGCCACGTTGAACCGGAACCCCTCGACCAGTTGCCCCACCTCGTGCACGGTCCGGTGGGTGATCGCGCGCAGCGCCTGGTCACCGGTCGCGGGGTCGGCGCCGACGGGGGACGCCACATCGCCGGCCAGGCGCCAGGCCCGGGCCAGGAACCGTGCGCTACCGGCCGGGGAGACGTCCTTCCAGTCGATGTCGTCCTCCGGCGGACCGGCGAAGGCCATCGTCAGGCGGATCGCGTCGACCCCGTGCGTGGCCAGCTCGTCGCTCAGCCGGACCAGGTTGCCCCGGGACTTGCTCATCGCCGAGCCGTCCATCAGCACCATGCCCTGGTTCAGCAGCCGGGTGAACGGCTCGGTGAACCCGACCATCCCCAGGTCGTGCAGCACCTTGGTGAAGAACCGCGAGTACAGCAGGTGCAGGATCGCGTGGGTCACGCCGCCGACGTACTGGTCGATCGGCATCCACTTCGCGACCTCGTCGACGTCGAAGGGCACGTCGTCGCGGTCGGTGCTGACGTAGCGCAGGAAGTACCAGGACGAGTCGACGAAGGTGTCCATGGTGTCGGTGTCGCGGGTGGCGGGGCCGCCGCACTGCGGGCAGTCCACGTTGACCCATGCGGTCGCCCCGCCCAGCGGCGAGGTGCCCTTCGGCTTCAGGTCCAGGCCCTCGGCCGGGGGCAGCAGCACCGGCAGGTCCTCGTCCGGGACCCGGACCTCACCGCAGGACGGGCAGTGGATGATCGGGATCGGCGTGCCCCAGTACCGCTGCCGGGAGATCAGCCAGTCGCGCAACCGGTAGTTGGTGGCCGCCCTGCCCAGGTCCTTCGCGGCCAGGATGTCGATGATCCGGGCGATCGCCTCGGCCTTGCGCAGCCCGTCCAGCGGGCCGGAGTTCACCAGCTCGCCGTCGCCGTCGGTGGCGGTCCCGGACTCGGCGGGGTCCGGCAGCGGCTCGCCGCCGTCGCCCCGGACGTCCACCACGACCCGGACCGGCAGATCGAAGGCGCGGGCGAAGTCCAGGTCACGCTGGTCATGCGCCGGGACGGCCATGATCGCCCCGTGACCGTAGTCGGCCAGCACGTAGTCGGCGGCGAAGATGGGCAGCCGTTCGCCGTTGACGGGGTTGACCGCGTACCGCTGCAGGAACACCCCGGTCTTCGGCCGGTCGGAGGACAGCCGGTCGATCTCGCTGGTCGCCCGGACCTGCTCCAGGTAGGCGGCGAACGCCGTCCGGACCTCCTCCGGCGCCTGCGCGGCCAGCTCGGCGGCCAGGTCGGAGTCGGCGGCGACGACGAAGAAGGTGGCCCCGAACAGGGTGTCCGGCCGCGTCGTGTAGATGGTGACCTGCCGGGCCTCACCGGCGACGCCGTCCGGCGCCTGCGTGCCCTCGATCTCGAAGACCACGTCGGCGCCGGTGGACCGGCCGATCCAGTTGCGCTGCATGGTGAGGACCTTGTCCGGCCAGTGGCCCTCCAGCTGGGACATGTCGTCCAGCAGCCGGTCGGCGTAGTCGGTGATCCGGAAGTACCACTGAGTCAGCTTCTTCTTGGTGACCGGAGTGTCGCAGCGCTCGCACAGCCCGCCGACGACCTGCTCGTTCGCCAGCACCGTCTGGTCCTTCGGGCACCAGTTCACCATCGACGGCTTGCGGTAGGCCAAGCCCTTGGCGTGGAACCGGTTGAACAGCCACTGGTTCCACTTGTAGTACTCGGGGTCGCAGGTCTGCAGCAGCCGGTCCCAGTCGAAGGAGCAGGCGTAGCGGCGCATGGACGCCTTCTGCTGCGCGATGTTCTCGTAGGTCCAGCCCCGGGGGTCCAGGCCACGCTTGATGGCGGCGTTCTCCGCGGGCAGTCCGAAGGCGTCCCAGCCGATCGGGTGCAGCACGTTGAACCCGCGCTGCACCCAGTACCGGGCGACGACGTCCCCGAGCGCGTACGCCTCGGCGTGACCCATGTGCAGGTCACCGGAGGGGTAGGGGAACATGTCCAGGATGTACCTGCGGGGGCGGGGGTCGTCGGGGCGCCCGCTGCGGAACGGCGCCAGCTCGTCCCACACCGGCAGCCACCGTTCCTGGATGGCCTCGAAGTCGTAGCGATCGGCGTCCGCTGCGACGTCGGTCATCGGGTCGGTCTGCGTCATCGTCGTCCTCGGCTGTGGTTCTGCGGGGTGGACGCACGCGGCGTCCGGGTCTGTGGTGGCCTGCTCGCCGTCGCGGCCGCGGGGTCCTCGGCCCGTCCCGGCGCTGCCGCCGCGACGTGGAACCCCTCGGACATGACGAAGGCCCCTGCACGTGAGGGGCCGCCGCGCCGACTTGCCTCCCGGCCGTCCGCGCCGGGGGCGTCCTCGTCAGCGCGGCCCGGTAAGCAGCAGGGCCGTCAGCACGCCCTCAGGGTAGCCCACGCTGCGTGCCGCCCGGCGGAACCGTCGGCCTTGTCCCGGTGCCCGCCTCCGCAGTGCCCACCAGCAGTCCCGCGACGACCACGG
>DASTGO010000337.1:0-8413 GCA_035719045.1 Kineosporiaceae bacterium | reverse complement strand
GGGCCGGCAGGGGGCATCAGCCCTCCGCCGGCCCGCCTCGTGGTTGTGCCGCCCGATGAGACGGCGGGGGAGTGCCTGGGGAGACGTACGCGCGGGACTGGTACTGGGGACGCCCGGTGGCCGGTGGTGCGGCGTCAGTGGGTCGTCAGCTCGCTGTCCGGGGTGCGCCAGGGGTCCTCGGGGGCGCGCCAGGTGCCCGTCCAGTGGTGGATGGTGAAGGACTGGCCCGACAGGATCGCCTTCTGGCGCACCGCGTCCAGGTTCGGCTTGTCCGCGGGGCGGCAGGGGTAGAAGACTTCCGGGTGGGCGATCCAGATACTGCGGACCAGGTCTTCGGGAGCCCGCGACACGGTGCGGGTCAGGAACGCCGGTCCGCTCTGGTGCATGATCCCGAGATGCTGGTTCTGCAGGATCGATCCGCCGATCGTGTCGGCCAGCAGATACATCAGGGGGTGGCCCGGGACGGCGGCCAGGACGGCACTGCCGATCGAGTTCTCGTGCTCCCAGCCCATGATGCAGCCGGCCGGCTGGCCGAGTTCGTCGAACCCGCGCAGGGACTCGACGTCGACGTCCAGATACCAGCCGCCGAACCGGTACAGCAGGTAGTAGCGGAGAAAATCTGACTGCATGACCGGTGACAGCGCGTCATACAGCTGCTTGAACGGTGCCGGCAGGCCGAGGCCCTCGACCTTCTCGTCGTCCCACAGTTGCAGGTCCCAACCGGGATTGCGGGACCGGACGATCTCCCGCAGGGTGTGGAAGAAATCGGGCATTTTTGCCGGCCCGACCCAGACCTGGTGAATGAGTCGAGGTATCACTGCCCGTCCCGTTCGGTTGCGAGGATTCCGTTCCCGGGGCCGGATTCCGCTCATGCGCCCGGCCCCGGCCGCCTGATTGTCGAGCCTAGACCGCCTGGTTGAGCCGGCTGCCACAGCCTCCCTCGGGAATTCGGGAAGGATGGCAGCGGCACGTCCTGCTGATGTCCCGTCCGCGGCGAGACGTGGCACTGCCGCCCGGATCCGGTGCCCGCGATCCTGGCCAGGACGGGGCGAATCGGCACGATCCGGGGACATCCCCGTCCATGGCCGGGCGTGACGTTCCCGGCCCTGAGCCGTCTGCACCGGTGGGGGCGGTGGACCTCGAGCCCGTCCGCCGCCCCTGTCGATCACCACCAGGGCTGATTCGGGACGGTTCACAGCCGGGGCGGAGACATGCGCAAGCAGGTCATGACGGACGGAACAGCCGACGAGGTGCCCGCGGTTGCCGGCGGGGCCGGCGATGACGGGAACCCCCAGGACCGCAACGGCGGGGCAGGACAGGACACGACGGCCACCCCCGCAGCGCCGCAGGAGGATGCGCCGGACGCCGCTGCCGCGCAGGACGATCTCGACCCCGCCCGGTGCATCGTCATCGTGCCGGTGCGCACCCACGTGGAGGAGGAGTGCGCCGTCGGGCTGGCCGAACTGCAGAGCCGGGGGTACCAGATCCGGCAGGTGATCGGACAGACCGCCATCGACTATGCGCGCAGCAAGATGGCCAGTGACGCCCTCGACGCCGGGTTCGAAGAGATCATGTGGATCGACAGCGACATCGGGTTCACGGCCGATGACGTCGAGATGCTGCGCCGGCACCGGTTGCCGGTGGTCTCGGGGATCTACCCGCAGAAGGGGCAGCGGGCCCTGGCCAGCCACCTGCTCCCGGAGACCGACCATGTGGTTTTCGGCATCGGCGGCGGCCTGATCGAGATCCGGTACGCCGCGGGCGGCTTCCTGCTGACCCACCGTCGGGTCTACGAGACGATCCGTGAGCATGAGCAGTTGCCGTCCTGCAACGACCGGTTCGGGAGCGGGTTCACGCCCTACTTCTGGCCCATGGTGATCCCCGACGGGGACGGCCACTGGTACCTCGCCGAGGACTTCGCCTTCTGCGAGCGGGTACGCCGTGCCGGTTTCGCGGTGATGGCGGACACCCGGATCCGGCTGCAGCACATCGGTCGGGCGGCCTACAGCTGGGAGGACGCCGGCAGCGAACTGCCCCGGTACGCCAGCTACAGCTTCTCCGTCACGCGCTGACCTCTGCACGAGACGCTGAACCGCAGCCGACGCGAAGAGGGAGCCGGGGGCGGGCCCTGCCGGGCCGAATGTGACCGGCGTGACGGAGGAAGGCCGTCGGCCGTCAACTCAGTGAGATAGCGGACCGTCCTGTCATCCGGGCAGGGCCGGTCCGGATCGCACGTGTCCGCGCCCGTGGCGGATGGGTAGTGACCGGCGGGTACCCGGGCCCGGGCCGGTGTGGCGTACAGGGCGGCGTGGGAGGTCGGCAGCGGAATGGCCAAGAACAAGGGCCAGAACCAGGGGGACAGCCAGAAGTTCGACGCCACCCACGGCGCCCAGATGTTCAGCCCGGGGGCGGCGCACGACTACAGCGGTGCCTCCTGGCGTCAGATCGAGATGGCCATCCTCGGGGCCGCCGACACCGGGACCGCCAACCGGCAGAGCGCCGCCACCGCCGTCGCCAACCCGCAGACCCTGTTCGCGGGCGCCCAGTCCGCCGCCGACGCCGCCCAGCTGCTGCTCAGTGTCGCGAATGCCCTGCCCGAGATCAGCATGGCCCTGGCCGACCACTGGACCGGGACCACGGCGACCGCGTTCATGGGCGCGCTGCGCAAACTGCACACGGCGATCGTCGACCAGTACAACGCCCTCACCGGGCAGCCGTCGGGCCGTGGCGACCTCAGCTGGGTGCTGACGGACGTGGGGAACTCCCTGACCCAGGCCCAGCAGATGATCGCGGAGATCGACAACTACTACGCCAACGAGGCCCTGCGCCTGGGCGCCCCCCTGATCAACGCGGGCAGCGGCGGCGGACAGCTGGTCGCGATCAGCCGGACCCCGAAGTGGGGCGACACCCTCGTCCAGTGGATGACCGAGGACATGCGCCAGGTCATGCAGCAGATCGCGAACCGCTACGTCGAGGACTCGGGCAACGTGCAGACCGCCGGGGCGCTGGACCCCAACGGCGGTCAGGGCGGCGCGGGGACCGTTCCCCCGTACAGCGGCCTGGGGATGCCGCCGTACAGCGGCCTGGGGATGCCGCCGTACAGCGGTGCCGGCACGTCGCCGTTCGGTGGTGCGGGGGCGGCCGGTGGTGCGGGCGTGCCGTCGCTCGCCGGTGCCGGGGCGTTGCCCTCGGGTGCCGGGGCGTCGCCGTTCGGTGGCGCGGGGGCGGCCGGTGGAGCCGGTGCGGTGCCTCGGTTCAGCGCCCCGGGGATGTCCAGCCCGAGCCTGTCGCCGGCGGGCGGTGCCGGGGCGGGCGCCGGCATGCCGTCGCCGTTCGGCGGTGGCAGCGGTGCCGGGCGGGGCAGCGGCGGTCCTGGGAGCTCGCTCAGCGTCCCCGGGATACCGAACGCCGCCGGGCTGCCGACGGGTGCGGGGGCGGCCCCGACCCGCCTGGGCAGCGGGCCCGGTTCGGGACTCGGCAGTACCCCGCTGTCCGGTCTGTCCCCCGGAGGGTTGGGCGTGCCCACCGGCTTCGGCGGCGGTGCGGGCGGAGCCAGTGGGCCGGTCAGCCGGCTGGGCGGCAGCACCATGCCACCGGTCGGTATGCCTGCGGGCGGAGTGCCGGGGATCGGGGGCCTGGCAAACCCCAGCCGGCTGAGCCCGGCAGGCGCCGGCACCAGCACGCCGGGGGGCCGTGGACTCGGCAGCGTGCCCGGGCTCAACACCCCGGGGCTGGGCAGCAACGCCCTCAGCCCGAGCCGGCTGTCCCCCGTGGGAGGGCTGGGAGGCGCCGGTTCGCCGCTCGGGGCCGGGGGCATGCCGATGGGGATGGGCGCCCCCGGAACCGGGAACAACGCCGCCCGGCGCTCCTCGGGGATCCCCTCCCCGGTGTCGACGTTCCCTGGCCTCCCGGACGGGACGGGCATCACACCGCCCTCCCGCCTCGGCAGTGGCCTGGGCGGGTCCTCGGGTCTGGGCGGCACCAATGCCGGATCGTTGCCCTCTCCGCTCAGCCTGGCCGGGGTCCCCGGTGCCGGGGGCGTTCCCCGGCCGTCGGGCATCGGGACGGGTGCGGGTGCCGGGGGTCTCGGCGGCGGGATGCCGATGATGCCGATGGGCGCCGGTGGCGCGGGTGCCGGCAACAGCAACAAGCGTGGTGGCCGCGCCGGTCAGCCGGGAGCCCTGGCCCCGTTCCCGGGCGCGGTCGGCAGCGGCAGCACCGGTCTGCGCACGCCCACGGCCTCGAGTGGGTCCCTCGCGCCGATTTCCGGTGGCCGGACCGGCGCCGGACTGGGTACCCCGACGCCGCTGGGTGCGGGCAGCCTGTCCGGGGGCGGACTGTCCGGGCCGGGTGCCGGCCGGTTGGCTCCGGTGCCGTCCGGCGTGGGTGCCGGGGGCCTCGGCGGCGGGATGCCGATGATGCCGATGGGTGCCGGTGGTGCGGGTGCCGGGAACAACGGCAAGCGGGGTGGGCGGGCCGGTCAGCCGGGGGCGTTGAGCCAGTTCCCGGGTGCGGTCGGTGCCAGTGGTCTGCGGCCGCCGTCGGCGGGGAGCGGGCTGGCGCCTCTCACGGGTGCCGGGACGGATACGGCGATGCCCAGTCCGTTGGGTCTGGCCGGTGTGCCGGGGATGGGGCTGTCCCGTCCGTCGGGGCTGGCTGGTGCCGGGCTGGCGGGTGCCGGGCTGGGGAGTGTTCCCGGGGTGGCCCGCCCAGGCGGGGTGCCCGCGGGCGTCGGGGCGGGTGGTCTCGGCGGGGCGCCGATGATGCCGATGGGTGCTGGTGGTGCGGGTGCCGGGAACAACGGCAAGCGGGGTGGGCGGGCCGGTCAGCCGGGGGCGTTGAGTCAGTTCCCGGGTGCGGTCGGTGCCGATGGTGCACTGCGGCCGGTGACGGCGCCGGGCGGGGGGCTGGCGCCTCTCACCAGCGGTGGCGCGGACTCTGCTGCGCCGCCTCCGCTGGGTCTGGCCGGTCTGCCGGGGATGGGGCTGTCTCGTCCGTCGGGGCTGGCGGGTGCTGGGCTGACTGGTGCCGGGCTGGGGAGTGTTCCCGGGGTGGGCCGCCCTGGTGGGGTTCCGGCGGGTGCCGGGGCTGGTGGTCTCGGCGGCGGGATGCCGATGATGCCGATGGGCGCCGGTGGCGCTGGTGCCGGGAACAACGGCAAGCGGGGTGGGCGGGCCGGTCAGCCGGGTGCGTTGAGCCAGTTCCCGGGTGCGGTCGGTGCCGATGGTGCACTGCGGCCGGTGACGGCGCCCGTCGGCGGACTCGCCCCGCTGACCGGTTCGGGTACGGGAACCGGTGTGCCCGGCGCGCCGGGACTGCCGGTGCCGGATCTCGGCGTGCCCGGTATCGACCCATTGGCCCGAGGACTACCGAACGGGAGCCTGCCGCAACCGGCGGGTGCCGGGCTGACCCGTCCGTCGGGGCTCGCGGGGGCGGGGCTGGGGAGCGTTTCCGGGGTGGGCCGCCCTGGTGGGGTTCCGGCGGGTGCCGGGGCTGGTGGTCTCGGCGGCGGGATGCCGATGATGCCGATGGGTGCCGGTGGTGCGGGTGCCGGGAAGGATTCCCGCCGAGGTGGCCGGGCCGGGCAGCCGGGTGCGCTGAGCCCGTTCCCGGGTGCGGTCGGCGGGGGAGGCTGGGCAGGTCCGATCGGGGCCGGTGACCCGGCTGCGGGAGCGCCGGAGAACACCGGGCGCGCCAAGCGGCCCGCCTTCTCCGGCCGCAGGTTCGGTGCGCCCCCGCCGGTGGCGCGGCCGGGCTCCGCCGGGATGCCCGGTGCCCCGCTCATGCCCGTCGGCGTGGGTCTCAGCCGGGGCTTGTCCGATCCGCAGCCGCTGACCGGTGCCCCCCTGGCCCCGGTGGCTCCCGCAGATCAGGCTCCGGAGTTCTCGGGGCCGGGGGCTGTGCCCCTGCCGCTCCTGCTGCCCCTGGCGGGCGGCCGCCCCGGCGAGCACCGTCGTCGGCGGGAGCACCGGTCGGGCGGGCAGGTCGGCACCCCCGATCCGGCCGCCGCACCCACCACCGCGGTGGGCGGACTGCCGCACCTGGGGAACGCCTCCGCCCGGGGCGAAGTGCGACTGGCAGGTGTGCTCTTCCGTCGCGATGTCAGCGTGCTGGAGGTCGACGACCCGGACACGTTCGACGACCCGGACACGTTCGACGACGGTGCGGGCCCGGGGGCCTCGGCGGACCTGTCGCCGGCCGGGCCGCCGCCCGCGGACCCGGGACTGCCGCTCATGGCGGCGTTCCCGGCGGACAGCGCTCCGGATGTCTTCGCGCCGAACGGGTCCGCCGGTCGGGTCCTGAACGGGTCCGCGGACCGGGTGCTGAACGGGTCCGCCGACCGGATCGGGGGCACGGGAGCCCTGACCCGCCACGACCTGCTGACTGGTCCCGGCGTGGAGGACCCCGCCGACGCCGGGCTGAGGACCGACGACGGCCAACCGGGGGTCGACGTGATCGGCGGTGGCGGCTTCCAACCTGTCAAGCCACCGCCGTGGGCCCGGCTGCCGTGACAGGACCGTGGCAGCACCGTCGATGAAGGCACATGGCCTGTGGCGTCCGCGACAGGGATCCGGGCAGGAACGCCTCGCAGCGGCAACGGAAGGAGGGACCGCCTGATGAATGGTGCCGGACAACAGGTGACGGGCCGCGGGCCGGACGGTCCGGGCGCCGGGGGGTCGGGAGCCCGCAAGGTGGTGCGCTTCTTCTCCGTGGAGGGGCAGCGCCGCCGACTGGAGTTCGCCAAGCTGGCGCCCGCCCGAGCGATGACCCCCGAGGAGGAGGTCCGCTACCTGGGCGAACTGCAGGCCCAGGAGAAGGCTGCCCGTGAGAAGGCGGAGGCGGTCGAGAAGGCCGCCATGGAACGGGAGGCCCGCGAGAAGGCCGCCCGATCCCGTGCCGCTGCCGCGGCGGCCGGCCGGGGTGGGCGTGCTGCGAAGGATGTCAGCAATGCCGAGGCTGCCGCCGAGGCGAAGAAGCTGTCCTCCGGCAACCGGCACCGGGGCCGGCACCGCGCGGACCCGGCGGAGGACCAGGAGGAGTTGGAGCCGCAGCGGCGCAACTCCGGCCGGCGGGGGGGTGCGGCCGCCTCCGCGGAGAAGACCGCGTCCGGCGGCCGCGCGGCACCAGGGAAAGCGACAAGTCCGGTGGAAGCGGAAGCCGGCCCGGGTACGGCCGCGGTCAAGGCGGAAACCCCTCGCAAGAAGATGCTCCACCGCGGCGTGATCGGTCGTCCGGAGTCCCGTCAGGAAGAGTGAGAGCGTTTACAGTCGGGAGATCACCGGCGTAAGACGCAATACCACTCTCATCGGTCTGGTAGCGAAGAAGGTGCCGGGAACCATGTTGGACATCGATCTGGGAACTAGGCTTCAGGAGCTCCGTCAGGCCTTTGCTGAATCCCAGCAGCAGATCGTCGAGGCCCGTAGGAAGCTCGGCTCGCTCACCGCGAAGGCCGAATACCGCGACGGCTCGATCCTGGTCATCCTCGACGCCCAGGGCCGGATCACCCAGCTGACCTTCCGGGGGGACTCCTACCGGGACCTGGAACCGGAGGAACTGTCCCGGCGCATTCTCTCTGTCGTCACCGAGGCACATGTGCAGTTGCGGCGCAGCTTCGCCGAGGTGATGCCGCGCAGCCCGTGGGGTGGACTGTCCGTCGACGAGATGCTTGATCCGAACACGGATGTCAGCCAAATGCTGCCCGACTCCCTGTTCTCCTCCCCGGGCGCCGGGCAGGCGGGCGCGGCGGGCCGGTCCCAGGGGCGTGGTCGTCGTGGCTGACCAGATCAAGGTCGACGCCAGCCAGCTGAACGCCAACGCGGAGACGCTGAAGCGGGATGCCGCGGCCATGCAGGACTACCTGTACCAGATCTATGCCGCCATCAAGCCACACGACCCCAGCAACGGCGGTGGCGACGAGGTGGGCAAGGCGTTGGGTGAGCAGTACTTCAACAACGCCAACCAGGTCCTGCACGCGAGCGGCGTCGCTGCGCTTCTGCTGATCGACATCGCGAACCTGGCTGCGTCCGGGGCCGACAACGCGGCCCAGATCGAGCTCCTGCTCACCAAGATCAACCAGGACCTCAGTATCGGCGACGCCAAGCTTCCTTCGATCGTCGACGCTGTCAACAATGCCACTTCAGGGGGCTCGACGCCGCATACCCGCCGCTGACACGTCGCTGCGAACGGTCCCGTTGTGGGTCTAAATGTCCCGCCGTGGGCGGGAGAGATGTTCCATGTCCTGACCGGTGACGGGTGGCCGGCGGTGGACGAGGACGAGATCAATGATCTGGCGCAGTTGTGGCTGGCGGCCGGCCAGGAGTTGATGCAGATCGCGCCGGAGGTGACCCGGTCGGCGCGGTGGCTGGCCGATTCCGGTGCGCTGGTGGGGGATGCGGCCAAGGCGCTGTCGCAG
>DASTGO010000336.1:0-4206 GCA_035719045.1 Kineosporiaceae bacterium | reverse complement strand
CCTCGGACCGCTGTCCGGCCCGGCCCACGACCGCAACGTCGCCGCTCAGATCGCCGCCGCCATCACCACCCAGGCCCCCAGCGTCGACGGTCGCTACCACAAGTCCGGGGCAGCCGCGACGACCGCACTCGCCCGCGCGTTCATCGACCAGACCCTGCACGCCGCCCAGGCCGCCCACCCCGGCCTGATCCCACCCGACCAACTCACCCGACTCCAGGACGCCCACCGGACCACCTGGGAGAAGCTGACCACCCTCGCCGGCCACCGCGCCGCCCGGCCCCAGGACGCCCACCGCGCCACCTTGGCGAAACTGACCACCCTCGCCGCTTCCCCTACCGTCAGGCCCCCGGTCAACGACTGGTCCAGCCTGATCACGGAGTTCGTCAACCAGGTCAACGCCACCGACGCAGAAGGGCATGTCTGGTCCCAGCTACGCAACCAACTCCACGGCAACCAACTCCGCGCAGCCGACCGAACCCCCGCCCCCATTCGCCAGGTGACCGTCGGCCGCGACGACCCCGACCCGACCACCTCGCCCTCGGCCGGACCCCAAGCCCGCGACACCGGCGCCTCCCCGATCACCGACCACAGCCACACCAGAGACCAACTCGACCCCACCGGGACGGGCCTCGACGCCACCTGGTGGGCCTTCGACGCCACCTGGTGGACCGATGCCCTCGACAGCTCTCCCCAGGAACCCACGCCGCTGCCCGGCGACGCCCTCCCACCCGACCCCATCACCGCCGCCCCACAGTTCACCTCAGAGGAAATCGCCTGGCTGACCCGCCTGCTCCACACCTCCCAGCAGCCCCAGACCCCAGCCCCTGATACCGGCACCCCACCGTGGGACCACACCCCCACCGCCTTCGACACCGCCGCCCCGATCGACACCGACGCCTACACCCTCGGCACCGACACCTTCCCCACCACCGCCTCCCCGGCTGACGCCCTGGTGAACGACGGCGATCCGGCAGGCCCTCTGCCCCCGCCGCCCGAGCCGACCCTGGAACCACTGGCGCTGCAACCGATTTCGGACCCGGCGCACACCGGCACCCGCCACCCGTCCCGCGAGTCCACCGCGGAACCCGTCGACCGTTCCGGCGCCGGCCCACAGATCTGGCCCCACCTGCACGACCTGCTTGCGGAACCAGCCGCGCCGGCCCACGACGGACCGTCGGTCACCAGCCACCCGCCCCGGATCAGCCAGGCCCTGCGCGCAGCGGCGAACCAACGCTTCGGCCAAGCCGGCATCGGCTTCACGGACACGGCGAGACGTTCCTTCTTCCGCTACTGGCCGGTGAAGCCCGCGGCCCCCGGTGGGACGTCCTCGCCTGCGTCGGTCGACTGGGCCGGGAAGTGGCGGGACACTCCCGAACTGGCGGCCGTCCTGCCCGAACTACTGACCCTCGCCACGTTGCCGCAACGGCCCGGCAAGGCCCCCGGCCGAGCGGGCCCGACCACGGATCCCTATCACGCCGCACGGCAGACCTGGGGGCAGACCGTACTCGCCGCCGCCTGGCATCACGCCGGCCTCACCGACCCGACCCAGCCCGGCGAGCACGCACCCCCCGACCCCGCACACACACCCGCCCGCACCGCCCAACGCGCCGTCGAGATCCTCGCCCCCCGAGGCGCCGCCGGCCAGCGGCACTACCCGCAGGGTGTCGCGGTGACCTCGGCCCTGGCCCAAGCCTTCCTCGACCAGACCCTCCACGCCGCCGAGACCGCCGCCGGCCTCACCTCGCACCAGGTCATAGCGGTCCGCACGGTGCACGAGGCCGCGCGCAAGGGCGTGGCCAGCCTGGGCTACAAGTCCAGTCCCAACAGGAACTCCCCGGCGAGGTGGGCGGACCTGGTGACCAGGTTCGTCACCGACATCACCACCAGCGCCGGGCCGCAGATCTGGACCGCTCTGCAGAACTGGCTCCGGCACGCCCAACCAGCACTGCAGCCCGCACCGCAGAAACCCGCCCAGCGCAACGCCCTTCCTGACCCGGCGGAGGCGAGGCGGGAACATCCGGACCCGGAGTCGTGGCCGATCACGGAGGTGGAGCGACAGCGGGTTTTGAAGGTGCTCGGGAGCGCCGGCAAGGGGGTGTACAGCGCCGGGGGAGCGCGGCTCAGCCGATACCGCCACCAGGCCGGCAACGGCACGCCGGGGTCCATCGCGTGGGACGGAATGGTCGCCCTGCCCGCCTGGCGCCACAGCCCTCATCTGTCGGACACGCTCCCCACGGCCTTGGCCCTGTCCGTCCTGACCTGGAAGGCACCCGGCGAGCCCGACCCCTTCGCCGAGACCCGGCAGGAGTGGGGCGGACACGTCGTGCACGCGCTCTGGCAGCACGTCGAAGCCACAACCATCGAAACCACGACCGTCGACGCCACCACCGAGGACCCCGGACCGCTACCCGGCCCCGCCCACGACCGCACCGTCGCCGCTCGGGTCGCCACCCAGGTGGCCGCCGCCATCACCACCCAGGCCCCCACCATCAACGGGGCTTACCACAAGTCCGGGGCAGCCGCGACCAGCGCACTCACCCGCGCATTCATCGACCAGACCCTGCACGCCGCCCACACCGCCGGCCCCGACCTGATCCCACCCGACCACCTCACCCGACTCCAGGACGCCCACCGCGCCGCCTGGGCGAAACTGACCACCCTCGCAGACCCCCGCGCCCCCCAGCGCCCGGTGAACGACTGGTCCACCCTGATCACCGAGTTCGTCAACCAGGTCAACACCACCGACAACGGAGGACACCTCTGGTCCCAACTACGCCACCAATTCCAGGGCAACCAACTCCCAGCAGCAGACCCCACCCAGCACCCGCCACGACGGCGCACGGCGGTGCGACCGCAGGAACTGGCCGCCGCCGAACACCAGGAGGCGCTGCGGATCCTCACCCAGTCACCATTGGAACCACCGGCCCGCCTGCACGCCGAGAACATGCTCACCCGATGGTGGGTCGCCGATTCCGTCCCGGCCCAACGAGAAGACCCGGCCACCGCGCCGGCCGGATATACCTGGCCCCACGCATGGCGGCAAGGCCCCGGCAGCGCCGCACTCGCCTCCCTGATGGCGCTAGCCGTACTGCCCTGGCCCTCCCCACACACCACAGACGGTCCCGGACTGACCGAGACCCGCGACAGGCTGCAGAAAGACCTGCTGCAACTGCTGTGGAACAGCGCCGAGGACACCGCCCCCGCCCCCACGCACAGGTCCGCCGACACCGCCACCCGCATGGCCGCCGCGATCGCGGCTGCACAACTCCCCCCGTTCGGCGCCTCCTACAACTCTGGCGCCTCCTACGACGAGGCCGGTGTCCACACCACCGCCGCCCTCACCCTGGCCCTGCTCGACCAGACCCTGCACGCAGTCCAGGCCGCCGAACCCGGACTCACCCCGACCGTCCAGCAGGCCCACCGCGCAGCGTGGGAGGCCGCGATGGCTCTGCTCGACCCCACCCACCTCAGGCGCACCTCACCCGCGGCGTGGGAGGCAGTGTCCAGATACTTCATCGCCAGGATCATCAACCAGGCCGGACCCCACATCTGGACCTACCTCGAGGACCACCTCCACGGCAGACCGCCCCGACCCGCCCCCACCCACCAGAACTCACCCCGGCCCGACGAACTCAACGACCCCGACGAACTCGACGACGACTGGCTGCTCCAAGCACTCCACGACCCCGACCACCCTTCCCCCACCACCACCCCGGCCCACCCACCCACAACCACACCCCTGGACCAGGCACCCTGGCTGCACGCCATGCTGTCCAACCAACACCACACCAACTCACCGACCCCACCCCCGGCAGGCTCACCCTCCCCGGACACGAACACCCCCACACCCGAAAACCAGCCCCGACCCAAGAGACCCCGCCGTCAGACCCAGATCCGCCAGTAGCGGTGCAGCCCGGAAAGGATCCGTGGTCTCGGTTCATGGTGATGGCGCCGTCACGTCCTGTAGGTGGGCCTGTTGTCACCCACTCCATTGACGGATCGCTTCGGAATCTTCGTGTTTGCCCTGCTGTGGCCCCTGGCGATCGTCCCGATTGCCCTATCAAAGCAGCCGGCTCGCGTGACCGTTGCCGTGATGATCCATCCAAGACATCGGTGACCTTGTGGTGATGGTGGTCGGTCGGGTGGGGAGGTTGTCGGCCCTGCTGAGGGTGGATTCGGGCGGGTGCGGGCGGCTTGGGGTTGTTG
>DASTGO010000335.1:0-2554 GCA_035719045.1 Kineosporiaceae bacterium | reverse complement strand
CCCGCCGTTGCTACCCATGCGTGCTCCGGTCAAACCCGGGCCCGCCCCGCAGTGGCGCTCCCGGCGCGCCCGGGCGCGTAACCCGCTGCTGCGTGGGCATTTTCCGGCCCGTGAGGATTCTCGTCTGGCATGTCCACGGCTCGTGGATGACCGCTTTCGTCCAGGGAGCACACGAGTACCTGGTCCCCGTCGTGCCCGGCCGCGGACCGGACGGCAGGGGCCTGGCCCGGACCTATCCGTGGCCGGGCACGGTCCGGGAGGTCAGCCCCCAGCAGTTGGCCGCCGAGTGCATCGACGTGGTGGTCCTGCAGCGGATGCAGGAACTGGAGCTGGTCCGGCGGTGGACCGGCTGCCGCCCGGGGGTGGACCTGCCGGCCCTGTACGTGGAGCACAACACTCCGCGCGGGGACGTCGCGGACTGGCGGCATCCGCTGGCCGACGACGACCGGATCCCGCTGGTCCACGTCACCGACTTCAACGCAGCGATGTGGGAGAACGGGCGCGCGCCGGTCCGGGTGATCGAGCACGGCGTCCCCGATCCGGGCTACCGCTGGACCGGTGAGCGGACCACGCTCGCGGTCTGTGTGAACGAACCGGTCCGCCGGTGGCGGGTGGCCGGGATGGACCTGGCCGCAAGGATCGCCCGAGAGGTGCCGATCGAGGTGTACGGGATCGGAGCCGCACAGCTGCCGGGGCGAATCGGGACCGGACTGGCCGCAGTGCACGAGGACCTTCCCCAGGCGCAGTTGCACGAGGATCTGGCCCGGCACCGGGCGTACCTGCACCCGTTCCGGTGGACCAGCCTCGGGCTGGCTCTGGTGGAGGCGATGATGCTCGGGCTGCCGGTGCTGGCACTGGCCTCGACCGCCGCGCCCGACGCCGTTACACCGGGTGCGGGGCTGGTCAGCGCGGATGTGGGTGAGCTGGCCCGGCTGGCCCGGCGGCTGGTCCGCGATCCGGAGTTGGCCGCACAGTTGGGCCGGACGGGGCGCCGGTACGCCATCGAGCGGTTCGGGCTGCCCCGGTTCCTGGCGGACTGGGACGCCGCACTGTCCGCGGTGTCCGCGCGCTGGACGGTCCGGTGAGCGCGCCGATCGTCGTGCTGCGGGCGCTCGGGCTCGGGGACACCCTCACCGGGGTGCCTGCCCTGCGCGGGCTGCGCCGCCGCTATCCCGGCCGCCGGCTCCTGTTCGCCGCACCGCTGCCACAGGCCCGGCTGCTGCTGCGGTACGGGATCGTCGACGGAATCGTGCCGACCGCGGGGCTGGACGCCGAGCCGCCGGGCCGCGGGTACCCGGGACACCTCGCGGTGAACCTGCACGGCTGCGGGCCGAACAGCCACCGGCTGCTGCTGGCCGGGGATCCGTCCGAACTGCTCGCCTACGCCCGCCCGGACCTGGCCGTGCGGGGCCCGGACTGGGATCCCGGCGAGCATGAGGTGCGCCGCTGGTGCCGGCTGGCCGGGTGGGGGTCGGCGATCCGCGGCGTGCCCGGTGACCTCGTCCTGCCCGGGGCGGGGACCACCGCCCGGAACGGTCCGGTGGTGATCCACCCGGGGGCGACGACGCAGGCCCGCCGGTGGCCGGCAGCCCGGTTCGCGGCGGTGGCGGCGGCCCTGAGACGGCGCGGCCTGCCGGTGGTCGTCACCGGATCCGCGGGGGAGGCGGCGATCTGCGCCCAGGTGGTGTCCCGGACCGGGTTCCCGGAGGCGGCGGACCTGTGCGGGCGGCTGGACCTCGACGCGCTCACCGGACTGCTGAGCCGGGCCCGGCTGCTGGTCTGCGGCGACACCGGGGTGGCCCACCTGGGGACCGCGCTGCGGACGCCCTCGGTCCTGCTGTTCGGGCCGGTGGACCCGCGGCGCTGGGGTCCCCTGGTGGACCGCCACCTGCACCGGGTGATCTGGCACGGCGCGGGGGACGGGTTCCCGGATCCGCAGGTGGGCACCCCGGGCGCGGCCCTGCTGCGGATCACGGCGGCGGAGGTGGTCGATGCGGCCCTGGACGTCATCGGGGCCGCCGGCCGGGAGGAGCGGATCGCGCGCGGCAGGGCCGGGGAGCCGCGCGGCAGGACGGGGCAGCGCGGGAAGGAGGAGGAGAAGTCGTCACTGACCGTCCCCGAAATCCCTTGATCTGCAAGGACTTCCGGGAGAAGCGCTACTCAACGTGTTTCAATCCCCGCCCCCCGGGTATTCCGGTGCGGGACGGAGGTGACGGCCGCGCGTGCGGAAGGTCCCTCGGAGGCCGGCGGTTGGAGGGACGGAGGTGAGCGGGTGCGCGTCCTCGGCGTGAACGCCCGGCTCCACGAGCCCGCTTCGGACCTGCCCGGTGCGGGACCTCCCCCGGTCCGGTGGATTGACCGGGGGAGCCGGTGATCGGCCCCGACACCCCGGCCCCCGGCCCCGCCGGCCCGACCGTCCCGCCCGCCACGGTGGCCCGGTGGCCGGTGGGGACGATCCGGTCGGCGGGGACCGGGCGGCAGCCCGGAGCCGGTCCGGTGCCCGACCTGGTCCGCGGGGTGCTGTTCGACCGGGACGGCACCCTGGTCGAGGACG
>DASTGO010000334.1:0-10321 GCA_035719045.1 Kineosporiaceae bacterium | reverse complement strand
CTGCTCGACCAGGGGGTGTTCGTGGTCGTCGGCCCACATCAGTCCCCCGGCGTGGGCGGCGACGGTGTCGGCGTTGGCCCGCAGCGCCGCGGCCAGTTCCGGCCGGTCGTGGTGGTGATCCGGCCACAGGGTCATCAGGGCGTCGGCGGCGACCACGGCCACCGGTGGCACGGTGCCGGCGGCGGCCGTGTCGCAGACGGCCCGCGCGGTCAGGGCGTCCACCCGGACCGCCCGGCCGGCGGCAGGGTCATGGACCTGCACGAGGGCGTACCGGACGAGCAGGTCCAGGGCCGCACGTGCCTGGGGCTCGTCCACCCGGCCCGGCCCACCGGAGCCCGGCGAGGGCCGCCCGGACCTGATCCGCGACCACCGGGACCCGAACCCGCCCTGTTCCGCGATCTTCGGTGCGGCCCCCGGGGTGCGGTGCTCCCCGAGGTAGCGGACGATCGCGTCCGTGGCCCAGAAGGTCAGGGGGTGGCCGGCGGGGTCGAGGACGCAGGCCAGGGCCATGGCGGGCCGGGCGAGCCCTACCGGTTCGCAGGCGTCTGCCGCGTCGAGGGCCAGCAGCGACGTGGCCGCGACCACACGTTCGTGGCGGTCGGCGATCGGCCGCAGATCACGCAGCCGCTGCACGCTCTGCAGGTACAGATCCCGGTAGGTGGTGCTGGTCGTCCCCTGGGCGATCATGAAGGCGACGGCCTGGGACAGCGCCGCAGGCAGGCGCTCCAGCGTCTCGGCGAGCTCCGGCACCCCCTCCTCCCCCAGGTCCGGCCGGCCCTCGGCGGCCAGCCGGTCGACCAGGTAGGACTCCGCCTCGTCCGCGGTGAACCCGTCGACGTCGACCACGGCCCGGCCGCCCGCACCCAGGGCGGTGTGCCGGATCCGCGCCGTGGCCAGCACCCAGCCGGTTCCGCCGGCCGCTGCGGGCCACCACCCGTCGACCCGGGACGGGTCCACGATCCCGTCCAGGACGACCAGCCAGGAACGATCCGTGGCCGCCACCCAGTCCAGGAACGCGCGGGCATCGGACTCGGTGTCACCCGGGTGGCCCGTCGCGCCGGGCGCCTGGACCTCCGCGGCCGCCCGGGCGAACGCCTCAACGACCGCCCCCGGAGCCCCGGCGTCCACCCACACCACCAGCTCGGTGCCGTCGGTGACCGCCTGGTCGGCGAGGGACGCGGCGAGCTGGCTGGAGCCGCACCCGTCACCGCCGGCCTGCTGGCCCGGCGCCAGCACCACGGTGGAGCTGGTCTCCCGGGCGGCCTGGACCCGCTCCAGCACGCTCTCGCGGGTCCGGAACGCCGGCGCCCGCGCCGGGATCCGCCCCACCATGACCGGCCAGCGCGGCGCGGCGCGGAACCGCAGATCGTCCCGGTCTGCGGGAACTCCCGGATCGAGGCTGGACGGCTCCTTCATCTCCAGCCGCGGATCGGGCACCCGTGGGCGGTCCGGGACCTCGGCAGCGACCGGCCGCGACGCCGGGGCGGACCGCCCGCCGTCCTGACGGAGGTCACCGACATCCATCACATCCCGCCCTTCTCGAGGCGACCGGACGGCCGGCACTGCCCCTTCCGCTCATCCCCTACCTCTCACTATCGGTCGTTCACTCCGGCGGCTGAACAGGGCCGACGGGCAGATC
Organism: Kineosporiaceae bacterium; assembly: GCA_035719045.1. GTDB lineage: Bacteria > Actinomycetota > Actinomycetes > Actinomycetales > Kineosporiaceae > DASTGO01. Next base: position 8,682 of record DASTGO010000334.1, on the reverse strand, counting down.
CGCCTCCCGCCGACGCGGCCTTCAGCCGGGGGGTGTTCGTGCCTCGGTCAGGACGGGTCGGCGCCGGGGCACACGGTCAGGACGGATCGGCGGCGGGGTGGATGTTCTGGTTGACGTGGAAGAGGTTCTCCGGGTCGTACCGGCGTTTCACCTCGGCCAGTCGCTGGTAGTTGCCGCGGTAGGCGGCCCTGACCCGGTCCTCCCCCTCATCCATCAGGAAGTTGACGTAGGCACCTCCGGCGGAGGTGGGGTGCAGTGCCGACCAGTAGTCCTTGGCCCACTGGGTGATCCGGCCGGCGTTCGCCGGATCCGGGTCGACCCCCGCGATCACCCCGGCCCACCCTCCGCTGCGGTAGGCGAAGGCGGTCGCGTCACTCGGCACCCTGCTGACCGCACCGTCGATGGGGTACAGGTGCATCGTCGAGTGCCCGGTGGGCAGTCGGGCACCGAACCGGCCGTGCACGTCGATCGCCTCGTCGGAGATCTCCTGGAACATGTCGGCCCGCCAGTACCACTGCAGTCCGGCCGGGTAGAGCGCATCGAACGCGGACTGCAGGACCGTGAAAGGCATCTCCTGCAGCCCGACCAGCAGCGGGGAGCCGAAACCGCGGACCGGCTCCAGCACCGCCTCCGCCCGCTCGTGCCGCCCGGTGTAGCACCAGACGATCACGCACGACGGGCGGCCCCACAACTGTTCGGGGAACGGCGGTGCCGGCGGGATGGTGATCAGCCCGATCCACCCGCTCAGCTCCTCGGGCAGGGCGGGGAGCAGCTCCCGGTACCAGCGCATCACGGCCGGGGCGTCGGCCAGGTCGTACAGCACCGGGCCGCCGATGATCGCCCCGTGCTCCCCGATGTCGTGGCAGCGGAAGGTGAACGAGGTGACCACACCGAAGTTGCCTCCGCCGCCGCGCAGGGCCCAGAGCAGGTCGGTATGGGAGGACTCGCTCGCGGTGACCAGGGAGCCGTCCGCCAGCACCACGTCGGCAGAGATCAGGTTGTCCACGGTGAGGCCGAAGCGACGGGACAGGTAGCCGATCCCGCCCCCGAGGGTGAGCCCGGCGACGCCGGTCGACGCGACGAATCCCGAGGGGGTCGCCATCCCGAACGCCACGGTGGCGTGGTCGACATCCCCCCAGGTGCAGCCCGGGTCCACCCGAACCGTGTGCCCGGCAGGATCGACGGTGGTGCTGCGCATCGCCGAGAGGTCGATGACCAGGGCGTCGTCCCGGACGCCCAGGCCCGCCGCGTTGTGACCGCCGCCGCGGACGGCAAGCGTGACGGCGTGCTCGCGGCCGAACCGGACGCAGCTGACCACATCCGCAGCGTCCCGGCACCGGGCGATGGCCGCGGGAAGCTTGTCGATCATGGCGTTGTAGACACTGCGCGCCTGGTCGTACCCGGGGTCGTCCGGGGTGATCAGCTCGCCGCGCAGCTGGGCCGCCAACGCCTGGAACTCCTGGGACGGGACGGTGCGTGCCGTCACGGGACTGGTGGCCATCCTGGTCTCCTCAGCTGTATCGCCGTGCGCCGCACCCGTCACCGGCATGCCGGGGCAGGACCGCGGACGCCCGTGACGGGTGCGGCGGCGGACCTGAGAGCGGCGGACCTCAGACGGGAGTACCGCCCGTGGCCTCCTCGTCGGACACAGTGCCCCGCCAGGCGCCCGTGGGCTCTCCGCGGGACTCGATGAACTGCTTGAACCGCTCCAGGTCGCCCTGCACACGGGACTTCACCAGGCCGAGCTTGTCGCCCGCCTGCTCGACGACGCCTTCCGGCTCGAAGTCCATCACGAGCGTCACGTGGGTCCGGGACGGCTCGTCACTGCTGAAGGAGACCTGGCCGGCCTGGGTCGGACCCTGCACGCTGCGCCAGCCGATCCGCTGATCGGGGACCTGCTCGGTGATGACGGCGTCGAACTCCCGCTCCACCCCGGCGACCCTGGTCACCCAGTGCAGGTGGGCGTCGTCCAACTGCTCGACCCGCTCGACGCCCTCCATGAACTCCGGGAACCCCTCGAACTGCGTCCACTGGTCGTACACCGCGTGGATCGGGACCTCGACGTCGATCGACTGTTCGATGGTGGTCACAACGGCCTCCCCTGCGTGTGGTTTCCGGGACCACCTCCGGCCCCGGACCCGGCTGTCCCCCACCCGGGCACGGGCCCTGCGACGGGGAGGTCTCCCGACACCCGTGGGTCCTCCCGCGTCCGGCCCCGCCCGTCAGGGCACATCGCCTCCACGGCCCAGTACCTCAGGCGGGAGATCAGTACGCGCACCCGGGGCAGCCGGCCTGGGTCACGCCCCGCCGAGCAGCGGCAGCGTGGCCACGTAGACCGCGATCAGCGTGGCAGCCTCCCAGCGGATCACCCGGAACCGGCGCCGCATGAACAGCATGGCCAGGGCGGACACCGCGAGCATTACCAGGCAGCCGGTCACCCGCAGCCCGGGGCCCACCGCCGTCCCGCCGTCGATGACCGCCACCACGCCGCCGACCGCGAGCGCGTTGAACAGGTTGCTGCCCAGCAGGTTCCCGACGATCAGGTCCGGCTCCCCGCGCCGGGCCGCCTGGGCGGAGGTGATCAGTTCCGGCAGCGAGGTGCCGACGGCCACGATCGTCGCGCCGACGAATCCCTCGGACAGGCCCGCGGCCCGCGCCATCCCGACCGAGGCCCACACCAGCGCCTGCGCACCGAGCAGGGTGCCGAGCAGACCGGCCGCCGCCTGGACACCCACCCGGGACAGCGAGCGACCGGCGTCCGCGGCCACCAACTCGGCGACATCCTCACCCAGTTCCTGCGACCGCTGCGCCGGGAGGGTCCGATCCCCTGACGCCCAGTGCAGGAGCAGGGCCAGGCAGGCCGCCATGAGCAGCAGCAGGAGCACACCGTCGATCCGGGTCAGACCGTTCTGCAGGGCGAGCGCGAAGGCGAGGGACGCCAGCAGCGCCAGCGGCGCCTCACGGCGCACCACCTCGGCACGGACCGCGACCGGTGCCACCAGGGCGGCCGCGCCGAGGATCAGGCTGAGGTTGGCGATGTTGGAGCCGATCACGGTGCCCACCCCGATGGCCGGGGAACCACTCGCCGCCGCGAGCCCGGACACCAGCAGCTCCGGCGTGGACGTCCCGAACCCGATCACCACCAGGCCGATCACCAGCGTGGGGACGCCCAGCCGCGCCGCCAGTGCCGAGCTGCCGACGACGAGTGCGTCCGACGACCGGGCCAGCAACGCCAGGCCCACCACGCAGACGACCAGGTACCCCGCGAGCATGACGCGCCACTCCCCCGCCCGTGACGGGCCCGCAGAGGCCGGCCCGCGCCCTCGTCCACGGCCCGAGGGTGATCGGGCCACCGCCATCCTGCCAGCGGGAGATCCCGGCGTCAGGGAGATCCCCACCGCTTCCCGGTCGGCTCCCCCCGCAGATCGCTCAGGTCGTCGGAGCCGGCGGCTACAGTGCGCCGGGTGACGGGGTTGCAGCCGCTGGCATATCACGTGGACGTGACGGAACGTCTCGCCCGGCTGGAGCCGCAGGGCTGGCAGGCGTTCACCGCCGCGGCCGGCAGCGCCGACCCTGGCGGGCTGCACGAGGACCTGGCCCGCACGGCGTACCGGCTCGACCCGCGGTCCCATCCCCGGGTGGGTGCGGCTGTGGCGGCGGCGGGCGCGGCACTCGGGGTGGAGGTCCCGGTCACCGTGTACCAGCTCGAGGGGGCACCGGAGGCGAACGCGGCCCTGCTGTACCAGCGGTCGGAGGCGGTGGTCACGCTGAGCGGCGATCTGCTGGACCGGCTGACCGATCCGGAGCTCACCGCACTGCTCGGGCATGAGCTCGCCCACCACCGGCTGTGGACCCTGGACGGCGGCCGGTACGGCGTCGCGGACCGGATGCTCGACGCCCTGGCCCTGGACGCCCGCACCCCCGAGCCGTTCCTGGAGACCGGCCGCCGGTGGAACCTCGCCACCGAGCTGTTCGCCGATCGCGGAGCACTGGCCGCCTGCGGCGATCCCGAGGTCGCGATCGCCTGCCTGGTCAAGGCCGCCACCGGGCTGCGGGAGGTGGACGCCGCCGGTTACGTGCAGCAGGCGGAGGCGGCCGATCCCGCGGCGGGCAGCCGGGGACGGACCCATCCGGAGACCGTGCCCGGACCGCCCCCTCCGCCGGTCGCGCCGGCGCCGGATCCGGTCCGTCCGGGGCGGGTCCGGTCGCACGACAGCTCGCCGGCTCCCTGCGCCGGGCGGGGGTCGAGGTCGCCGAGCAGGTCGGCCGGTCCGCCTTCCGTTGTGACCTCGCCCTGCGCCGTCCGGGTGAGGCCGAGCACCGGGTGGCCGTCCTCGTCGACACCACGGCCCGGACCGCGGCCGAAACCGTCGACGAGCGGGTGCTCAGCCATCCGGCCATCCTCCGCGCCGCCGGCTGGCAGATCGCCCACGTCCTCACCAAGGACTGGTACGACGACCCGGAACAGGTCACGGCCACGCTCGCCCGTCTGGTCCACGGCCCGGTCTGACCGGCCCGTCCACCGTCCACCGTCCGGGTCATCCGGCCCGCGCCGGGCGGGCGACGGGCGTCGACGTACGTCCCGAAACAGCCCCTGACCAGGGCGGATAGCGTGGTGACGGCAGCGCCTGGGTCCCGGTGGCGGGCTCCGCCGACGACCATGGAACTGCCCGCAAGGGCGCCCGGAGCAGGACCGCCGCCCCGATCCGGACGCCGGGAGGGGAGGTCACCATGACCACGCAACCGGACCGGACCACGCAGCCGGACCGCACCAGGCCACCCGGCCCCACCACACCACCCGACCAGGCCGAGGGCCCCACCGCGCCCGCGCCGGACCCGGTCCAGCGCTGGGTCGACCTGCAGATCATCACCGGCGAGCAGGCCGCAGCCATCCGCGCCGACCTCGCGGTCCATCCCGGACCGTCGCCACTGGTCCCGGTCACGCCGCCCGCCGGCCCCCGCACGCCGCGCGGCTCGCTGGTCGCGGAAGCACTCGGCTACCTGGGCGGCGCCATCATCATCGTCGCCGTCGGACTTGCTGCGGGCCGGTTCTGGCCGGACCTGTCCACCCTGACCCGGCTGTCCCTGGCTGCAGGGGTCGCCGTGGTGATCCTGCTGGCCGGGGCCGCCGTCCCGATCGTCACCCCCGCCGGGATGCGGTTGCGCTCGGTGCTGTGGCTGGTGGCCACCGCGCTGACCGCCGGTTTCCTGGCCCTGTTGTCCGAGGAGGTGCTGCACCTGCACGAGGCCCGGCAGGCACTGTTCGTGGCCGCCGGAACCGCCCTGGTCGCGGGCGTCCTCTGGTGGCGGCACCACCTGCTGCTGCAGCACCTCGCCACGGCAGGCTGCGTCGTGGCCACGGTGTCGGCGGCGACGGCACTGCTGCCCGACTCCCAGATGTCCTGGTCGGCCTGTGCCTGGGCGGTCGGCGTCGCCTGGTACCTGCTCGGCTGGGCCGGGGTGCTGCGCCCGCGGCGGGAGGCCGAACTGATCGGCGCGGTGGTCAGCGGTTTCCTGGCCGCCGTGTTCGCGGCCGAACCGTGGGGCTGGCCGCTGGCCCTGCTCACCCTGGTCGCGCTGGCGGTGGCCGCGGTCCGGATGCGCGACCTGCCCCTGCTGGTGATCGATGCGGTGGCGACGCTCAACGTCCTGCCGGCGATGGTCACCCGCTACTTCCCGGGACTGCTGTCGGCGGCCGCCGTGCTGCTCGGGGTGGGTGGTCTGCTGGTCGCTGCGGCCGTGCTCGCCCTGCGCCGGCCCCGGCAACCCGAGGCCGCAGCACCCGCCTGGAGCACCGGGACACCCGCCGAGGGTTGGGTCGCCGCCGTCACCGTGCTGGCTGTGACCGCCGCGGTGGTCGTGCTGGTGGCGCTGCTCTGACCGCTGCCACCGCGAGCGGCCGGGCTGCCGCCGGGACCGCTACGGTCCCGGGACCGTCCCATCGCCGGGGTCGCCCGAGCCGCCGGGGTCTTCGCCGTGACCAGTGCCTTCGCCGTGACCGGTGACCGCCCAGCCCATCCACCACTGCTCCTCGGGGACCTCGCCCGTGGCGGCGGCGAATGCGCGCAGTCCCGCGGCGATCCCCGGATCCCAGGGACCCTCCATCGAGGACACCACCCGCGCGAGGGCCTCCCGGCGGCGCCGGGTGACCTGGTCGACCAGGGTCCGCCCGGCCTCGCTGAGGGTGACCCGGACCGCGCGCCGGTCGCTGGCGGACCGCTCCCGGTGGACCAGATCCTTGCGGACCAGGCGATCGCACAGCCGGGTGCCGGTGGACGGATCCACCCCGAGCTCGGCGGAGATGTCCACGACCCGTTGCGGCCCCCGGGAGGCGAGGACCACCAGAGCCCGGTACTGGGGCAGCGTCACGTCGCTGTCCTGCTCGGCCAGCGATCGCCCGGCGATCGCGACCAGGGCACGGCTGGCCATGAGCAGGGCGTCGACCAACTGTTCCTGCTCGGCGGGTGCAGGTACGGGCGCGACCGGGCCCGGCCCACCTGCGCTCATGTCCGTCGGCGGCACGCAGCCAGGGTAGTGAGGATGCCCTCGTCAACGGGCAGCGGGGCCGCAGCCGCGGGCGATCCTGGACGCCCCACCGGACCCGCGTCCGAAATGCCCCTGCGGGAACGCATGCGGCGACCGTTTCCGGTCACCGGGACGGGTGAGGGCGACGATCGGGCGGCACCGCACCCGGGCGCGGCCGAGGTCCCGAACCGGGGGGGTGGCCGATGGCACTGCAGCTGGAGGACTACGCCGTCGTCGGGAACACCCGCAGCGCCGCCGTCATCGGGGTCGACGGCTCGGTGGACTGGCTGTGCCTGCCGCGGTTCGACTCCGGGGCCTGTTTCGCGGCGCTGCTCGGCGGCCCGGAGCACGGACGCTGGCAGCTGGCCCCCGCCGGGGAACTCCACCAGCGCCGGCACCGGTACCAGGGGGACAGCCTGGTCCTGGAGACGGAGTTCGGCACCCGGGACGGCAAGATCCGGGTCGTCGACTGCATGCCCCTGCCGAAGGACCGGGCCGACCGCGCCACCCGGCTGATCCGGGTCGTCGAGGGGATCGGCGGGCGGGTGCCGGTCCACAGCGAACTGGCCATCCGGTTCGACTACGGCCACGTCGTCCCCTGGCTGCACGACCACGATGCCGGCATGCTCGCCGCGGCCGGTCCGGACTGCCTGCTCATCGGCGGCGACGTCCGGCATCGACGGGCCGGAGGTGACCTGCTGACCGCGGACTTCACCGTGGGCACGGGTGAGCGGGTGGCGCTGTGGGCGGCCTGGAGCGCGGTGGGCGATCCGCTGCCCGGTCCGTCCTCCGCCGGCGAGGTGGACCATGCCCGGACCCGCTGGCAGGAGTGGGCGGACCGCTGCCGGTACCGGGGCCGGTACCGCGAGGCGGTCGTGCGCAGCCTGCTGCTGCTGAAGTGCCTGTCCTACGCCCCCAGCGGCGGGATCGTGGCGGCGGCCACCGCCTCGCTGCCGGAGGACCTCGGCGGGGTGCGCAACTGGGACTACCGGTACTGCTGGCTGCGCGATGCCACCTACACCCTGCTCGCCCTGCTCGACGCCGGTTACACCGAGGAGGCCCGGGCCTGGCGGGGATGGCTGCTGCGGGCGCTGGCCGGGCGTCCGGAGCAGATGCAGATCATGTACGGGATCGACGGCCGGCGCCGGCTGACCGAACTCGAGCTGGACTGGCTGCCGGGGTACGAGCAGTCCCGCCCGGTCCGGATCGGCAACGCCGCCCACGCCCAGTTCCAACTGGATGTGTACGGCGAACTGATGGACGCCCTGCACCAGGCCCGCAGCCACGACATCGCGCCCGAGGAACATGCCTGGGAGGTGCAGCGGGTGCTGCTGGACTTCCTGCAGTCGCACTGGGACGACCCCGACAACGGGATCTGGGAGGTCCGCGGCCGGCGCCGGCACTTCGTGCACAGCAAGGTGATGGCCTGGGCCGCGATGGACCGGGCCGTCAAGGGCGTCGAGCGGTTCGGCCTGGACGGTCCGCTGGAGCGCTGGAGGGCACTGCGGCAACAGATCCACGACGAGGTCTGCGCCCGGGGGTACGACGCGGACCGGGACACGTTCACGCAGTTCTACGGGAGCCGGGGACTGGACGCGGCGCTGCTCCTGCTGCCGTCGGTGGGCTTCCTGCCGCCGGACGACCCGCGGATCACCGGGACCGTCGCCGCCGTCGAGCGGGAGCTGTCCCGGGAGGGGTTCATCCGCCGCTACGACCCCGACGCCGACGGCGACACCGACGGCCTGCCGGGATCGGAGGGGGCGTTCCTGCCGTGCACGCTCTGGCTGGCGGACGCCTATCTGCTGCAGGGGCGCCGGGACGAGGCCCGCGAGGTGTTCGAGCGGGTGCTCGGCGTGCGCAACGACACGGGCCTGCTCACCGAGGAGTACGACGTGACGGCGCACCGGCTGGTGGGCAACCTGCCGCAGGCGTTCAGCCACGTCCCGCTGGTCAACACGGCGATCAGCCTCGACGGGCTCGACGGGGACGAGCAGGCCGGGGCGATCCGCGGTCGCAGCCGGACCGGCAGCCGGACCGGAGGCAGCTGAGCTCAGCCGGCGCCGCGGCGGGACCGCCTGCCCCGGGCGAGCCCGACGGCGGCCAGACCGGCGACCCCGGCGGCGACCCCGGCCAGCGGGCCCCGGTGCATGGACGCCC
>DASTGO010000333.1:0-3869 GCA_035719045.1 Kineosporiaceae bacterium | reverse complement strand
CGGGACAGGGCACCGGGCGGTGTGCGGAGGTCGATCACCAGACGGCCGGCCACCGGACCGCCACGGGAGGAGCGGCGGTGCGCGGGGCTCATCGGGCTCCGCCCCGCGCCGGCCGCGGCTGCGAGCGAGGCGGCGGGACCGGTTCGGCCGGCATCTCGGCGGCCGTCGGCTCGTGCGCTGACATCAGTCCAACCCCTCCTCGGTTGCCGGTCGACGGTCACTACGCCCCCGCCGGGTCCAGGGTTACGCGGCCGTGGCGCGGCGGACCGCGGTGTAACGGCGGCGGACCGCGGTGTAACGGCGGTGGCCCCGGCACGTACCACGAGGCGTCCGCCCCGCGGACCGGCCGGGCGAACCGCCCCGCTCCCCGGCCGCAGGGGACCGCCGCCGGACCCTTCCGGTCCGGCGGCGGTTCTCGTTGCGGGGCAAGCGATTACGGGTCCGGTCGAGCCGCTGGCCAGGGGTCACCGGTGGGCGATGAACCCCAGGGTGTTCTTGTGGGTGTCGGTGAAGAACCCGACGATCAGGCCCCGGTTGTTCAGGCCGTTCACCACCGTGCTGGTGGAGCCCGGGACGTCCACCCTGCGGGTCAGGTGGGCGTCGTACCGGACGAAACCGTGGGTCTTGCCGGCTGCGTCGACGAAGGAGCCGACGATGACCCCCTCGTTGTTGATGCCCAGGGCCTGGGTGTTGGTCTGGTTGCCCAGTCGCAGCAGGGTGAACCGGCCGCTGCTCCACAGGAACCCGTGGGTGTTCTTGCCGAGGACCACGAAGCCGACCACCTGTCCGGCGTCGTTGATGCCCGCCGCCACCGTGCTCTTCGCGGTGATCGGCAGGTGCAGCAGGGCGAACCGGCCGGTCCGGGCGTCGAACAGGTAGCCGTGGGAGTTCCCCACCCGGTCGTTGAAGAACCCGACCGCGACGTCGTGGTTGTTGATGCCCAGCAGTTGGTTGAACCTCGGCATCGAGGTGGTTCCCGGGAAGTCCACGGTGTGGAACTGTCCGTGCCGGCGGACGAATCCGTGGTTGGCGCCGGTGGCGTCGACGAAGAACCCGACCGTGGTCCCGGCGTTGTTGATGCCGACGACCTGGGTCTGCACCGAGCCGGGGAAGTTCAGCTTCCGGAACTCGTCCTGCATGTAGGGCGAGCTGACGAGGAAGCCCCGGTTCGGGTGCCGGGCGTTCTCGCCGCTGCCGAAGTAGCCGACGGCGACCCCGCGGTCGTTGATCCCGAGCAGCTGGTTGAAGGTCGGGTCGTCCCGGTCCACCACGGCCCGGAACGCGAACCGGTTCAGCCCGGCCCCGCCCCAGCCCCACATGTCCCGGTTCCAGCTGTAGTACCGGCCGTTCCAGGTCCACGTGTTCGTCGGGCTGACGGACATCGTGTTCTGCCCGGACTGGCTGTTGTAGCTCTGGCCGTGGGCGGTGTTCCCCTTGCCGGCCATGGTTCCGAAGAAGCCGTCCCCGTGGGAGCTGGCGTGGGCGGCGGCGCCGCTGGCCACCAGCGCCGTGAGGGCGAGGGCGGAACCGAGAACCCGCCGCTTCGCCCACCAGGGTGTGGCGCCGGCGTTCTTGGACGTGAAGCGCATCAGTTCCTCCGTCTTGCTCGGTTGGCCTGCCAGGTCTCGACCAGGTGAGGCGCACCGTCCGCGCCGTCGAGCCGCAGGATGCTCCGCCGGGCTGCCTGGCTCATGGCAGGAGCGGGTGGACGCCGGGAAGTACGGCGGCCCTCGGTGCCTCGTTACGCCTTGCGCCGCAAGCGTTTGCCGAGGGGTCTACGGACAGGTCCGCGTGCGGTGATGCGTAACCCCTGCCGATCCGGCGCGTACCACGGGGTGACACCGGCAGATGTGACGCCGGCAGAGGGGAGCAGGGCGATCGCCGGACACGACTCCTCCCGACGCCACCCCGCCGGTGCCGCGCCCCCGGCCGGGCCGTGGGATGCGCCGGCTACGGGACAGTGCCACCGCCGAGGGCGTCACGGCCGACGTGTTCTTCAAGGCCCTGCATGGGACCCGCACCTACCAGCCCGCGGTCGGAGCCTTCCCGGTCTGGCTGTTCCGGATCGCCTGCCATGCCGTCATTGACCCTGCAATGCCGTCATCGACCACGTCCGGGCCCGGCGCGCCGCCGTCAGCCTCGGCCTGGAACTCTGACGCCCACGACGGCTGCGCCCGGTCGAGGACCAGGTGCGGACCGGGCGGACGTGGCGGCCGTCTGGCGGGCCGTCGACGGGCTCCCCCGTTACCCCCGCGCAGCCCGCCCACCGTGCGGACCGATCAGTGTCGGAGGTCAGCCCCAGGCGGCCTTCAGGTCCGGCTTCAGGTCCGGCCGCAGCAGCCCGGAGGGACGCCACGGCCGTGGGTACGGTGCTGCCGGAGGCGCCTGCGGTGGGAGCTGGTGCGCCGGGGCCGGTGCGGCCTGAGGGAGCGGACCCGACGCCGGAGCGGACGGGAACGGCAGCGAACCGCTCACCGGCCCGGTCCGGTGGCCGAGCCGGGGCCTGATCCAGCGGGTGATGAGCCCGATGACGTCGGTGCCGCCCTGTTGGACCGGGCGCGGGCCGTTGCGGGTCAGGTCCCAGGTGACCACCTGCCGGGAGGCGGCTCCGGGCAGGACGACGACGCGGTGGTCCCGTTCCCGGCGGAACTCCAGCGTCCGGTGCAGCAGTTCGGCATCGCGCCAGGTGATCGCCGCCTGTGGCTGCTCGACGAACACCGCCAGCACCGGGCAGCGGACCAGCGACAGCATCGTCCCCAGGTCATAGCCGGCCAGCCCCCCGAACGCCTCGATCTCCTCCGGGGTGGTCCCGGGCAGCCAGCGGTACCAGGGCGCCTGTCGGCAGGCCGCCTCCGCCGCGTGGACCGTCCGGGCGTTTTCCCCCCGCTGCAGCCGGCGGATCCGCTCCTGCAGCACCGCCCGGGCCAGGTCGATCTCGGCCGAGATGAACCCCATCGCCTTCAGCCGGCGGCCCAGGCGCTCGCTCTCGGCCTCCATCAGGGACGTCACCGGCGGGGACAGCAGCACCAGGGCCTCCACCTGGGAGGACAGCGCCGTCGCGAAGATGCCCGCCCAGCTGCCGAGGTCCGCGGCGATCAGTCCCACGCCGCGGACCGGTACCTCGGTGCTGCCCGCGAGGTGCTCCACGGCCGCCAGCACCTCCGAGGCCCGCTGGTCGGGGCTGCGCCAGGCGTGTGCGGGCGCCGATCCGCCCGGGGAGGCACTGCCCCCGCCGTCCGGCACGGCGTACAGCTGGCGTTGCTCATGCCGGGTGGGCGTGGGGTGCCCGGGGTGCCGGCCCGGCTCCCGGCCCGGGGCGGCCATACCGTGCAGGGGGATGCCCGACGTCGAGGTCGTGGGTGGTGCGGCGGTCCGGCCCCAGCCGGGGGAGTCCCAGCTCAGGGTGAGCAGCCCGGCATGGGCGATCTCCTCGACCCACCGTCCGGTGTCCCGCGGGCCGCAGGATCCCCCGACGACGGCGACCGCCGGGTACGGGGCGGGGCCGGGGGGTACCAAGAGGTCACCGTCGAGCCGGCCCGACTGGTGCGCGAAGGACACCGGGGTGCGCATGGCCTGGAAGATCATCGCGTACCTGCCTGATTCGCCCGATTGTGTACCCGGTGACGTGCCGGGGCCGGCCGGTTCACCCCCTGTGTGAACCGGCCGGCCGGGACGGCATGCCACCCGTGCTGTTCCTGCTCCGTGCAACTTTTCGTGCGGTGCACCTGTGTTATCGGTCGTGACCCCGTCGCCGGTTGCCCGGGGTCGCCCAACGGGCCGGATCCGTGTCCTCCGGTCACCCCGGCCCCGCTCCCTGGAGGGGTCCCGGGCCTGCCGGGAGCGCACGCGGTGGGGTGGACGGCGCGGTG
>DASTGO010000332.1:0-3292 GCA_035719045.1 Kineosporiaceae bacterium | reverse complement strand
ATCCCGCGGTGGACCGGGCGGCAGCGGCGCGTGCGGCGGCCATCCCACCTCAAATATGCCGGGAGCGAACCATTGATGGCGCCTGGGCGCCTGAGACAGGCATCGTTCCCGGCATCCGCGCAGGATGTCAATGGTTCAATGGCAGCAGATATTCGCGGTTAACATCCGGTCCAGAACCAATTCCGTGGCCCCGGACGCCGGCCCACCTGGCCAGCTGCCCCTGCACCACCTGGCCCGGTGCGGGCGCTCCCCGACCATCACGCCCGCGCGCCCGCCCCCGAGCCGCCCGCACCAGCGCCCGTCGCACCCGCACCGGCCCGCTGATCGCAGCCCGTCCCGGCCGCGGGCGGTACACCCTGCCTGCGACCGGGACGGATCGGCGACCGACGAGGTCAGCGCCAGGACCAGCGCTGGTTGGTGGCCCCGGTGCACGGCCAGACGATCACCGGGGTGCCCACTGCGGTGTGACGCCCGTAGACGTCCAGGCACAGGCCCGAGGCCCGGTTGACGATGCTGCCGTCGCTGCGGACGGTCCACGCCTGGTCTGCGGCACCGGTGCAGTCCGCGAGCGCCACCCGCTCACCGCGCGCCGCCTTGCCGCCGACCGTGCCGAGGCAGCGGTTGCCGAACACCTGCAGGGCCCCGGAACCGGTGAGCGCGAACCGCTGGGCCGAGGCGCTCGAGCAGCCGGCGATCGAGCCGGTCGCACCCGCCACGGACGAGCCCAACTCCAGGCAGCGACCCGAACCCGCGCCGCGCAGCGCCCCGGACCCGCCGGCCGCCGGAGTGGTCGACGCCGGAGTGGTCGGTGCCGGAGTGGTCGGGGTGCTGGTGGAGGGGGCGGGCGTCGGGGTGCTGGTGGACGGTGCCGGAGTGGTCGGGGTGCTGGTGGACGGGGCGGGCACCGGGGTGCCGCCGGTGCCCGTGGACAGCACGGTGATCGAGTACGGCGGGACGGTGATCGAGGTCGCCGACGCCTGGGTGCTGGTGCTGATCCCGCTGTCGCCCTTGCGCCACTGCGCGACCGTGGCCGTACCGCTGGGGCTGAGCCCGGCATAGTTCAGCGACACCGACACCGGGTTGTTCAGGTCCTCGTTGATCAGCAGGACCTTCGCGCCCGACCCGCTACGGGCGGCGTGCACCACCAGTTGGGCGTTGCTGGACGTCGCCTGGATCAGGGTGTCCCCCGGCGCGGCCGCCCGCCCGGCCAGGGCCAGCCCGTAGTAGGGCGGGAACGGCGTGTTCACCGCCGGCTCACCCGCACTGCCACTGGACACGATCCCCTCATCGTTGTAGCCGGTGGTTCCGTCACCGTTGGCGGACGTCTTGCCGTCACTGCCGTTGCGCAGGTCCCACCAGTCGAAGGTGAACACCCCGTTCTCGAACCAGCGCAGATAGCTGTCCGCCGCGAACAGACCCGCGGTCGCACTGTCGTGCTGGTAGTTCGGGTTCCCCTCGGTGACAGCGATCCCCACACTGCCCGCGTTGCCCCCGGCGTACTTGCCGATGAGCGTCCGCAGCGTGGAGGTGATCCGCGGAATGTCCGCCCCCGGCTTGCCGAGGCTGTCCGCCGGGGACGTCGCCCCCGGATACCAGTGCACGATCACGAAGTCGGCCCGGCCGCCCACGATCGACATCACCGTGTTGTTCCAGTCCGCACCGTCCCCGGCACCGACCTGACCGTCCGGCCAACCCCCCGGCGTGGTCAGCACCACCCCGACCTTGATCGACGGGTCGACCGCCTTCATCGCCGAGATGTACTCCACCGCATTGGTGGCATACGCCTTCGGGCTCTTGTCGGCGTGGTTGTCCTTCTCCCACCCCGACCCGTAGTGCCCGTTGCCGTAGACCTCGTTGCCGATCTCCCAGTACTTGACCCCGTATCCCTTGGTCTTGTTCGCGTAGGTCACCCAGTCCGCGGCCTCCGCGGCGGTCCCCGACCCGTAGTTCGCGATCACGATCGGCGCCGCACCCGCCGCCTTCGCCGTCCCGACGAACTGGTCGAAAGAGGTGTTCGGCGCGATATAACCGCCCTCAGCGGTATGCGTCTTCCAGTGATAGGTATCCCCGTACGAACCGCCCGGATACCGCAGCATCCGCACCCCGGCATCCGACAACAGGCGCGGCTGGTCGGCATCATTCATGTGCCCGTCCCAGATCGCCTCGTTCAGACCCAACCCGGTCGACGGGACGGTGCCCAGCGCCGAGGATGCGTTCACCTGGACGTTCGCCGACGCGGCCGCCTGGCTGCCCGGCGCGAGCGCAATCGCCACCCCGGCCACCGCCACCGCCCCGGCGGCGACCATGCCCACGGTCCTGGTCCGCAGGCTGCGTGGTGGCTGACCAGGGTCGGCAGCAGTCTGCGAACGGGTGGCGGAACGGATGCCCACGAGCCCTCCTCGGCGGGTCCGGCTTTCGGCAGGCCGGTTACACGATCGTCAGCAACCGAAGTCGCCCAGCCACCGGGAAAGGTTGCCCCTCCCGAGGCGGGATCCGTGCCCCGGGCGCACCGGCGCCGAGGTCAGCCGGCGGGGTCCACCGACGTCCCGAGGTAGCCGCGGGACAGCAGCAACTGCCAGACCCTGTCGACCGCCTCGTCCTCCCCGATCCCGGTGGTGTCGACCCGCAGGTCAGCGTCCTCGGGGGCCTCGTACGGCGAGGAGATCCCGGTGAACTCGGCCACCAGGCCCTGCCGGGCACGCGCGTACAGCCCCTTGCGGTCACGCCGCTCGCATTCGGCCAGCGGGGTGCTCACATGCACGAGGACGAAGTCGCCCACCTCCTCGACCCGTTCCCGGACCTCCCGCCGGACCTGCTCGAAGGGCGCGATCGGCGCGCAGATGGCCAGCCCCCCGTGCCGGGTGATCTCCGCGGCGACGAACCCGATCCGGCGGATGTTGAGGTCCCGGTCCGCCCGGGAGAAGCCGAGCCCGTGCGACAGCAGGCGGCGCACCTCATCCCCGTCGAGCAGGCTGATCTCGCGCCGCCCGTCGTCGAGCAACCGCTCGGCCAGGCCGCGGGCGATCGTCGACTTGCCCGAACCGGACAGCCCGGTGAGGAAGACCGTCACCCCCCGCCGATCCGGTGCCCGCCGGAACCGGTCCAGTTCCCGCCGGGAGGCCGGATGCCAGTCCTCGTCGTCCGCGCCGGTCCCGCCGATCGGGCCGGTCCCGCCGGTCAGGCCGGTGGCGTTCGGGCCGGGCGGGGCGGGAGGCAGGACGCGCACCTCCGCCGCGCCGTACCCGAGGCCGACGTCCGCCAGCAGGGCCACATCGGCCAGCCCGGCCGGCCG
>DASTGO010000331.1:0-3921 GCA_035719045.1 Kineosporiaceae bacterium | reverse complement strand
GCTCGCCGCGTACCGGGAGCGGCTGCAGCAGCTGGCCGAGGGCGGGGGCCACCCGGCCCTGACGCGCAGCGCCGCCCGCTCGCTGGCCGCCGTGTCCGGCGACGCGGTGGAGCAGGCCTGGGGTGAGATCGCCGACCGGATGGCGCAGCTGGCGTCCACCCCCGGCGACACCACCGAGTTGACCGGGGACATCAGTCGCCTGCTCGCGTCGGGGCGCCCCCAGACGGCACCCACCGCCGGTACGGCAGAGGCCTCGACCTCACGCGCGCCGTTGGCCCCGCCGGCCCGGCCTGTCACCGACACCACGGTCGAGTCCGGTCACGAGGCGGCGGCGGGCGTGGTCGCCGGTGCCGAGGCGGTCGAGGCCGGCACCGCGGCGCCGGAGGTGTCGCTGCGGGAGTCCGGGCTCGGGGCGTTGGCGGAGGCGGTGTTCGGCCCGAGCGCCTGGCAGTCGGGGCGGCTGGTGCCGGAGCTGGCTGCTCTCGCCGCAGGGCAGGGATTCCGCGCCGGGCCGGACGGGAGGCCCCGCGGGGTGGCCGATCCGCGGGTCCTCGAGGCGGTGCCGCGGCTGCAGCGGGACCTGGGTCCGCGGATCGCCGAGGCGGGCCGGCCGCGGCTCGAGGGGCTGCTCGGGGAGCCGGTCGACCTGGGCGCAGACGGTCCCGCACGTCAGGTGGCGGCGCTCACCGAGGGTGCGGTGGAGATCCTCGGTGAGGTGGCCCGCACCTGGCTGGAGTCCGGCGACGTGTCGTCCCCGAACAGCCGGACGGCCGACGCGAACGGCCTGACCTCGCCGTACCACGCGGCGGGTGTCACCCCGCTGGTCCTCGCGCTGCGGGACGTGGTGCGCGGTGCCGTCGAGCCGTTGACCAGGCCGGGCCGTACGCCGGAGTCGGCCGGTGCGCTGTTCGACGCCCTGGTCGCCGCCGACGGGCCGATGGGCAGCCGGACCTGGGCCGCCGTCGGTGACCGGTTGACTGACCGGTTGACGGCGCTGCGGGAGGCTCCGGCGCAGGAGCGGGACGCCGGGGTCCGCGACCTGCTGGCGGGCGCGCGGGCCACGTTGGAGGCCCTGCGTACGGCCGTCGAGCCGCACCTCGCCCCGGCGGCCCCACCGCTCACCGCGAGGCCCGATGTCTTCAGCGGGTCGGGTATCCGGCGTGCGCTGCCGGCGACTGGGTCCACGCCGGGCTCCCTGCGGCCGCTGACCCAGGCCGGTGTGTCCCGGTCGGCTCCGTCGGCAGGCGTCGCGGGGCAGACGGGGCCGCAGGCGAGGGTTCCCGGATCGGGGAGTGAGGTCCTGGGACTGCGCGAGCAGGCCGAGACGTCGCAGCAGCAGGCGGAGGCGGCCCGGCCTGCCGTGGCGCCGGTTGAAGAGGCGCCTGTGGTCGAGGCGCCTGCCGTCGAGGTGCAGGCCGTTGACGCGCCGGTTGCTGAGGCGCCTGTGGTCGAGGCGCCTGCCGTTGAGGTGCAGGCCGTTGACGCGCCGGTTGTTGAGGCGCCGGTGGCTGAGGCGCCTGCCGTCGAGGTACCGGTTGCGGTGGCGCCGGTGGCTGAGGTGCAGGCCGTTGACGCACCGGTTGTTGAGGCGCCGGCAGCGGTGGCACGACGGGTCCCCCCCGTGTTTGTCCCCCCGGTGGTGCGTCCGGGGCCGGGGCGTCTGGGACGTTCGGTCGCCCGGGCAGTCTCGGGTGCCGGGGCCACCTTGCGCCGTGCCGCCCGGGGCATCAACCGGCTCACCGGGCTGGGGTCGGGCCGGTCCAGGGACGAGCAGGCCGTGCCCAGGGATGTGCGGGCCGTGCCCAGGGATGCGCGGGCCGAGAGTCTGGTGAGGGATCTGGCCCTGCTCGGCCTGGACGAGGCGATCGCCGACGAGATCACGAACCCGGGAGAGTGGCTGGCGGCAGTCCTTCCTCCTCAGCCTGGGCGTTCCGGTGCTGTCGAGGGCTCGGCCGATTCCCTCCCCCCGGAGATCGCCAGAGTCGTCATGCGCCAGGTTCTCCACGATCTCCCCAGCCCGGATGCGCGGCAGCTGGTGCAGACGCTGGAGTCGATGGGGGAGACCGTCCGTCCGCTCGAGGCCTTCAACTTGGGACGCGGCCGGTTGGGGCGGTTCACGAACGGCATCATCGCGGGCCTGCAGCAGGTCGCGGGCTGGGCCGAGCGCCAGGCGGCGGCCGCTGGGGGGCGGGCAGCGGAGGAGGCGGCCGCCCTGCCCAGCGTCTACGACCGTGGGTTCTCCGCGGAGGTGGCCCGGCGGAATGCGGTGCACCTGGCGGCTCTTCGCTACCTGGAAAGCACGCCTGAGACGGCCGAGGCCCTGAGGATCGCACGGGCGCTGCAGGGTCTGTACGTCGATGGCCTGCGCGAGATCGCCGCAGACCCGTCCGTCGACCAATCTGAGCGAGATCGGGCCAATCGTCATCTTGGCTGGCTCTCCACCCCGGACGGGGTGGAGCAGTGGTCACTCCTCACCTCGCAGATCGGGCAGTTGCGTGGTGGGAAACCCAGCCCCGGCGTCACCCTGACGGAGGTCCAGGGCTCCGCCCAAAGACTCGTCACCGGTGCGACCCGAACCCTCCTTCGTGTGCAAGGAGCCGTACAGCGCCATCTAGCGGGTCCTGCTGCGGCTGGTCCTGCGGCAGTTGCTGAGGCGGGTCCTGCGGCGGCGGGTGCTGAGGCGGGTCCTGCGGCGGCGCTTGAGGTGGCTCGCCAGGCGGCTCCGGTGGCGGCTCCTGGGGTGGCTACGTCCGCCGCCGTGGCGATCGACCGGGCCGGCTCTGCCTGGAGCGCCACCGGGCTGCCCGATCAGGTGCGTTCCGCATTGCGGGACGAGTTCCGCAGCGACCCCTCCACGGCGGCGTCGACCCTGGCCGCGCTGGAGCAGTTCGTTCGCGGTGCGCGGACGGGTGAGGAGTTGGCGGCTTCTCTGTCCGAGCGGGGGCGCGAGTTCCTGGCGAACGGGACTCCGTTCGTGCAGTGGGTCCAGGTGCCCGAATGGCAGGTGGAGGAAGGTCAGCAGGGGCAGATCCGGCCGGTGGCGGGCAGGGACGACGTCGTGGAGCGGGAGGTTCGGGTCCTGCTGGGGCGGGAGGCGTGGGCGGCGTCGACCGCGGCCGAGCCTCCGGGGGCGGCGGTGCGTCTTCTTGACGCCGGTTTCGAGTTGGCCCTGCATGACCTGGCGTTCGCGCTGTCCGCGGCCGAGGAGGCCCCGCGGGTCTACCGGCAGGCCCATGAGGACCTGCTGCGCGCTCTGCCGGGTGAGCAGGCGCGCGGTCTGGGGGCCGCACAGCAGGGTCAGGGCCTCGCCCGCCCCGAGCAGGCCGCCTCGGGGCAGGTCAGGGGTGCGGAGACCACGGCCGCCGCCCACACGGCCGCCAACATGGAAGAGATCCTCAGTCAGCTCGTGGTCGATCCCAACCGGAATGGCAACGACCTGAGCGATTTCTCGCCGGAGTTCTGGGCCGGTCTGCTCGGGAGGCCTGAGTTCCTCCTGAGGTCCCTCACCAACGCGGCCGGACTGTTGGGGCCGCTGCACGATCTCGCGGAAAGGCTCGGGAGTAATGCCAGCAGGGGGCAGGTGGTCGAGAACCTGAGGAACACCCTCGAAGGGCTCGGACTCAGTGCCGTCGGGGTGACCCAAGACCTGCGTCTTCTCTCGCAGGCACTCGGGGTCAACCTGATCGCGACGGACGCGGCCCGCCTGTTGCGGGGCCTGCAGACCGCGCGCGAGTTGGGTGTTGTCGCGCGGCAGTTCGGGGTCGCTGCCGAAACCGTGGTGAACGACCTGCAGAATCTCGCGCGGGATCTCGGGGTCGACCCGCTCGCGGTGGATCCGGCGTTCATGGCGCGTCGGATGCGCGGCCTCTATGTGGTGCCGGATCTGGCGCGGGAGTTCGGGATCGCTGCCGAGACGGTGGC
>DASTGO010000330.1:0-16559 GCA_035719045.1 Kineosporiaceae bacterium | reverse complement strand
CCGGAGTGTCGCCCGCAAGACCCTTCTGGCCGTCGCGGGGGTGGTCAGCGTCCACGACCGCACCTGGACCACCGACCGCGGCACCGCGGCCCGGCGGTGGGGGCGGATCCACCCGGACCTCGCCGCCGGGATGACCCTGTTCCTGGCCTGGAGCGAGGGGTCCGCCGCGCCGGGGCCGCCCGAGCTGGCCCGTGCCCTGGACGAGGTGGTGGACCCGGTCGTGGGGGCCTTCGAGGACCTGATCGGTCTGTGGAACTGACCCGGCGGTCGTCAGGCGCGGGCCGTCCCGGGACGCGGGAGCGGCCGGAACCGGAACGGGCCCCGCGGCATCCCTCGGGGCATGGGAATCTTCCGCCGGCGCCAGCCTGACCTGGCCACCGTCCACAACAAGCCCCTGACCTGCGTCGTCTGCGGCTTCGCGGAGTTCTGGAACCGCGAGGTCAAGCTGAACAGCACCGGCCTGGAGCTGCTCGACCTGGGCTGGGCCAACCAGTCCGCCCTCGGGCTGATCTGCGCCCGTTGCGGTTATGTGCACGAGTTCGTCGGGGACGCCGTCACCCTGTGGAAGCGGGAACGGGGGTACCCGGCGGCGCAGTGATCGAGCCCCCGGGGCGTCCGGTCCGGGCCGGTGCCGTCGTGTGGTCCACGTCCCTGACGTCACCCCGGACGGGCGTTGTCCGCCTGGTACCGAACGCCTACCCTGCCGGCACCGTCCGGGCACCCGGTCGGCCGTGGGTGAGACCGCGTACAGTCCCGGGCGGCTCTCGCCGTGGGGCCGGATGCCGCGGTCGGAAGGGGACGGATGTGGGACTCGCCGCAGATCTGGGCATCGGCCCCGGCCCGCGGCCGCGTCCGCCGGTCGCCCGGCTGCTGCTGCGGCTGGCCGGCACCCGGACCGGGGCCCGGTTGTACTCCCTGGTGCTGCACCACCTCGACCGGGCGGTCTTCGCCCTGTCCGGCGACCGGCTGAGCTTCACCGAGCCGGCCTCGCGACTGCCGACGGTCATGCTGACCACGATCGGGGCACGGTCGCGGCGGCTGCGACGGGTCCCCCTCGTGGCGTTCCCGGTCGACGGCCACGTGGCCGTCCCGGGTACGACCTGTACGCCGAACTGAGCCGCGACCGGAACAACCACGTCTTCGTCCTGGTCCCCGAACCCTGCTGCGACGGCCACAGTCACGTGCAGGCCCGCGCCGGAGCCGGTGGCGGCACGTCCGGCGACGGCTGATCCCCGGCGGTCCCGCGAACGGCGCCCCCCCCCGGACGCCGGGGCAGGTCATCCGGCGGGTGGGTGGGGGACCGGCAGCCGGGATGTCGCGGCGTCGGCCGGGCGGGGGGCCGGGGGAGGTGCAGTGTCGGCCGGGCGGGGGACCGGGACCGGGGGAGGTGCGGTGTCGGCCGGGGCTGCGGCCCACTCCCCGGGGCGGTGCAGCAGGGGCAGCCGTACGGTGAACGTGGCACCCCCGCTCTCCACGCTGTCCACCTCGATGGTCCCGCCGTGCTTGACGGTCACCACGTCCCGGCAGAGTGCCAGCCCTTGACCGGTGCCCTGTCCCGCGGGTTTCGTGGTGAAGAACAGCTCGAAGATCTTGTCGCCCAGGGACTCCGGGATCCCGGTGCCCGAGTCACGGACGCGGATCTCCACGGTGTCGTCCCGCAGGGCCGTGGTCACGCTGATCACCCCGGGCAGGGGCTTGCCGGACGCCTCGATGGCCTGGGCGGCGTTGACGATCAGGTTCACGAACACCTGGTTCAGCTCCGCCGCGCGGCCCAGCACCGGGGGCAGGGCGGGATCGAGGTGGAGGTCCACGGTGGCCACGTGCTTCCACTCGTTGCGGGTCACTGTCACCGCGGTCTCGATCGCGTGGTTGATGTCGGTGGCGGCGACCTCGGCCGTGCCCGGATGCGAGAACTCCCTCATGGACTTGACGATCCGGATGATCTGCCGCAGGCCGTCGCGGGACTGGGTGACCGCCTGCGGCAGCTCCGCCAGCGTCTCGGCCAGTTCGGGGGAGCCGAGGGTCTCCCGTGCCCGGCCGGACAGGCCGGGGTCCGCCACGACACCTCCGACGGCGGACGTGAGCAGGGAGAGGCCCTCGGCGATGAACATGAGGTTGTCGCCCACGTACTGCGCCGGGGTGTTGATCTCGTGGGCCACTCCCGCTGCCAGCCGCCCGATCGCCGCCAGATGCGCCGCCTGCGCCGCCTGGCGACGGGCCTGGTTCAGCGCGCCCATGTCCCGGAACGAGAGGATCACCTGGGCCGGGGCGTGGCCCCCGGCCATCACCGAGGCCGAGCAGGAGACCTCCGCCGTCCGCCCGCTGGGCAGGACCAGGAGAAGGTCGTCCGCCTCGGCCGTGCCCTGGGTGGTCACGGTGGCCCAGAACGGCGAGGCCCGCAGGGGGTGGTCGTCGAGCGGGCCGCGCAGCCGCAGGTAGTCGTCGATCCGGCAGTTGCCGTCCGTGGTCAGCTCAGGCCCCTCGCCGGTCAGCAGGCGAACGGCGGCGGGATTGGCGAACCGGACCAGACCGTCCTCCACGATCACGAACACGCCTTCGGACAGGTGGTCGGTGATGCCCTGCAGCCGCTCCCGCGAGGTCCGCAGTTCCTCCGCGCCGGCGATGAGCCGCCGATTGAGGTCGCTCAGGCTGTGGAACAGGCTGTCCTGCGGTTCGGTGAACCCGAACCGGACCACACCTGAGTAGATCAGGTAGGCGACCATGATCTTCACCAGGTGACCGGCCAGGTTGAGGAGGCCGTAGACGTCGGAGTAGAAGGCGAAGCAGGACTCCTGCACCGCCAGCAGCACGACGGCCCCGGTCAGGTACGGGTACAGGGCGGGGGCGATCACCGGCCGCCTGCGCCGCAACGAGACGAAGGCGAGCAGCAGGACGGTGACGAAGACGTATTCGCTGCCCTTCTTGAACGGCGTCAGGCCCGTGCCGGCGACGAAGCACGCGGGGAACACCTTCACCGCGAAGATGGACAGCAGCAGTGCTGCGGCCAGTGCCGAGAAGGCCGCCAGCACCACCCGGGGGTGTGGTCGCCGGTGGCCGACCATGACGGCGACCGCGATGCCGCTCACCTCGACGATGCGTCCCGCGACCCACAGTTGGGTGGCCAGGTCGGCGCCGGTGCCGGGGAAGACGCCCATCCCCTTGAACGCGAGGGTGTGCACCATGTCGATCAGTGCCGTCGGGCCGGAGGCCAGCCCGATCAGCAGCAGGAACGGGGAGTCCAGGGTCCGCCGGGTGTTCCACGCGATGGAGAACACGGTGAGCGCGATGACGACGCTGAAGGTCTCGGCGAAGGCGTGGAACAGCAGGTAGTCGTGGAACCGGGCCGCGGCGATCCCGGCCGTGAGCAGGGCCACCACGATCAGCTCGGGGGAAGGGGCGCGCGCAGGAGTCCGGGCCGGGTCCCGTTCCGTCCCGGCGGCCGGTCCGCTCGGCATCGACGTCTCCTGCCTGTCCTGGTCTGCCGCCGTCCTGCCGCCCGTGACCGGTGGGCCCTGGCGCGGGAGGGCCCTGCGGGCGCGCAACGTGTGGGGCGGTGGCCTCCTGGAGGTGTTTCGGCATCCGGGTGGCCGAAGGTAAACGTCCAGGGGTCGCGGATCCGCGCGGCCGGCCACTGGGTACCCTGCCGACGTGAGGCGCGTGGAGGACGAGTCGGACTGGCCGGACTGTGATCCGCGGGCCTGCCCGTGCCCTGAGGGCGACTGCACGCTGAGCCGGTACACCCGGGCCGCCGACCCCGCCGGGCGGCGCCCCGGGGAGAAACTGACCGCCACCGAGCGGGCGGTGGCCAGGCGGCTGGCCGGGATGGACGTGGACCTTTCCGCGATGGCCGCCCTGCAGAACCTGTACCGGGCCGCCAATGCCGTCCGCAACCACCTCGAGCAGACGGTCCTGGCTCCGCACCAGCTCACCTGGACCGGTTGGGTCGTGCTGTGGGTGGTCTGGATCTGGGAGGAGATCGAGACCGGCCACGT
Source organism: Kineosporiaceae bacterium (assembly GCA_035719045.1). Lineage (GTDB taxonomy): Bacteria > Actinomycetota > Actinomycetes > Actinomycetales > Kineosporiaceae > DASTGO01. The sequence goes on along the minus strand of DASTGO010000330.1, from coordinate 12,567 downwards.
GGCTGCCGAGGCGGGTATCGCCAAGGGGACGCTGACCGGGGTGGTGAAGACCCTCGAGACGCGCGGCATGGTGCAGCGGCACACCCATCCGGGCGACGGGCGCCGGGTCCTGCTCCGGCTGAGCCCCGCCGGGCGGCGGCTGATGTCGACGGTGTTCCCGGAGTTCAACCGCGAGGAGGTGGCGGTCACCGCGCGTCTGGGTGCCGACGGCACCTCCGACGTGGCGCGACTGCTGCGCACCCTGGTGCTCGACCTGGAGCGGTAGGGCTGGTCGGCGCCGTAGTCCCGATGGGGTGAGCCGCACCGGGAGAGCGGTGTCCCGCTGTCCGGTGGCGTTGTCTGTTGCCCGTGGCGTTGTCTGCTGTCCGGTGGCGTTGTCTGCTGTCCGGTGGCGTTGTCTGCCGCCCGTGGGGGCGGTGACCTGCGCCCGGCCCGCTGTGCGCGGGCGACCGCCTCCGGCGCGGTCCACGGCGCGTTCACGACGTGGTCCTGGTGCGGGCCCGCCCGCCCTTGACGGTGGCGTCGGCGTCCACCTAGCCTGTCGTTCGCCTCCGAACGATCAGTGCTGTGATCTGCTTGGCAGTGAGGAGACCCCGATGAAGCCGCCCCCGGTCCCGCTGGACGAGGTCGACCTGGCCGACCTGGACGTGTTCGAGCGCAACGAGGCGTGGGGCATGTTCGACACCCTGCGGGCGCAGGACCCGGTGCACTGGAACCCCGAGTCCGGGGGGAACGCCGGGTTCTGGGCGATCACCCGGTACGAGGACGTCGAGCGGATCGACAAGGACCCGCAGACCTTCACCTCCACGAAGTTCACGAACCTGGAGGAGCCGCCGGAGGAGTTCCAGGACCGGCGCCGCTCCATCCTGGAGACCGACGGACCCCGGCACCAGGCCCTGCGCAAGCTGCTGCTGCGGGACTTCAGTGTCGCGCAGTTGCGTCGCTACGAGGGCTTCCTGCGAGATCTGGCGCGGGTGACCGTGGAGACCGCCCTGCAGCAGGACGAGTTCGACTTCGTGGACGCGATCGCCGCGGACTTCCCGATCCAGGTGCTGGCCCGGCTGATGGCCGTCCCGGACGAGAAGATCCCGCAGCTGATCTCCTGGGGCAACGAGATCGTCGGGGCGACGGACCCGGACTATGCCCGGGTGCTCATCGACAGTCCCGAGGCGGAGAAGTACAAGCACCTGCCCTTCCGCTCGCCGGCCTCGCAGGAGATCTTCGAGTACGGCCGGCAGCTCGCCGCGCAGCGCAGGGGCGGCGACGGGGACGACCTGGTGAGCAAGCTGCTCAACCGCAGCCCCGAGGACGGAATCCCGTTGTCGGCCAACGAGTACGACAACAACTTCCTGGCGCTGGTGGTGGCCGGCAACGAGACCACCCGGCAGGCGATCGGTCACGCGATGAAGGCGCTGATCGACCGGCCCGACCAGCTGAAGTGGTTCCTGGACCACCCGGACAGGTCCCAGGTGGCCGTCGAGGAGATGCTCCGGTTCGCCTCGCCGATCTACCACTTCCGCCGCACCGCCACCCGCGACGTCGAGCTGCACGGCAAGCGGATCAAGGAGGGCGACAAGGTCGTCCTCTGGTTCGCCTCGGGCAACCGCGACGAGTCCCGGTTCGCCGACCCGCACACCCTCGACCTGAGCCGCTTCCCGAACGACCACATGGCCTTCGGCAAGGGCCCGCACTCCTGTCTGGGGGCGAACCTGGCCCGGCTGGAGATCAAGATCATGTTCGAGACCCTGCTGCCCCGGCTGGAGTCGATCGAGCAGGCCGGCGAGATCGTCCGGGTGCGCAGCAACTTCGTCAACGGGATCAAGCGGTTCCCGGTCCGGATCAGGACGCGGTGACGGGCGGCGTGCGATGACCGACACCGGACCCACCGGACCCACCGGACCCACCGGTCCAGAACCCGAGACCGAGCTGCTCGTCGAGACCGTCGACCCGCTCGCCGACGGCGTCGTGGCGATCACCCTTGTCGACCCGGACGGCCGGCCCCTGCCCGCCTGGACCCCTGGGGCGCACGTCGATCTCGTGCTCACCCCGGACCTGATCCGCCAGTACTCGTTGTGCGGCAACCCCTCCGACGCCCGCAGCCTGCGGGTGGCCGTGCTGCGGGACGATCTCGGTCGCGGCGGGTCGGTGTACGTGCACGAGAAACTCACCCCCGGGTCGACCGTGCGGGTGCGCGGGCCGCGCAACCACTTCCCGCTGGCCCGGGCCTCCGGCTACCTGTTCGTCGCCGGGGGAATCGGGATCACCCCGCTGCTGCCCATGCTGGCCGAGGCCACCGCGGCGGGTGTGCCCTGGACCCTGGTCTACGTCGGGCGCAGCCGGTCCTCGATGGCCTTCCTGGACGAGCTGGCCCCGTACGGCGACCGGGTCCGGGTCATCCCCAAGGACGAGTGCGGCCGGTTCGACCTGGGTGAGGTGCTGGACGCCCCGGTGGCGGACACCCTGGTCTACTGCTGCGGTCCGGAGCGCCTGCTCGCCGACGTGCAGGCCCGCTGCGCCGCCTGGCCCACGGGATCGCTACGGCTGGAACGGTTCGCGGCCAGGCCGTCGGACCGCGGCGAGGACGCCGGGTTCGAGCTCGTGCTCGCCCGCTCCGGGCTGACCGTCACCGTGCCGGCGGACCGCTCGGTGTTCGACGCCGTGCAGGACGCCGGGATCAGCGTGCTCGGCTCCTGCCACGAGGGTATCTGCGGCACCTGTGAGCAGGTGGTCCTGGACGGGGAGGTCGACCATCGCGACTCGTTGCTGAGTGCGGAGGATCAGGCGTCCAACGAGGTGATGCTGATCTGCGTCTCACGATCGCGGAGTCCGCGGCTGACCCTCGACCTGTGACAGCCCCGCGACCGGCGGATCGGGGAGTGGAGCGGTCCCCTTGTCGGAGAACGGGTTCGGGTTGCGGGCGGGTAGGCGCACCAGGGCGTGGCCGGGAGAGCGGGTATGTCCACCGAGGAGGAGATCGTGAGCGAGTTCCACGGCTTCGCGCCGCCCTACACCGCCTCCGGCCGTAGCGCGCTGATCCCGCCGCCACCGTGGCACTACAGCGGCGACCTGCTGACCGTCGAGTACCGCACCGACCCCGAGCGGGTGCGTGCCCTGCTTCCCGACGACCTCGGCCTCGCCCCGGAGGACCCCGGAGCGGTCGCGCTGATCTGGGCGGACTGGCAGTCCTGCTCCGACGGTGGGGAGGAACTGCTGGACCCGGCCCGCAGCCAGTACAAGGAGGCGTTCGCGGTCGTCCGCTGCCGGTACCGGGGCACCGTCTACTCCCGCTGCGTGCTGATCTGGGTGACCACGGACTTCGCCATCGCCCGCGGCGTGCACCAGGGGTACCCGAAGAAGCTGGGCTCGATCCACCTGACCCGGCCGATGCCGCGCGGCAGGGCGGCGCCGCGGGTCGGTCGGGGGGGACGCTTCGGGGCGAGTCTGGCCGCCTACGACCACCGGTTGGCCACTGCCCGGATCGAGATCACCGGTCCGAGCCGGACCAACGGGTTCGTCAACGCGCTGCCGATGCTGCACCACCGGCAGGTGCGCGGGATCGAGCGCGGCGCCGGCTGGGCACTGGACGAGGTCGTCACCATGAGCGGGTTCGATGCCGACCTCGGACCGGCCTGGGCTGCCGAGGCGCAACTGGACCTGTTCGACTCCCCCTGGGACGAACTGGCCTCGGCGCTGCCGGTCGGGGAGATCATCGGCGGCTACTACCGCCAGGTCGGCGTCTCCTGGAACGGTGGAACCACGCTCGCCCACCGCTGACCCGTCGCCCGAGTGGTCACCGCGGGGTCGGTCGTGGCTCCCGGATCCTCTCAGGCAGGGCGCGTCTGATGGTCTCGACGGGCCCGGCGGGGCTGCCTCACGTCCAGTCGCCCGCGATACCTTTCCGGGCGCTGTCGGTGAGGGCGGGCAGCACGAGATCGTGGACCTTCTGCTCGACCACCGAGATCTCGGCGACGTCACGGTACGGGGCCGCGGCGATCAGGAACTCCTCGGCACGTCGCGTGACTGCGGCGAACCCCGCGGCTCCCTCGATCGACAGCGCCTCCATCGCGATGTGCGCGGCGTGCGGGGGATCCGGGTGATCCGCCTGAAGCAGCGCCGTGGCCATGTCGAGGCGCGTGAGTGCCCGCGAACCCTGGACGCGCATGGGGTCGAACACCACGAGCGCCTGCTCGCCGTGCAGGAGGACCCGATCGGGTTCGAGGAGGTTGAGGTAGGCGGTGGCCGCGTTCCCGTGGATGCGGGCGGAGCAGTAGGGGCCCAGCGCCAGGCTCGAACTCACATCAGGGGAGTAGGGGAGGTCCTCATGCAGCTGGATCGCCTGTTCCACGGCAGCATCGACTCCCCGCTTGTCTCCCAGGCGGGCGAGGGCCCGGGCCTCGCCGTTGGCCTTGAGTCGTATGGTCTGGGGGCCGGAGGGGGCGATGCGGAGTCCCTCCCTGGCGAACTCCAGCGCCGTGTCGTAGCGCTGGGCGTAGTACTCGATAAGGCTTTGCGTGCCGCGGATCCAGGCGGACAGGTGCGGATCACCGACCATGTCGGAGAGCTGGAAGGCCTCCGAGGCGTAGGACCTGGCCATACGAAAGGACTGCAGGTCCAGGGCGATCGAAGCCAGGACGCCGGACATGTGGGCCGCGAGCGTGAACAGCCTGACGCCGATACGCGGGGGGTGACGTTCCAGGAGGGACTGGTGTACCCAGCGCCTCTGCTCCACCAGGGCCGGAGCAATTGCGGCGGGCCCGACCCGCTCGTAGTTGTCAACGGCGTCAGCGACCACCGACTCGAGTTCCGCGAGGGTGCACTGGTCCATGGACGACATGCCGATGGACTGCATGCGCTGAATGATGTCCAGAGGGGAGTCGAGCAAGGGCGACGAGGTGTCCGCCGGGGGCGGGTGCGGGGGTGCGGGAGTCTGCGGGGTGACGTGTACGCCGACGGCTGGTGGTGACCGCCGTGACGGAGAGGGTTCGGGCAGGACGTACCAGAGCTTGCGGGCCGGTATTCGCAGAATCGTCGCCAGCTGGATCAGACGGTCCAGATGGATGATGGGCGGACCGTTCTCCACGCGGCTGAGCTGGGACTGGGTCACCCCGACCCATTCGGCCACGCGCTCCTGTGAGAGAGGCCGGCGGCCGTGGTGAGGATGAAGCCGGAACTCGCGGATCACCTGTCCCATGTGGCGCCGCTCAAGGGCGCACTGCAGCGGAGGGTGATCCCAGAAGGATTCGGGAACGACGGGAGGGCCCCCTCCGGCGGGAGAGAACCCGACCTCATCTCGGCTGTGCCGCCACTGGTCGGGGGACAAGAAGACCTCCCACATCCGGAGCATGCTCCCCGCATCTGGATCATGCTTCGCTCCTGCAGTGTAGGCGAAGGGTGCGTGCGTAGAGGTTCCGTATGCGCCGGACGCATACCCGCTGGTGCTCGGCCCGGCGGAACGGCCAAGGAATGCGAGGAGTGCATGGTGAATCATGCGCCCTTGATCATGGCCGTGGGCTGTGTCCGTCGGCCAGGGTGGAGGCGGGCAGGGGTGCGAGCAGCCGTTGCCGGTGAAGCACCTGGTCAAGCGAAGGGAAGAAACCCCATGCGAGACCGAGGGGTGGTCACCCCATGATCGGTGGTATCGGCGGCGTGAGGTGTCCTGCCCGTCGCCGGTACCGCCCACCAGCGAACAGGCGCGGGGAACGGCCGGGAGAGCACCGACGGCCGCCGGCGGTGGGCTGGTGACGGGGTCCGGGGTGCGGCCGGTGGTGGCGGGATATGCGGCGGTGCCTGCCCATGCACGCCCCGAGGCCGCGGAGGGCCTGCTGCTGGAGTGGCGGGAGTCGTTCGCGGCGTGGGCGCAGAGTGAGGGTTACGCCTTGGGGTCGGTGTTCACGGATGTCCGGGGGCGGGATGAGCGGGGCCTGTACGGGCTCGCGGAGTACCTGCGCCGGGACGGTGTGGTCGGGGTGGTGGTCCCGGACATGGGCCATCTGACGCATGTCCGGTGCCTGGCGGGAGCGGATCAGCGTGCCGCGCAGCGGTACCTGCGGTCGGCGGTGCTGACGGTCGGGCCGGTGCTGACGGTGGAGTCGGGCGCTCGGGGGCGGGGCTGATGGGCGGCGGGAGCGGCCCGATCGACCCGCAGGGACTGCCCTCTGCGGGGGAGGTGCCGGCCCGGCCGAACGTGGCACGGGTGTACGACTACCTGCTGGGCGGGAAGGACAACTTCAAGGCCGACCGTGACCTCGCCGCCCGTCTGGTGCAGGCGCAGCCGCTGGTCGTGGCGGGGGTGCGGGCGAACCGGGCGTTCCTGCGCAGGGCGGTGGCGTTCCTGGCCGGGTCCGGCATCGACCAGTTCCTGGACCTGGGCAGCGGGCTGCCGACCGCGCAGAACGTCCACGAGATCGCGGGCCGGGTCAATCCCGGAGCGCGCACGGTGTATGTGGACACCGACCCGGTCGTGCTGACACACGCCCGCGCACTGCTGGCCGACAACGCGCACACGACCGTGGTCGAGGGCGACCTGCGTGACCCCCAGGCGATCCTGTCCGACCCGGGCGTGCGTGGGCGTCTGGACTTCACCCGCCCGGTGGCGGTGATCATGGTCGCGGTCCTGCACTTCGTCACCGACGAGGAGGACCCGGCCCGGGTCGTGGCCGGGTTCCGGGACGCGATGGCGCCCGGGAGCGCGCTCGTGGTGACGCATGTGATCGACGACGGCGACGGCATGGTCGGCGCCGCGACCAGGAACGGCGCGCAGATCTACTCCGAGACCACCGCCCCGTTCGTGCCACGCACCCGGGGGCAGGTGGCGTCCTGGTTCGACGGGCTGGAGCTGATGCCGCCCGGCCTGGTGAATGCCGACGCCTGGCGGCGCACCGGCAACGGAAAGACCACGGCACCGATCCTGGCCGGGGTCGGCCTCCTGGACCCGCCGTCCTGAGGGCTTACAGGTGGTAGGCGTACTCACGGAACTCCCAGTCGGTGACGGCCCGGGAGAACCGTTCGAGCTCATTGCGCTTGTAGGCGACGAACGAGCCGACGAAGTACTCCCCGAGCACCTCGACCAGCGCCTTGTCCCGCTCGAGGGCGGCGAGTGCGTCGCCCAGGCTCTGCGGGAGCAGGGGGGCGCAGGCCGGGTCGTAGCCGTAACCCTCCAGCGGTGCCGGCGGCTCGGCCAGGTCGCGCACCCCGAGGTACACCGCCGCACCGACGGCCGCCATCGCCAGGTACGGGTTGGCCGTGGCGTCGCCCAGCCGCACCTCCATCCGGCTGGCCTGCCCGCGCTCCGGGGGGATCCGGACCATCGCGCTGCGGTTGTCGAGCCCCCAGTCGATCAGCCACGGGGCGAGGGTGTCCGGGCCGAACCGCTTGTAGGAGTTGATCGTCGGGTTGAGCAGCGCGGCGAGTGCCGGGGCGTGCTGCAGGACACCCGCGACGGCGGCCCGGCCCACCTTGGACAGCCCGTCGGCACCGGCCTCGTCGCCGAAGACGTTGACGCCGCTGCCGTCCACCAGGGACAGGTGCAGGTGGAATCCGCTGCCGCCCTCGTCACCGAACGGTTTGGCCATGAAGGTGGCCAGCAGCCCCTCGCGCCGGGCGATCTCCTGAACGGCGGACTTCATCCGGAAGGCCCGGTCGGCGGCATCGACCAGTCCGGAGTGGCCGAGGTTGATCTCGAACTGCCCGGGGCAGAACTCGTGGTTGGCGGCGGTCACGTGCAGCCGGGCCTCGCGCAGATTCCGCAGCATGGACAGCAGCAGGCCACGCGGGTCGCCCTTGCGGCCCACCACGTAGACGTTGCCCGGCTCGTCCGCGTACCGCTTCCAGCCCCAGGGGCCGGACGGGTCCGGCTCGCAGACGAAGAACTCCAGTTCGGGACCGATCACCGCGGACAGTCCGAGCCGCGACAGCCGGTCCGCCACCTGCCGGGCCACCTCGCGCGGGGACTCCGGAGCCGGTCCGCCGTCGTGCACGTGGGTGTCGCTCAGGCACCAGGCGGCCCCCGGTTCCCACGGCAGGTCGGTCAGGGTGGTCAGGTCCGGCACGACCTTCACGTCCGGCAGGCCTTCGGCCAGACCGCCCTGCACCGGGACCACATCACCCCGGGGGGTGGTGTGGAAGACCGCGCGGCAGAAGGCCATCCCGTGCTCCAGCACGGACGGCAGCTCGTCGATCAGGACGTCGCGTCCGCGGTCGGTCCCGATCAGGTCGGGGTAGGAGACCCGGACGACGTCGATGCCGCGGGCCCGCAGGCCACGGACAAGGTCGACAACCTGCTCGTCCGACGGGGTGGGCTTCGGTGAGATGGGCACGGTCCGCCGCCTCTCGGCTTCGCTCCGGTGTCGTTTGCCTCCGAACAATGGCTCAACATAGGCGCTTCGCGGTGCATTCGGTAGAGGGGGGCGCAGTTTTCCTTTTCGGTGCGGGGAATGGTTGACCGGACCGGTCGCGGCTCCTACGTTCGCTGCCGAACGACATGGGCGGGGCGCGCTCCTGCGCATGTCGGCCCGGGGTTGACGGAGTGCTCTCCCGATCCATACCGTTCGGATGCGAACGATATGGATCGGTGCGGTTCGCCGACCGGGAGGGCGGAGGCACATGGGCGTCGTGGACGTGGCGGGCACGGCGGTGGACACCCGGCACTGGATCGGCGGTGAGCGCGTCGGCGGGGGCGAGGTCTTCGACGACGTGTCCCCGTTGGACGGTCAGGTGATCGCCGAGGTCGCGCGGGGCACGGCAGCCGAGGCCGACCGGGCGGTCACGGCCGCCGCGGCGGCGTTCCCGGGCTGGGCGGCCACGCCCCCGAAGCAACGTGCGGCGGTCCTGCACCGGATCGCCGACGGCGTGCAGGCCCGGCTGGAACAGCTGGCCCAGTTGGAGACCCGGGACAACGGGTCCCTGCTGCGGTCCCACCGCCGGGGGGTGATGCCCCGGGTGGCCATGAACTTCCGGTTCTTCGCCGATCACCTGCTCGCGCTGCACCACGAGGACTTCGACACCCGCGGCCACCGCAACCACGTCAGCTGGGACCCGGCCGGCGTGACGGCCGTGATCACCCCGTGGAACGCCCCGCTCATGCTGGCCACCTGGCGGATCGCCCCCGCGCTGGCGGCCGGCAACACCGTGGTGGCCAAGCCGCCGGAGTGGGCCCCGCTGACCGCCTCGGTGCTGGCGGACATCACCGCCGAGGCCGGGCTGCCGGCCGGGGTGTTCAACGTCGTCCAGGGTCTGGGGCCGCAGGCGGGGGCGCCGCTGGTCGCCGACCCGAGGGTGCGCCGGATCAGCTTCACGGGGTCAGTGCCCACCGCGCAGCGGATCGCTGCGGCTGCGGCCGCCAACGTGACCCCGGTGTCCTTCGAGCTGGGCGGGAAGTCACCGCTGCTGATCCTCGACGACGCGGACCTCGACCTGGCGGTGGACCTGGCTGTCGAGCAGTTCGACAACTCCGGGCAGGTCTGCCTCGCCGCGGTGCGGATCCTGGTCCACGACAGTCTCGCGGACCGGTTCACCGAGGCGTTCCTGGCGCGGGCGTCCGCCGTGGTCCAGGGCGATCCGCGGGACGAGGCCACCGACGTCGGACCGCTGGTAGGCGCGGTGCACCTGGATCGGGTGGACGGGTTCGTGCGGCGGGCGGTGGCCGACGGGGCCCGCGTCCTGCTCGGCGGCGGGCCAAACCATGACCTCAATGCGGCCACCGGGGGCTTCTACTACCGGCCCACCGTGTTCACCGATGTGCACCCGGGGATGGAGATCGCCCGGCAGGAGGTGTTCGGGCCGGTGCTCACCGTGCAGACCTTCACCGCCGAGGAGGAGGGGATCGCCATGGCCAACGACACCGACTACGGCCTGGCGGCCACCCTGGTCACCTCGGATCCGGGCCGGGCGGAACGGGTTTCGGCACGGCTGTCCGCGGGGACGGTCTGGGTCAACTGCTTCTTCGTCCGGGACCTGTCCGCGCCGTTCGGCGGCAACGGCCGGTCCGGCATCGGCCGCGAGGGCGGCACCTGGTCGTTCGACTTCTCCTGCGACGTCAAGAACAGCGTCTTCTCCCCGAAGGGATGGAACGGCGATGGGTGAAGTTGTCGGCGCCGGGCTCCTGGCGCACGTCCCGACCATGCTGGCTCCCCTGGAGGAGCGGCTGGAGATGAACGAGGGCAAGGAGATCACCCTGGTCCCCGGCCTGGAGCAGTTGCGCCGGGACTTCTTCGAGACCGCCGACTACGACACGGTCGTCGTACTGGACTCACACTGGTTCACCACGTTCGAGACCGTGGTCACCGCACAGGACCGCCGGTCCGGGCTGTTCACCGCCGAGGAGCTTCCGCGCGGAATGTGCCGGATCCCCTACGACTGGCCGGGCGACCCGGAGCTGGCCGTCGCGATGGCCGACCGGGCCGATGCGAACGGCACCTGGATCCACGCCAACGACGACCACTACCTGCCGCTGTACTACGCCACCCTCAACCTGTGGCACTTCCTCGGGCGGGGACTGCCGGACAAGCGGTGGGTGTCGGTGTCGACCGTGCAGACCGGTGACACCGAGGACTTCCTGCGGGTGGGCAGGGCCCTCGGCGAGGCGATCGCCGCCACCGACCGGAAGGTCGTCCTGGTGGCGTCCGGCGCGCTGAGCCACACCTTCTGGCCGCTGCGTGAACTGCGCGACCACGAGGCCAGCGACGTCCGGCACATCCGCACCCCGCAGGCCCGTGCGGCGGACCTGGAGCGGCTGTCCTGGTTCAGGGCGGGCGACCACGCCCAGGTGCTCAAGACCATGCCGGAGTTCCTGGAACACCGGCCCGAGGGCAGGTTCGCCCACTACCTGATGATGATCGCGGCGCTCGGCGAGGACCGGGTCACCGCTCCGGCGCGGCAGTACGGCGAGTACGAGAACTCCGTCGGGACCGGCCAGGTCCACCTCTGGTTCGACCGCCCGGCCGGAGGCTGGGCCGGAAGGGACCAGCCGTGACCGCCCGCCGGCCGACCGAATCCCTTGGGACGACGGAGTTCCGCCGGATCCTGCTCGACGGGGCCGCCGTGCAGGTGGTCCGGCGGGGCGACACCCTGGTCGCCGCGGACGGCAGACAGGTGGGTGCCGACGAGGCGGTCCACCTCCCGCCGGTGCAGCCCACGAAGATCATCGCCGTCCACCTCAACTACGCCAGCAGGACCGCGGAGTTCATGACCCGGCTGCCACCGGCCCCGACCTACTTCCACAAGCCGATCACCGCGCTGAACTCCCACCGCGGCGCGGTGGTCCGGCCGCAGGGCTGCACGTGGCTGAACTACGAGGGCGAGATCGTCATCGTGATCGGGCGCACCTGCCGGAACATCTCCCCGCACCAGGCCGGTGACTACATCGCGGGCTACACCATCGGCAACGACTACGGCCTGCACGACTTCCGGGACACCGATGCCGGATCCATGTTGCGGGTCAAGGGATCCGACACCCTCGCCCCGGTCGGGCCTGGACTGGTCACCGGCTGGGACTTTCGCGGCAAGACCCTGCGCACGCTGGTGAACGGGGAGGTGAAGCAGGAGGCGTCCACCGACGAGCTGGAGTGGGACATGCACTACCTCGTCGCGGACATCGCCCGCACCATCACCCTGGTCCCCGGCGACCTGCTGTTCTCCGGGACCCCGGCGAACTCCCGGCCAGTACAGCCGGGCGACGTCGTCGAGGTCGAGGTGGAAGGTCTGGGCCGGTTGACCAACCACATCGTCACCGGGCCGACACCGATCCGCACCGACGTCGGTGCGCAGCCCAGCGAGAGCGAGGAGGTCGTCTCCACGGCGCTCGGCGGGGACTGGGAGTTCCGGGGGATCCGCACCCCGTCTCGGGACCTGTACCCGTCCACCGTGCAGGATCCGCAGTGACGGGGGGCGAAGGCCCCGGCCCCTGCTGGGGTCGGGGCCTTCGCCACGTCCGGGCGGCGCGGCCGTGTTGCCCGCATCCTGTCCCGGCGTCGGGAGTTCCGGCCGGTCCGGGTTGTCGCCGGGATCGTCAGACCCGGACGAACGCCACCGCGCCCGACCAGATCGTGCGCCGCTCCACCGTGGAGCCGGTGTGCGGGGCGTCGTACATCATGTTCCCGCCGGCATAGATCCCGATGTGGTACGCCTGCCCACCGGACACGAAGGCCACCAGGTCCCCGGGCCGGGCCTGCGAGCGCGGGATCTGGCGACCGGCGTGCATCTGCTGGTCGGCCGTCCGTGGCAGGCGGACCCCGGCCTGCGCGAACACGTACTGCACGTAGCCGGAGCAGTCGAACCCGCGTGGCGTGGTACCGCCCCACACGTACGGGACGCCCAGGTAGCGGGCCGCGAGGGCCAGCACTCCGGACCCGGTGCCGGCCGACGGAGCGGGGGCCGCCGCCGGAGTGCTCGGGGGAGCCAGGGCGGGCCGGGTGGACCGGGAGATGGACTGGACCCGCTGGGCCGGTGCCGTGCGCGAGGTCCCGGGGGCGGGGTCCGGGCGGGTCGGGGCCGACGGCGGTGCGGCCGGTGCGACCACCGGGGCCGGACGGGGGACCGCGGTGAGGGCGGCATTGTCGAAGTCCGGCACCG
>DASTGO010000329.1:0-6034 GCA_035719045.1 Kineosporiaceae bacterium | reverse complement strand
GGCTCGACCTGCTGAGAACGGTCGCCGCCACCCTGCCACCGCCGGTCGCGGGGCGGCCCGACCCCCGGCCACGGCGCCGGCCCGCCCGGCCCGGCCATGACGTCGCACCCGTCACCGTCCCGGGGAGCCCCCCGGACGCCGCAGCCGCCGAGCTGACCCCGTGGCCGGCCCTCGGCCGCACCCGAAGAACCCTCACCGCGGCATCCGGCGCCGGTGCGGACGACTGGGCGGCGGCCTGGCAGGAGTGGGACCGGACCCGGGACTCCGGCACGGGTACCGCAGACGCCGGCACACTGCGGGGCCTGGCCGGCTGGGGTTCCCGCCGGGAACTGTTCGCCGCACTGCACGGGCAGGCACCGGACGGACCGGTCACGGCATACCTGCACGGAGACTGGGACCGGGTGGCCTGGGCGGGACGGGAATTCCTGGCCCGGACCGCGCCGGGGTGGGCCGATCTCCCGGAGCAGGTGGATCCGGTCGAGCCCGATGACCTCGCGGGTGCCGCGCTGGCCCTGCTCGTGGCACTGCATCGCCGGGACCGCAACGGCTCCGCCGCCCTGGCCCGGCGGCTGGCCGAGACCGGCCGGCGGGGTCGCCCGCCCGTCGTGGGATACGCCCTGGCAGCGGCTGCCTGGCGGCAACGGCCGGTGCCCGGCGCCACCCTGCGCCGCCTGTGCCAGGACCTCGGCCAGGACCTGCGCCGGGCCCGGCGGGAGGGTCCCCGCAACGGCCTCGACCTGCTGCTGTACGCGGCCTACCGGCTGGCCTGCGCCCTCGGCCACACCGATGCCCCGCCGCGCCTCGCCAGGGAACTGGACGATCTGGCCGGGGAGCTGCGCACCGCCCGTGCCCTGCTGCTCGCGGCCCGGGCCGGGGCGCAACTGCACCGGCGACCGGACCGGCCGGACGTCACGGACCAACTGCGCCTGGCCCTCACCCTGCCCGACGCACCGCTGGGTCTGGGGACCCTCGGCCGGGCGCAGGCCCTGGTGCTGCTGGCCGAACAGAGCCCGGCCCCGCGCCCCGAGGTGACCGCCCTGGCCGGCGAGGCCGCACAGTTGATCGCCCCGCTGGGAGCCAGGGACTGGCTGGCCCGGGCCCGCAACCTGCAGCCCGCCGGGAACACCCCGGCGCCCGGCACCCGCAGCCTGGCCACCGCCGAACAGATCCGCAGCCTGATCGGGGAAGGGCTGACCAACCGGCAGATCTCGGCCCGGCTCAACCTGAGCGAGAAGTCCGTCGAGGGCTACGTCACCCGGCTGCTGCGCACCCACCGCTGCGCCAACCGCGCGGAACTGGCCGCCCGCCGCACCGACCCGTCCCCGCGCCCCCGGCCCGAGCCGCGCCCGGCCTGAGTCACCACAGACCTCCATCACCACAGAGCGGCGATGTCGCGGACCTCGGACAGGGTCAGGTTCCGGGCGGCAGCCAGGATGATGAGGATCTCGGTGGGCACCCGCCACCCGGCGCAGCGCCAGGACCGTGCGACCGCAGTGGTGAGCGGGCGGTCGTGGACGGCGGGGTCACGCAGTTCGAGGACCTCCACGAGCCCGGCCAGGACCACGGGCGGTGCGGGCTCGTCCCCGGCCAGGATCGCGCCGAGCTGGTTCACCGGCACGGGCAGGCCGATCCGGGCCAGGTCCCCGGCCAGGGTTCCGGTGTCCAGGTAGAGCTGGCGTGCCCGCTGCCCGAGGGTCCACTCCCCGTAACCGGTGTGGGTGGGAGGCGGCCGGAAGTCCGGAAGCAGGGTCGGGCCGTCCACGGGCCCTGTTGCGGAGGGAGCGTTGCGGCCGGGACGGCGGTGGACGGCCAGGTGACGCGGCGGTGACACGACGAGGGCTCTTTCCAGGTGGGGCGACGGGTCAGGAAGTCTCGGCGGGCGGTCGGGAGCAGGTCGGCGTGGGTTGCGGGCAGGTCCGCGCGTTCATTCGGCCTTCGTCACCCAGGGCAGGCGCCGGACCAGCCGGGCCACCCACCCGGCGCGGGCGACTGCGGATCCCTGGCCCGCCGGCCTGCCGATGGGGCGAGTGAACGGCATCGTGTTCCACGCCCCGGCCTCGGCCAGGACCCGTCCGGCGGCCAGCGCGGGCGGGCAGGGACAGTCCGCGGCGCAGGCCGCACACCGCCCGGTCCCCGGGTCCAGCCGGTGGACCACCAGGACCGTGCGGGCGTCGTCCAACTCCTGCGCCGTGGCCGGTCGCGGACACCACGCCTGCACCCCGGCGATCGGCGGCGGGTCGAGTGCCGCGACCTCACCACCGCCACCCAGGGCGACAACGGTCTCGACCTCACCACCGCTCCCCCGGGCGGCGACGCTCTCGACGTCCGGCGCCCCCGACCCTTCGGCGCTGCCGTCGTCGTCGGGTCCCGGCGGCCCGGCGGGCGGCCGGTCGGCCGCTGTCCGTCGGTCGGTCGGTGTCCGCCGGTGGTGCGCTGTCATCGCGGTAGCCCCCTGAGGTTGCGGTCGGCCCTCGGTCCCCTCCACAGAGGGAAGGGTGGGAACGGGACCGCCACGACCAGCATCGGGCTGGGACGCCGCCACTTCCACGGGCCGAAATTGTCCGTTGTCACGCGCTGAGTCCCTGGGGGCATGCTGGGGCCGGACAAGGTCAACACGGGGAGGGAGACCTCGATGGCCAGGACCGCGGCGGCGCCAGCGACCGGCTCGACGATGATCCGCCGCCAACTCGGGCGGAAGCTGCGGCGGCTGCGCGAGGCCTGCGGCAAGACCCGCGAGGACGTCGTCGCCACGCGCCTGATGTCCCTGGGAAAGCTCAAGTCGATCGAGTACGGCCGGTCGATGGTCCGCCCCGGTGACGTCTACGAGCTGGGGCGCCTGTACGGGGCACCTGCGGACACGATCGAGGGCCTGCGTCACCTGGCGCTCGCCACCACCCAGGAGGCGTGGTGGGAGGGCTACGGGGAACACCTGGCCAGGAATTTCGACATCTACCTCGACCTGGAATCCTGCGCCACCGAGCTCTGGGCCTACGAACCCAACGTGATCCACGGCCTGCTGCAGACTGAGGACTACGCCTTGGCCGTCGAGCGGGGCAGCACCCCCGATCTCGGCGAGAAACAGATCAGCGCGCACGTGCAATTGCGGATGCTGCGTCAGAACTCGCTGCGGGAACGGGATCCGCGGCCCCGGGTGCACCTGGTGCTCGGGGAACCGGCGCTGCGGTTGCGCGTGGGCGACGACGGCCTGCACGCCCGCCAGCACGAGCGGCTGCTGGAGGCCGCCGAGGACGAGTTCCTCGACCTGCGGGTGCTGCCCGCCGACGGCGCTCACCCGGGTCTGCTCGGTGGGTTCACCGTGATGGACTTCCCGGACCCCGGGGATCCCTCGGTCGTCTACGTCGACTCCTATCTGGGGTCTCGGTACCATGACCGGGAGGCTCACGTTGCCCGCCACCGTGAGGTCTTCCAGGTGATCTACAGCCGGGCGACACCCATCAAGGAGCACCAGACATGATCACTGGTCGGGGCTGCGATCCCGCGCGTTCCTGGATCAAGGCGTCTCTGTCGTCCAACGCTGCCAACTGCGTGGAGATGCGCCGCAGCGCCGTCGCTGGCGTGGATGTGCGGGACAGCAAGAACCCCGACGGCGCGGTGCTGTCCTTCTCCGCGGCCCAGTTCACCGCCTGGCTGGACGGTGCCGACGGCGGCGAGTTCGACCACCTGATCCACTGACCATCGCCTCGCCCCCGGCCCCCGAGACGGTTCCGGGGCCGGGGCGGTCGGTTGTTCCGGGGCCGGGCGGTCGGCCGTTCCGCACCCGGGAACGTCCCGGCGCCGCGCAAAACCATCTGACGGAGGGACCCCGCGTGAACGTCGCTGACGGCGAGGACGGCGAGTGGATCTCCTCCTCGACCGCTCCCGCTGACGGGGGCCGGGTGCAGATGCGACGCCGCACCGACGGTGGCGTGGACGTGCGGGACTCCGCGCACCCGGACACCGTGCTGCACTTCACCAAGGCCGAGTTCGAGGCCTGGCTCGACGGGGTGTCCAAACGGGAGTTCCACCACCTCGCCACCGACACCTGAGCCTCCCGCACGCCGCAGTACGGCGGCGTGGCCCGGCCTGAACGCCACCCTCCGGGTGCAGCCTCCCGGAGGTCCGGGTGACCCCGACCCGCCACGGCTCAGCAGTCGCAGCCCGAACAATCGCAACAACCACCGCAGTCGCAAGAGTCACTGCAGCCGCAGGAGTCGCAGCAATCACCGCAGTTGCAACAGTCGCAGCAGTCGCAGCAGTCGCAGTCGCAGTCGCAGGAATCGCACCAGCGGCGCCAGTTGCAGCAGCCGTCCCGCCCACGAGCGGGCTCCGGACCGGACAACGCCTGAATCGGTCCGGGCGGCAGGCCTTCCGGGGAGACCGACGGGGACGCGGGCGAAACCCGTGGTCGCGCGGCGCCGGGATCCAGGGACGGTTCGGCCCCTACCGGCCCGCCGCAGCGCTCCCGCCCACCGCAGACCCGTCCGCCGTGACCTGCCCGGGCGAGCATTCGGTGCACCGCACGCGGCAGTTCCCGACCCAGCAAGCGGCGAGCCAGTTCGGCCTGCACCACGGCATCCGGGGCGGCGCCGGGGGCCAGGCCGGGGAGGTCGAGCCGGTCCACCGTGGCACGGGTCCGTTCCAGGGCCCGACGGATCACGGCCACGGCCTCGGACGGCGCCGTGCGGGTCGCGGTGAGGGGGTTCCACCGGCCGTGCCGGTCGTCGTCGGGCTGGTCCAGCAGGGCGTCGGCGAGGTGGACCACCCGCCCGATCATCCGCCCGGCCTCGGCCAGGGCGGCGCGGTTGTCCGGGCGGGCTGCGAGGGCGGCCGTGTGCGCCAGGGCGTCGCTCACCGCTGCCTCGGCCGGCGCCGTCACCACCAGCAGGTCCCCGGCCCTGGCATCGGACTCCACCTGCGCCTGCCGCTGCGCGACCCCGGCCAGACGCTCGGCCTCCAGACCGAGCTCGCCCAGCATGGCCCGCCCGCGGGTCTCCCAGCGCCGGCCGACCCGGCCTGCCAGCGGACGGGCGGTTCGCGGCAGATCGCCGTCCGCGACGTGATCGCGCAGCGTCCCTCCGGCCAGGACCAAGGACACTCCGCCGGCCAACCGGGCTGCCGGAGCGTCGGAGCGCACCACCCGCGCCGGCCGCATCCCGCGCAGCAGGCACGCCTTCGCCGTACGGGTGGCCGCCAGTTCCGGACGCTGCGCGGCGACCAGCACCGACACCATCACCGCATCCACATTCGTCGTAGTGCGGGCCAGTTGCCCGTGCCGATCGCGCAGAGTCAGGCACAGCCCGCACAGGTGCGCGGTCCAGGCGTCCCGCAAGGCCCCCGGCAGGGCGTGCCGGCACGGCGTGACCAGACCGAACACGTGGACTCCCTACGGCGGTGACGACCGGCGGTCGACCCGTACCTGATCCGCCGGAGTTCAGGCGGCCGACAGCGTATTGGTGCAAGCGGATCTTCGGAAGCCGACGGCGGACGGCCTGCAGGGGCGGAGACAGCGGGACCCCGTCGGTCCTGCAGCCGATCCCGACCTGTTCTCGGACACGTCAGGCTTCCTCGGGTTTCATCTGGTTGGTCGGGGCCAGCCGCCTCCCGTTTGTGCGTCCTACGTCTCAACTCCGCCGACATCGCGTGACAAGAGCTCAGCTCACCCATCCATAGACCGGCCAGCCCCTCGCTGAGGGGCCGACGTGGTGGGCGGTGCCGCCTGCCGCCGCGTGTGGTTTGGAGGGTGCGGGCGGTTCACTGCAGGGTGGTGGTTGTGGGGCTTGAGGTTCCGCCGTGGGCTGCGGAGATGTTCCATGTCCTGACCGGTGACGGGTGGCCGGCGGTAGACGAGGACGAGATCAATGATCTGGCGCAGTTGTGGCTGGCGGCCGGCCGCGAGTTGATGCAGATCGCGCCGGAGGTGACCCGGTCGGCGCGGTGGCTGGCCGATTCCGGTGCGCTGGTGGGGGATGCGGCCAAGGCGCTGTCGCAGACGGTGTCGCTGGTGACCGGGGACGGGGATCTGGCCCTGGAGAAG
>DASTGO010000328.1:0-2344 GCA_035719045.1 Kineosporiaceae bacterium | reverse complement strand
TGTCGCTGGTGCTCGGGCGGGCAGCCCGGAACGACGCCCACTGTTCGGGCCCGAACAGGGCTTCCAGCACCCGGTAGAACCCTTCGAGTAGGTGCCGGGGCAGGTTCCCTTCGGACAGCAGGGAGTTGACGATGCCGGTCGCCACCTTCACGGTGCCGTCGCCGATGGTTGCCCGGAGCAGGTCCACGAGACCCAGCTCGTCGGACACGAGGACGTCGATGACGTCGAGGGGAAGCTCGGCGGGGAGCGTGTACGTGTTGCCGGCGAACACGACGTCGATGCCGTCCGGGTGTTCGGTCTCCCGGCGGGCCGCGTCCAGATCCAGGGTGAAGCTCATCGCGGGGTGTCCTTCCGTGCTGTGGTTCAGGTCGCGCGGAAGGTAGGTGCCTGGACTGGTTACCGTCCCGGGCTGGACGCGGCGGCGGCCCGCCACCATGCAAGGGCAGGTGGCGGTCCGCCACGGGTAGCCGGTCAGGCCGGCGGGGTGAACGCGGGGTCGTCGGTGAGCATGTACCAGGCGGACGCCGCGTCACCGCCGAGGATCGACAGCTTGAGCGGCAGGTGCGCCTCTGACCCCTTGTTGAGGGTCTGCGAGACGCCTTCCCGCTGTAGGCATCGCGGGATGATGTACCTGTAGTGCTTGTCGCCGTCGATGACCTCGATGCAGGCGGCGATCTCGGTGCGGGCGCCCAGCAGGGGCGGTTCGAACTTGAAGACGCCAGCGCTGGGGGTGGTGATCTGGCCTCCACCGAAGACGGCCTTGAAGTTGTCGATGGACCACTCCTGCAACTGGACGGTGATCGTGCCGGTCTCGGAGGTCTGGAAGATGCGGGTCGGGTAGTCGGACTGCGCCGACCTCACGTCCTTGAACTCGGGGGATGTCTCGAACGTGAGGGAGTCCTCCGTGGTGAGACCGACCTCCTTCCAGGCCGCCGCCATTGCCGTGGTTGCGTCCACGGGGGCGACGGAGCCCACGGCCGCGAGGTAAACGTGCGTCCTGTTCGGGACGGTGATCCGTGCCGGGGTAGTGCTCATCGTGCTGGCTCCTGCCTACGCGCCGTGATCGTGGGATTCCGGCGCGGAACGTGGCAGGGGAGAACGGCTTGTGTCGTGGCCTCAGGCGGGCGGCCGTAACGTCAACGTGAGGGTGGCCGTCCACCGGGACTGGCCTGTCGCCAACTCCATGAGGTTCCCGACGCCTGTGACGGGGGAGGGGGCCAGGTTGGTGGCGGGCACAACGCGGGACACGACGGGCTCGGCGGGCCCGTACACCTTGTCCTGCAACGCCTTCACGGCGAGGACGGCCCGCATCCCGAGGCGGCGCATCTCCGCATCCCCGGGGGACCCGTCGGGAGCCCCGTACACCTCGAGGATGACGTCTGATGTGAGCGCCCACCTCAGGTCACGCAGTGACCCACCCGGGCCCTGCGTGACCCGCAGGTGCGGCCACGGCGCCTCCACCAGGCCGCTGATGTGGTCGGCGCCACCGAATGCGGCCAGGACTGTCGAGTCGGTTCGCAGGTGCGCGAGGGCGATCGAGACCGGGTCGGCGTCCGCCTGGTCGCCCACCGGTCAGCCCGCGTGCGGGTTCGCGTATCCCTGGCGGATCAGTTCGGCCGCCAGGTCCGGTTCCACCCGGACCACGCTGCCGGGCTTCCGCATCTGCCCGTGCACCTGCAGCCACGAGCACATCTCGACCGCGGTCAGGTCCTTGTGTTCGACCCCGACCGGGCCGGGCGCCTCGGCTGGCTGCAGGTCCTTGGTCTCGACGCTGTCCCCGCTGGTGCCGTCGGTGACGGCCGGGTGCGTCTGTGTGTTGCTGCGCGTCTGTGCCATGGGCGGGAAGGTGGCAGCGGGCCGCGACTACCGTCGCGGGGTCAGCGGGCCTGCGCTTCGGCGGCGGCCCGGGTCATGAAGAACGCGCCGTCGGCGACGAGGCCGAGCGGGTACACGTCCCCGTACTCGGCCTGCACGACGAACGGCCCCTCCGCGATGACCTTGCCGTGCACGCGGGCCCCTTCGAGCCTGGCCTTCTCCGCGCGGATCATGTCCTTCACGTGGTCGGGTAGGTCGTCGGCCACGCACCGGCAGTTGACGATGTTGACGACGGCTCGGCTGGACTCGTCCTTCGGGTACCGCATGAACGTGGCCGGGCCGAGCCCTCGATGCTCCATGTCCCACTGCATGCTCGGGACGGAGAACCGCAGGTTGCCGGGGACGACCTGCCCGTGGGCGTGCACATGCGTGGGACGGACCCTGGAGTCCTCCTTGGACCGCCACAGTTTCCCGGGCGGAGCGTGCTTCTTCGCCCTGTCAGCGACCTCCGAGATGATCCGGTCCACCT
>DASTGO010000327.1:0-27195 GCA_035719045.1 Kineosporiaceae bacterium | reverse complement strand
CGGCACCCCCCACGTCTACTACGTCGGCCTCCTCGCCGGCACCGGCGACCTGGACCTCCTGGCCACCACCGGCAACGGCCGCGACGTCAACCGCCACACCTACACCCCCGAAGAACTCCACGAACAACTCACCCGCCCCGTCGTCCGCGCCCTCCTGACCATGATCCAACTCCGCAACACCCACCCCGCCTTCGACGGCACCCCCACCCACGGCCGGGGGAACGCCCCTGGCAGTGTGGAACTGGCCTGGCACAACGGATCCCACCATGTCCGGCTGGAGGCCACCCCCGGGAAGGCGGAGTTCCGGCTCACCTGGACCACCCCGGACGGCGACCGCACGGCCGGCACCGTCGAGGAACTGGCCGGGGCCTGACCCGCTCCGCCGCCCCGACTGCCCCGACTGCCCCGGGGGGTCGTCGGTCCCGGCCGCCCGTCAGTCCCGGGCGGTCGGGGTGGCGGCCGCTCCCGGGGCGACGGCCAGTGCGACGGTGATCTCCAGCACCCGCTCCGGGTCGGTCAGGGTGTCGCCGAACAGTTCGCGCAGCCGGGTCATCCGGTAGCGGACGGTCTGCGGGTGGACCACGAGTTCGGCCGCCACCGCCTCCCGCCGTCCCTGGTGGAGCAGCCAGGACCGCAGGGTCGACTCGAGCGTGGCGGCGGTGTCCGGGCGCAGTCCGGCCAGCGGTCGCAGGACCCGGGTCCGCAGGTCGCGCAGGGCGTCCTCGTCGGCGATCACCACCAGCTCGGCCAGCCGTTCCTCGGTGTCCAGCAGCCGGTGCTTCAGCCCGTACCGGTCCAGCAGCCGGCGGGCCCGGTGCAGGGAGGCCCCCGACTGCGTCCAGGGCCGGGTCGGGCCGACGATCGCCGGGGTGGGTCCGAGGGCGTCCAGGAGGGCCCGGCGGTTGCCGCCCGGTGCCAGCAGCACGCTCACGTCGAGGTCCGGGGCCAGGCCGAGGACGTCGCCGGGCAGCAGCAGCGTGTCCGGGCCGAGCACCGCCTGCAGGCTGTGCCCGTCGGCGGCCCGCGCCAGCACGGCGGTCAGGCAGTCCGGCGGCTGCCATTCCGCGCCGTCGGCCAGCGCCAGCAGCAGGTCCGGAGGTTCGGCGTCGAGGATGGCCCGGGCCAGGCGTTCCCGGTACTGCTCCCGGACCCGGCCGGTCACCGCGAGCTGGTCACTGTGACCGGTCACGCTCGCCGCCGAGAGCGTGTCGATGTAGGAGAAGACCAGCTCGGCGAACCGGGCCAGCACCTGCGACGGCATGTCCAGCGCGACGCAGACCGTGCTCCACTCCCGCCAGGCCACCCGGGCCCCGACCCGGTAGGCGGCCAGCAGCGCGGACATCGTCCGCCCCGACCGGGCCTCGCCCCGGCCGAGGGCGTAGGCCGCGTCCATCACCGGCTTGAGCGGGGTGCTCGCGTCGCCGGCACCGGCATGCCCGACCAGTCCGAGGAACCCGTCGAGGGCCAGCCGGACAGCATCCTCGACCCGTTCCCGGAAGGTGCCGGTCATCTGCCCGGCGTACTCCCCCACCTCGACCGCGATCGCGTCCACCGTCTGCTCGGCGACCACCGGGAGCTGACCGCGCAGGGCGTCCACCGCCGGCTGCTCCAGCGCCAGCCCGTACCGCACGGCGGACCGTTCCATGACCCCTCCCCTGGCTCGGAACCCAACTCCGGCGCGATTTGTCTCCGGCGAACAAGGAGATCACACAACTCCACCTCGCAGGGGTGAGATTCTATCGCTGGGGAGCAACCAGACTATCGACTATGTCCCGACACGCCGTGTTCGACGGCCTGCGCCGCCTCCTCACCCCGCTCGCCGGGGCGGTGGCCACCCCCCGGGTGCCGGCGGACTACCTCGACCTGTTCGCCCCGCTGCGGTCGGGCACCCACCGGGCCCGGGTGGTCGACGTCCAGCCGGAGACCGACGCCTGCGTGACCCTGGTGCTGCAGCCCGCGGGCCGGTGGCCGGGGCACCGGGCCGGTCAGTCCGTCCGGCTGGGGGTCGAGGTGGACGGGGTCCGGCTGTGGCGCTCGTACTCCCTGACCGCACCGCCCGGTCCGGACGGCATGCTCCGGGTCGCGGTCAGCGCGATCCCTGGCGGGCGGGCCAGCGGGTATCTGGTGCACCGGGTCCGGCCCGGCACGGTCGTCGGCCTCGAGGGTCCGGACGGGGACTTCGGCTGGACCGACCCGATGCCGGCGAAGGCCTTGTTCGTCACCGGCGGCAGCGGGATCACCCCGGTGATCGGGATGCTGCGGGAAGCGATCGGACGCGACCTGCTGCCCGACGTCGTGGTCGTGCACTCCGCCCGCGCGGGCGAAGGCGTGATCTTCGGGACCGAACTGCGGGAGTGGCATCGCCAGGGCCGGCTGCGCCTGGTCGAACGGCACACCGCCACCGACGGCCGGCTCGATGCCGCGCAACTGTCCGCGCTGGTCGGTGACCTGGCCGAACGCGAGACCTGGGCCTGCGGGCCGAACGGGCTGGTCGACCTGGTCACCGCCCTGGCCGAGGAGCAGGGCCGGGCCGCGAACCTGCACACCGAACGCTTCCGCCCGGTGGTCACCGTGGCCGGCGAGGGCGGCAGCGTCACCTTCGCGCGCAGCGGGCGGACGGTCACCACCGACGGCACGACCACCCTGCTGACGGCGGGCGAGGCGGCGCACGTCCCGCTGCCGTCCGGCTGCCGGATGGGGATCTGCTTCCGCTGCGTGGTCCCGCTCGCCGAGGGCGCCGTGCGCGACACCAGGGACGGGACCCTCACCACCGCCGAGCCCGGGGGCGCCGGCTACGTGCAGACCTGCGTCAGCAGCGCGGCCGGCCCCTGCACCCTCGACGCCTGACCGCCCCGCTCGTGACCACCCCGCTCGACGACCCACCTCGACGACCGACTCCCGCGCCCGGAGGTCCGACGCCATGACAGCCCTGCAGCACCTGTCCGAGAGCCCGATCGCCCACCTGTCCGCCGAGGACGTCGAACGGCTCGGCCAGGAACTCGACGCCCTGCGTGAGGAGGTGATGGCCGACCGCGGGCAGCGCGACGCCGACTACATCCGCCGGATCATCACCCTGCAGCGCCGGATCGAGCTCGGCAGCCGGATCGTGCTGCTCGCCTCGCTGTTCCCGCCGGCCTGGCTGGTCGGGACCGCCGGGCTGAGCATCGCCAAGATCCTGGAGAACATGGAACTCGGGCACAACATCCTGCACGGCCAGTGGGACTGGATGCGGGACCCGAAGATCCACTCCACCACCTGGGAATGGGACAACGTCAGCCCCGCGGAACTGTGGAAGCACGCCCACAACGACCTGCACCACGCTTACACCAACGTGCTCGGCAAGGACAACGACCTCGGCTACGGCCTGATGCGGGTGGACGAGGAACAGCCCTGGAGCCCGTTCCACCTGGCGCAGCCGCTGTGGAACCTCCTCAACATGCTGGTCTTCGAGTACGGGATCGCCGTCTACGACCTCGAACTCGGCAGGTACTTCCAGGGGCGCAAGGACAAGGCGGAGGTCCGCGCGGGCGCGAGGAAGGTCTGGCGCAAGGCGCGCAGGCAGCTGCTGCGGGACTACGTGCTGCACCCGTTGCTGTCCGGCCCGTCCGCGCTGCCGACCCTGCTGGCCAACGTGACCGCCAACGTGGTCCGCAACGTGTGGGCCCACTCGGTCATCATGTGCGGCCACTTCCCGCGCGGGGCGATGACCTTCACCAAGGCGTCGATCGAGGGCGAGACCCGCGCCCAGTGGTACCTGCGGCAGATGGTCGGCTCGGCGAACATCAGCGGCGGCCGGCTGGTGCACCTGATGACCGGCAACCTCAGCTACCACATCGAGCACCACCTGTTCCCAGACCTGCCGAGCAACCGGTACCAGGAGATCGCCCCGCGCGTGCAGGAGATCTTCGCCCGCTACGGGCTGACCTACCTCTCCGGGTCTATGGCCCGTCAGGTGGCTTCGGCGTGGTGGAAGGTGATCCGGCTGTCCCTGCCGAGCACCGACCAGTCACACCTGCGCCACGTCCCGCCGGTGGAACACCAGCAGCCGACCACCTCCCGCGTCGTGGCCTGAACTAGTCCCCGGACGAGCCGACCAGGTGGACCCGGGCGGGGGCGCCGTCCAGGTAGCCGATCACGTACAGGCCCTGCCACCTCTCCCTCAGGTCCCAGGCTGCGCCGCCGTCGAGCCAGGCGGTGACGGCCTGATCGTCCGGGGTGGTGGTGCCGAAGGCGGCCAGGAGTTCCTGGTCGGTCAGCGGTGACACGGCGAACATCTCGGGGCGTGACCGGACACCCTTCACCATGTCGATGACCGAATGCGTCCCCGAGTAGGGCTGGGCGTCGACCAGCTCGTCCGGCGTGCCCGGAGCACCCCGCGACACCCGGTCCCGGGCCTGCCGCCAGGCGTCCCGCAGGGCGTCGTTGATCCCGCTGTCCTCGTCCCGCGGCCGCAGGGTGGCCTCGAACTCCGCCTCGCTCTGCGCCATCCGGCAGTCGCCGAGCTCGTCGTCGCTCTCCCGGTAGTACTCACCGGCCCGGAACACCTGCCAGCGCAGTCGTTGCACCACGCCGTCGATGTCGGCGTCCCAGGCCACCGCGTACCGCCACCCGGACGCCCCCACCGCTCCACCCCTTCACCAGCCAGCCACGTCACCGGCAAGCACTGCCGATCGGACACCGTACCCACGCCCGGCGATGCGACCGGCCACGAAGGTACGGCAGGCACTGCAGAACGAAGCGGGCCTCGAGACCTGCACCGCCAGGGCGCGGCCAAGAAAGGAGACCCACGAGCACCGGCAGGAGAACCATGCCCCTGAGGTCAGAAGTGCCGGGATCAGAGCCGAGGAGACCATGTCAGGGCCACGGGCCCGGATCGCCGGGCGTCACGCGATCGGTGGTGGCGGTTCCTCCGGGCCGCCGACCGGCAGCCGCACGGTGAAGGTGGTGCCCATGCCCGGCGGGGAGCTGAACGAGATGCTCCCGCCGTGACGCTCGGTGATCAGCTTGCGGACCACCGCCAGTCCCTGCCCGGACCCGATCCCGATCGGCTTCGTGGTGAAGAACGCCTCGAAGACCCGCTCGCCGATCTCCTGCGGGATCCCCGGCCCGGTGTCACCGACCTCGAGCACGACCTCGTCGCCGGACCGGTGGGTGTGCACGGTGATGACACCCCGCGGTCCGCCGGCCTTCACGGTCTCGCCGATGGCCTGGGCGGCGTTGACGACCAGGTTGAGCACCACCTGCTGCACGTCGCCCGGGTAGCACCAGATCGGCGGCAGCTCGCCGAGTTCCAGCCGGACGTCCGCGACGTACTTGACCTCGTTGTGCGCCACCACCAGCGTGGTGCGGACCAGTTCGTTGAGGTCGATCTGGGCCCGGTCGGCCGCGCCCGGGTGCACGGATGCCTTCATCGCCTGCACGATCCGGGAGACCTGGGTGACCCCTTCCAGGCTCTGCGCCACCGCCCGGGGCACGTCCTCGAGCAGGAACTCCACGTCGGCGTCGGCGCCGGCCCGTGCCGCCTCGCCCATCGCGGCCACCAGGGCCGGCGGCAGCACCGCGTCCGTGGCCGCCGTTGCCACCTCCCCGGCGGCCCGGTAGGCCCGCAGCACCTGGGACAGGTCCGTGAAGGCGTCGTCGAGGAACTTGAGGTTGTCCCCCACGAACTGGATCGGGGTCTTGATCTCGTGGGTGATGCCCGCGGCGAGCTGCCCGATCGCCTCCAGCCGCTGGGCCCGGCGCAGCTCGTCCTGCAGCGACCTGCGTTCGCGGACATCGCGCAGGTGGACCACCAGCCCGCCGACGATCGGGTCAGCGGTGAGGTCGGTGCAGCTCACCTCCACCCAGCCCAGCTCCCGGTCGCCGCGCCGGACCAGGCACTCCACCGGCTGCGCGCGGTCGCCGCCGGCATCGCCGGTCACCTGCCACAACCAGGCCGGCATCGGCCCCGCGCCCTCCGGGCACAGCAGCGCATCCAGCCGGCTGCCGACCAGCTGGGCACCGTCGGTCCCGAAGAACTGCGCGGCGGCCGGGCTGGCATAGCGGATGCCGCCCTCCCGTCCGCAGACCAGGGCCACGTCGGAACACCGGTGCACCAGGCTGCGGAACCGTTCGGCGAGAGCGTGTTCCAGGCTGACGGCGAGGTGGTCGGCGGCGAGCTGGACGGCCTCCAGACGTTCCGGGGTGAAGGCGCTGCCGCTCAACCGGTTCTCCAGCAGCAGCATCGCCCGGATCCGGCCCCTGGTGGGCAGCGGGACCACCATCAGCGAACAGCTGCCCCGCCGGGCCACGAACGGGTCGTGGTGGAACCGGTCGTCCTGGGAGGCGTCGCGGACCAGCAGCGGTGCCTCGGTGCGCTCCACGAACCGGACCGCCGACAGGGGGACCACCGCGGCCGCCCGCTCGTCGTTCAGCGCGATCATCAGATCGTTCGGTGACCGCACCGCACCGTCCCGGCCGGCACGGGGATCCAGCAGGTACCAGGGGCGGCCGGGGTCGTTGCGCAGCAGGATCCGCACCGAGGTCGCCGCAGCGAGCCGGCCGACGACCTGCGACACCCGGTCGCACAGCCGGTCCAGGTCGGTCTCCTGGCCGAGCGCCCGGGTCGCGGCCAGCACCCCGGACAGCGCGACCTCCCCCGAGGTGACCTCCGACGAGCTGCCGCCCTCACTGCGCAGCCGGCCCGCGGAGCCGAGGTCCGGGGAACCTTCCAGCGAGCCGAACCCGTCCCGGCCGGCGGTGTGGCCACCGGACACCGCGATGGCATCCTGCCGGTACCGGGACAGCCGCAGCTCCGCGTGGTCGTGGGCCAGCTGGGAGGCCTTCGCCCGGGCCCCCCAGGCCAGGTACAGGGTCCGGGCCCGGGACAGCAGCAGCAACCCGAGGTGGTGCAGCCCCTGGTCCTGCAGGAAGACCCCGGCGCGTTCCACGGTCAGGGCCGCCTGCCAGGCCCGCCGGTGCGGGGCGAGGTCCCGCAGCGCGACGTCGAACGCGGCGGCCGCCTCCCGCAACTCCCCGCGGGCCCAGTGCCGCTCGGCCTCGATCAGGGCCAGCAACTGGGCGACGTTCTCCGGGGCGTCCTCGGCACGGGCGGCCAGCCAGTCCCGGCAGGCGTCCAGCTCCGCCAGCAGTTCCTCGCGGCCGGGAGCGCCGCGGCGCACCAGGTCTGCGACGGCCAGCGCGCGCACTGCCCGGGCGTGGGTGACCAGCCAGAAGCCGGGCACATAGTCCAGGCCGTGCACCGCCAGCGCCGAATGCCGCGCCAGCAGGTCCGGCTGCGCGAGCAGGGCGGCCGCCAGCGCACGGTTGACGTGGTAGACGGTGACGGCCATCGGGGTGACCGTGGGGTCGGCCAGGTGGTCCGCCTCGCAGAACTCCACGTCGTCGAAGTCCCCGAGCCGGTGGGTCTCCCCGCGCAGGCACCGGATCAGCTGCCGGTAGGCGAGCATGATCCCCCGGACGTACACGCTGCCCGTCCGTGCGGCCAGCGACAGCCCGGTCTCCGCCTCGCGGCCACAGGCGTCCAGGGTCGGCTCGACGTCCAGCACCACACCGGTGAGGACGTTGGCGGTCATCACCGCGTAGGTGGGGTCCCCACCCTGCATCAGCCGCTCCCGCGCGGTACGCAGCCGGCCGACCTCGTCCTCCAGAGGCTCGAACCAGTGCGACACACAGGCGCTGGACAGGAAGCGCACGGCGGAGGTGGCGGGCTCGTACCCGTGCGCCTCCCCGACGGACTCCCCGAGCCGGGCCAGCCGGTAGGCGGCGCGGTAGTCCTCGCGCAGCCCGACCAGTAGGGCTGCGGTGCTGCCGATCGCGTACACCAGCTCCGGGCAGGGCCCGTACTCCATCCACATCCGCTGCCCGGTCAGCATCAGCCACCGGTGCGTCCCGGGATCGCACAGGAAGGCCGGGGCCAAGGTGTGGTGGATCAGCTCCGCGACCGCCCTCAGCCGCGGGTCCTGCAGGGGCGGCCGGGCAAGTTCCTCGTCCCCGGCCCGCTGCGCCCAGGCCGACAGCGCGTCCAGTTCGGCCTCCACCCAGGCGGTCAGGCCCTCCGGTGGGCGGACACCGAACTCCGCCAGCACGTGTACCCCCAGGGCGGTCGCCTCCGCGGAGCGGGCCTGGCTGGTCAGGGCGGCGATCTGGACGCAGGCCGGCGCCACCAGGTCCAGCGGGTCCCGGCAGCGGGCCGCGATCGCGGGGTACAGCCGGTCCAGGTCCTCCAGCCGGCCGAGCTGGTACAGCGTGGCGTGCAGATCCACGTCGATCGCCTGCGCCAGGGGCTCGTCGCCAGCAGCGCCGGCCTCCGGGCGGATCAGCGCGCCGGCCGCGACCAGCAGCCGCTCCGACAGGGCGGGGTTGGTCAGCCGGGCGGTCCGGCCCGCCCGGTGCGCCAGGCGGGCGGCGGCCACCCGCTCGGCGGGGTCGCTGATCGGGGATCCCCGGCCGGCCTGCTCCCCCGGCCCGGTCCGGCCCTCGGTCCCGGTCCCGGTCCCGCCCTCGGTCACAGACGCGACCGCCTGCGACGTGTCCGGTTCGGTGGCGTGCAGGTAGTGCTCGGCCGCCAGGTTCTCCGTCTCCGGCGTACCGGCCAGGTGCCGGGCCGCGTCCAGGTGCAGCCGGGCCCGGAGGGCGCCCGACAGGCCCCGGTACACCGCCTGCCGGGTCTGGTCGTGGCGGAAGCTCAGGGCGAGGGCACGTCCGCCCGCGTCCACCCGCTGCACGAGCAGCCCGCACTCCAGGGCCGGTCCGAACCGGTCCACCACGGCCGCCTCGTCGAGGCCGGTCGCGGCGGCGAGCACCGCGGTCGGCACCTGGACCCCGAGACAGGCCAGCAGCTCAACCCCGGCCCGGACCTGCGCCGGCAGCCCCTCCAGTTGGGCTACGACCAGTGCCCCGGCATCCCGGCCCGCGGCGTACTCGTGGATGCGCGCGGCCTCCCAGACCCAGCCGGTCTCCCCGGGAACCAGCAACCGCTGCGAGCGCAGCGCGTTGACCAGCTCGACGGTGTCGAAGGGGTTGCCCAGGGTGTGCTCGCCGATCGCCGTCGCCAGCTCCGCCGCCCGCGCGGGGGGCAGCCGCAGCATGAGGGCGAGCAGCTCCCGCAGGGCGTCCGGGCCGAGCACGTCCAGCCGGATCAGGACCGGCAGGACGCCCAGAGCCTGCCAGCGCGCCAGCTTGTCCCGCAGCGGCCGGCCCGCGTCGGACGGCTCGTCGCGGTAGGCCCCGGCCAGCAGCAGCCCGGACGGGAGCTGTTCGGTGAGCAGGGTGTCGATCAGTTCCAGGCCTCCCGAGCTGGCCCACTGCAGGTCGTCCAGGACCACCACCAGCGGCCGCCGCGGGGAGGCCACCACGCGCAGCACGTCCGCGCAGGCACGCACCAGGCGGGCCTGCATCTCCGCCAGCCCGGCCACCGACAGGTCTCCGGGCACCCCGAGCAGGACGGCGAACTCCGGGAACACCGCCAGCAGCGACGCGTTGGCGCCGACCGCCTCGACGATGCTCGCCCGCTGCCCGGCCAGCCGGTCCTCCGGCTCGGCCAGCAGCAGCCGGCCCAGTGCCCGCATCACCTGGGCCAGCGCATTGGTCAGCGGATCCTGCCGGACCTCGTCGAACTTGCCGGCAGCGAACCAGCCCTCCGCCTCGGCGGACATCCGGCGCAACTCGTTGAGCAGCGCGGACTTGCCGACCCCGGGCGCTCCGGCGACGAGCACGCAGCGCCCGCCGCCGGAGGTCACCGTCTCCAGCGCCGACCGCAGGACGGCCAGTTCCTCGTCGCGTCCGATCGGCTGGGACGGCGCGGACAGCCGCAGCGGGAAGTCCCGCTCGCCGAGCCGGATCACCCCCGGCCGGCCGTCGGCGAGATGGGTCCGCAGCAGGGTCAGGTCGTACAGCAGGCCTTCAGCGCTCTGGTAGCGGTGGTCCGGCTCCTTCTCCAGCAGCCGGGCCACCAGCCGGGAGAACGACTCCGGCAGTTCCGGGCGCAGCACGTCCAGCGGGACGGGCACCCGGGTCAGTTGGTCGTGGATCAGCCGCAACGGGTCGTCGCGGCCGAACGGGGGATGCCCGCAGGCGGCCTCGTACAGGGTGGCGCCCAGCCCGTACAGGTCCGCCCGGTGGTCGATCACCCGGCCGGTGCGGCCGGTCTGTTCCGGGGCCAGGTACGGCAGCGTGCCGACCAGGTCCCCGGAGTCGCCACCGGAACGCTCCTGGGCGTAGGTCGTGGCCAGGTCGAAGTCCACCAGGACCGGGCCACCCTGCCGCTGCGAGAGCACGACGTTGAACGGGGTCACGTCCCGGTGGATCACCCCGCGGTTGTGGACCTCGGCGAGCGTGCGGGCGAGCGCGATCCCCAGGCCGATCACCTGTGCCACATGCCAGCCGCCGGGTGGGATCGCCTGGGCCAGGCAGACGTCCCCGACGTCCTCCTCGACGATCCGGCCGGCGTCCACGCCCTCACCCAGCCGGCGCTGCCGAGGCACCCCCGCGACCCCGTCCAGCCGTTCCAGGATGCCCCGTTCGCGCCGCAGCCGGACGGCCGCCCCGGGTCCGAGCGGGTCCTTGACGATCAGGGTGACCTTGGGATCCCCGGGCGAGCGCCAGCGGCGCACCCGGGCGGTGGCGCTCTCCTGGATCAGCTCGAACTGGCCGTCCTTGGGCAGCGAGGAGGGGGCCGCAGCGGGCGGATCCGCCGTCCAGCCTTCCATCCACGCCCCCTCGGCAGGCGCCACCCGCCCCGTCGGGCCTGCGGGTGCGCGAGGCCTGCGGGTCGCGGTCGTCCTCTCACCATCGGCCCCCCGGCCGCGGACTTGAACGTCCGGACTCAGAACCGCTCGAACTTCGCTTCGTCCACGGGTGCCGGGGCGGTGCCGGGGCGGACCTGTCCGGGGATCACGGAACCGGCCGGCACCCGTCCGGCCTCCGGCCGGGCCCGGTTCCGGGCGAGGACGGCCGTCCCGGTACCCGCCGTGGCCGGCCCGGACTGCTGGCGTCCGCGCGTGACGGTGAAGAACTGCATGAGCTGCTGCAGGGTGTTCGCCTGGCCGGTCATCTCCTCGGAGGTGGCGGCCAGTTGCTCGCTGGAGGAGGCGTTCTGCTGGGTGATGGTGCTCATCTGGCCCATCGCCTTGTTGATCTGGGTGACCCCGGCGGTCTGCTCGGCCGAGGCGGCCGCGATCTCCTGCACCAGGTTGGAGGTCTTGCCGATGCTCGGCACAATCTCCCCGAGCAGGGTCCCGGCCCGCTCGGCGGTCGCCACGCTGTCCCCGGCCAGCTGACCGATCTCCTGCGCCGCGATCTGAGACCGCTCCGCCAGCTTGCCGACCTCGGTCGCCACCACCGCGAACCCCTTGCCGTGCTCTCCGGCCCGGGCTGCCTCGATCGTCGCGTTCAGCGCCAGCATGTTGGTCTGGAACGCGATGTCGTCGATGATCGCGATCTTCGCCGCGATGTCCTTCATCGCCTGCACCGTCTGTTCGACGGCCTGGCCGCCCTCGGTGGCCTGCTGCGCGGCCTTGGCGGCGATCCCGTCGGTGACCTTCGCGTTGTCGCTGTTCTGGTTCACGCTGGCGGCCATCTGCTCGACGCTGGTCGTGGTCTCCTCCACGCCGGCGGCCTGCTCGGTGGCCGACTGGGACAGCGACTGGGAGGCGCTGGAGACCTGGGCGGAGGCGCTGGCCAGCTGGTCGGCGGAGGCGATCACCTCGGTGACCATGCCGGAGAGCTTGGCCACGGTGTCGTTGGTCGCCTGGCGCAGCTGTTCCAGTTGACCGTGGTACTCCGTCGGGATGGTCTGGGTCAGGTCGCCGTTCGCCATCGCCAGGAGCACCCGGCTGACCTCGTTCAGCGGGCCGATCACGGCGTCCAGGGTGTTGTTGATGCCCGCGACGATGTCGCGGAACCCGCCCCGGTGCCGGTCGGCGTCGGCCCGGGTGGACAGCTCGCCGCGCATCGCCGCGCCGACCAGGAGCTCGGTGTCCGCCAGCAGCGCCTTCAGGTTGGCCCGCACCTGCTCGACGGTGTCGTTGATGAACGCCTTCTTGCCGGGGAACTTCTCCAGCGCGGCGTCGAAGTCACCGTCGCCGAAGGCGGTCACCACCGCCATCGCCTTGTGGTTGAGCGCGATGTGGCCCTCGACCATCTCGTTGACGCCCACCGCCATCGTCCGGTAGCCGCCGTCGAACTGCTGCGCGTCGATGCGCACGTCGATGTCGCCCTTGTCGTGTTCGGCGGACAGCCGGTTCAGCTCGTCGATGAGTCCGGTCAGCGTCCGCTTCATCCGGTCCAGCGCGGCCAGGGCCCGGCCCCCCTCGTCCTGACGGCTGGTGTCCACGTCGAAGTCGAAGTCCCCGCGGGCCATCTTGTCGCTGGACTCCGCCAACTGCATCAACGGGCGCCGGATCGAACGCCCGATCACCAGGGACACCGTGACCACCACCGCGAGCACCACGGTGCCGAGCGCGATGTCGAGCCACGTGGTCCGGGTGCTGCTGGCCGAGGCGTCGGACACCGCCCGCGCCTGGTCCTTGGCGAGGGTGTCGGCGAAGGTGTTGAGGCTGTCCACGGCACCGTTGAAGATGGTGATCTCCTGGCCGAGCACCAGGGCGTCGGCCTCGTGCCGCGAGGTCACGCTGCCCGTCCGGTACAGCTTGATGATCTGGTCGTCGACCTGCATGAACTTGTCGAGCCCGGCGGTCACCGAGTTCAGCAGTGCGCGGTCGGACTCCGAGCGCCCGGAACTGAGCCGTTTCAGCGTCGCCACATGCTCACGGGTCGCCGACACCGCGTCCAGGAACGCCTTGCGCGAGTCCGCGGTGTCGGCCGCCGAGCTCGGGCCGTCTCGGGTGACGTCGAACGCATAGGCGGTCTGCCAGCCGTTGAAGTTCGCGAAGTCATACTGGACGGTCTGTGCGGCGGCCCGCAGCGTGGCCAGGCCGGACAGGTCCTCCTGGGTCGCGGACAGACCCGACACTGCGCTGTACCCGAGCGCCACCAACGCCACCACGGCCACCGAGAAGATGGCGACCAGGGCGTTCAGGCGTGCGGAAATTCCCATGTTCTTGAACATGGCGACCACGCTCTTCCGACGAGGGGTGGGGACCCGACTCCCTGGTCCTCGGTGCAAACCCTTGAATCCTGTAGAGCCCGAATGAGCGGAATCGTCTACCGCCGGGTAGGGACGCGACGCGCCCGACCGCTCACGGCTCCCCGATCCCGGACGGGCCGACCCGGACCGGGTCCGCCCGCACGCACGCCGCGCGTCCGCGCCACCCGCGTACCCGGTGTCCGTGCCGCCCGCGAGGCTGACCGGCATCCGGATGCCGCGCGCCTAGGCTGAAGGGATGGCAGGCCAGGCACGGCGACCCCGGCCAGGGAAACTCGCTGCGCGCGGCCGCCCGGCACCGGACCGGCCGGCCAACCCGGTGGGGGTGGCGGCGGTCGGGGTGGGCGCGATCGTGGTCGTGGCCGCGGCGCTGACCTCCTGCGTGACCACCCCCGCCCCGGCCGGCGGACCGGGCACCGGCACGGGTCCCGCCACCAAGGCCGCAGGTGCCGTCACCGCCCCGGCCACCACCCCCGGCACGGCACGGCCCACACCGTCCGCCGGCGGGACCACCGCCGCCCCGCTGCGCGCGGGCAACGCCCCGGCCGCCTACGCCCGTCAGGTCCGGGCCCGGGCCGGACAGGCCGGGGTCAATCCGCAACTGCTGATGGCGATCCTGTTCAACGAGGCCAACAAGCCCCACGACCCCGGACTGGAACGGGCCTGGCTCAGCCTCAACCCGGACGCCGCCCTGGGCGTGGCGAACATGCACCGGGCCGCCTACGACGACACCAAGGGCGGCCGGGACTTCGCCGGACGGGACTGGCTGGAGCTGCCCGACGACCCGGACCTGGCGATCGAGGCGGCCGCGTGGTACCTGCACGACCTGGCCCGCAGCCTCCCGTCCCGGATCAGTGGCTCCCTCACCCGCGACGAACTGCTGGCCCTCGGCTACAACGCCGGACCGGCCAACATGAGGGCGTTCTCCCGCGGGGTGTCCCTCGGCCCGCAGGCCCAGTCGTACCTGCAGCGGTTGCGGGACAACTGGTCCGACGCTGGTGCCGCACTGCGCACCGCCTGAGCACGACCGGTTGCACCGCACGACCGGTTGCACCAGCTGCGCGGCAGGCTCGCAAGGCGCGTCCCGTTCCCCGACCTGCCCCGCCGCCCCTGACCCGCCGGGGTACTACCATGCCTGCCGGCCGGCGGCGCACACGGCGACGGCGGGGCGGACACATCGGGGGATGTGGTGAGCGAGCACGGCGGCAGACCTGAGCACGGCGGCACGACCGCGGACCGGTGGGGTGCCGACCAGGCTCCTCCTCCCGGCCACGTCACCCCGCAACGCGGCCTGCCCCTGCCCGGGGACGGCATGCAGGGTAAGGGTGCGCGCGGGCGGGGACTGCCGTGGAGCGGCCGCTTCCGGGCGCAGGTCGTGGGCGCCGCGGCAGCGGTGGTCGTCGTCCTGGTCGTGGTGATCGCCTGGGCCGCCGGCCGTCACGAAGCCCCCTCGGCGGCACCCGTCCCGAGCGACTCCACAGCACCGGCAGCCACCGGGACCGGCCTCGCCGGCACCCCCGAGGCCACGGCCACCCCCTCCACGGCCCCCGCCTCCGGCAGCGCCACCAACAGGCCGGGGACCACCACCGCCACCGCGAACGGCACGCCCCGCTCCGGCCCGACCCCGACCGGCGGCCGGGTGAGCGATGACTTCACCGGCACCGCGCTCGGCCCTGGCTGGTCGGTCTACCACTCCAGCCACGCCAACGGGGGGATCTGGGCGATCGACCAGGTCCAGGTCCGCAACGGCGAACTGGCCATCCTCGGCCAGGGCAGCGATCCGACCGGCAGGGGCAACCGGTCCGGAGGGCTGTGCTGGTGCGGCGGGCCCGTGGGCCCCTACGGAACCTGGCAGGTCCGGGCCCGGTTCGACGCCGGTGCCGGGTACGGGCAGACCATCGGGATGTGGCCGGTGTCGGGTGACGCCCGGGCCGACGGGCACCTGGCGATCGCCATCGCCAACGGTGCGGACAAGAAGTCGGTCTGGCACGGCCTCGACGGGCCGGGCGGCAAGTCCGCCGGCGGCAGCGTCCCGGGGGACTTCACCGTCTGGCACACCTACACGCTGGAGTGGCGCACGAGCTATGTCCGGATGCTCGTGGACCAGCAGGTCGTCTTCGACTCCCGTACCGACGCCCCCGGCGTGGAGGTCCCGCATGCCGCGATGTACCTGTACCTCCAGCAGGACGTGGGACCCATGGGCGACATCCCGCCCGCGGACGCCAAGACGCCGCCGACGGTGACGGAGCGGGTGGCCTGGGCCAAGTACTTCCCACCGAGCTGATACCGGCGGAAGCCCGGCTCCCCGGGCGGCGTTGACCACTGCGTGAAGGTCGACAAGGTCGAGGTCGTGGTCGACACCGGTGCCGGCGGCTCTCCGCAGGCCCGGCTGCGACCGGCCTGAGCTCCTTCCGGCAACCCCCTGGGAAATAATTTCCAATTCAACTATGTTGGTCAGGGTCAGCCCCTCGGACAGTCAGCCGACGGGACGACCAGCCAGACCGGACGACCGGCAGCGGCTCCGGACTCCACAGGACCCGGACCGGCCCCGGCACGGGCAGTCCGCGGTCCGCGGACCCGACCACAAGGAGCAGCCATGCCAGCGGTGGCGGTGGACGACATCCTCACCCTCCCCCGGCTCCCCGACCCGGACCGGGCGACCGGCACCGAGCGCCCCGTGCTCTCGGTGACCAGCGCGCCGAGCACCTTCGAGGGCGAGGGGTTCCCGGTCCGCCGGGCCTTCGCCGGGGTGGACCTGCGGCGGCTGGACCCCTTCATCCACATGGACCAGATGGGCGAGGTCGAGTACGCACCGGGTGAGCCGAAGGGGACGCCCTGGCATCCGCACCGGGGCTTCGAGACCGTCACGTACATCATCGACGGGACGTTCGTGCACCAGGACTCCCACGGCGGCGGCGGGGTGATCACCAACGGGGACACCCAGTGGATGACCGCCGGATCGGGCCTGCTGCACATCGAGGTCCCTCCGGAGTCCCTGGTGCTCAGCGGCGGCCTGTTCCACGGCATCCAGCTGTGGGTGAACCTGCCGCGCAGCCTGAAGTTCGCACCGCCCCGCTACCAGGACATCCGCGGCCGGCAGGTGTCGCTGCTGACCACGCCGGACGGCGGCGCGCTGCTGCGGGTGATCGCCGGTGAGCTGGCCGGTCACCCCGGGCCGGGCATCACGCACACCCCGATCACCATGCTGCACGCGACGGTCTCCCCCGGCGCCGCGGTCCGGCTGCCGTGGCGACCGGACTTCAACGGGCTGACCTACGCGCTGTCCGGGCACGGCACCGTGGGCCCGGACCGCAGGCCGGTCCGCACCGGGCAGCTCGCGGTGTTCGGGCCCGGTGACGTGCTGTCCTTCACGGCGGACACCACACAGGACAGCAGCAGCCCGAACCTGGAACTGCTCGTCCTGGGCGGGCAGCCCATCCGGGAGCCGGTCGCGGCGTACGGCCCGTTCGTGATGAATACCCGCGAGGAGCTCATCCAGGCGTTCGAGGACTTCCAGGCGGGCCGGCTCGGGACCATCCCCGCCGACGCCAACCCCGGCCACGACATGCTCTGACCGGCCCCTCCGGCCCGCCCGACCTCCGACCCACCCCACCCCTTGCCAGGCACGATGTGCCACCGCACCCACCCCGGCCGGGCCTGATCCTCCACCGTGCCCCAGCCCCTCCCCTGGCACGCCGGACCGCGGGCTCTGGCGGAACCGGCCGGGGCAAGGTAGGCATGGGGAATGACGGATGCGAGATCGGCCTGGCACGAGACCGGTGAGCGGTTCAGCAGCCTGGGCGCGAAGCTCAAGCAGCACTACGAGCAGCAGCGAGGCACGGACGCCGAGCAGTCCAAGGCGGAGGTCCGCGACGCCCTCAAGCGGTTGAGCGGCGCCCTCGAGGACGCTTTCGAGGCGATCGGGTCCGCCGCCCGCGACGACGCCGTGAAGAGCGACGTCAAGCAGGTCGGGCAGTCCCTGGTCGGTGCCCTGGGGGTCACGTTCAACGAGGTGTCCGCCGAGGTGCAGCGGGCGTTCAACCGCGGCGAGAAGGGCGAGAAGGCAGCGGGTGCCCCTGCCGGGCCCGGCTCCCCAGCACCCCAGGAACCCCAGGACGTGTCCCCCCCGGCCGATCCGGGCGAGGCAGGTTCCGGGGCCACCGGACCGGCCGCCCAGGGTCCCGGCGACCAGCCGACCTCTGCCGACCAGCCGCCCAAGGTCGAACCCTGGGGCACCCCCTAATCCGCGGCAGGCTAGTCCGCGGCAGGCCCGGCGCCGGCCGGCACGGGTCAGCGCCGGGCGATCACCCAGGCCCGGGGGCCGGGCAGCGGGGAGTACCTGGCCTGCTCGGCCCGCGACCGCCACCAGACCAGCCCCAGGGTGAGCAGGCCGAGTACGGCGACCACACCCATCCCGCCGAACTGCAGCTGTGCCAGCAGCCGGGCCTGTGCGTCGGTCGGGCTGGGCAGGTAGCCGGCGGACAGCAACTGCTGCTGCCCGGCGGACCCGGTGAGCAGAAAGGTCGCGAGCACGGCCAGCGACGGCATCGCGTCCCACAGCGCGTGCAGCAGGGCCACCCAGACAAGGGTGACCAGCACCGGGGGGCGCAGCAGCCGGGCCCGCCCGTCCCGGCAGACGCCGAACAGCACCCCGCCGAGAATGGCGGTCCACAGCCCGTGGCCGACCGGTGCCAGCACCCCGCGCAGGAGTTCGCTCTGCACCAGCGCTCCGACGGACAGCCCGCGCTCGGTCAGCACCGCGTTGAACGCGTACCCGGCGGACTCGAACGCCGCGAACCCGAAGCCGACGGCCGCACCGAGCACCACCCCGTCCCGGGTATGGCGCCTGGGCAGCCCGCGGGTGACCAGGACCAGTGCCAGGAGCTTGACCGCCTCTTCGATCAGCCCGACGCCGAGGAAGAGCGTCACGGAGGGGTGCAGCAGGTACGTCTCCAGCACGGAGGCGCCGAGGATGCCCAGCAACCCGCCGACGACGAACGCGGTGACGATCAGCTCCGCGGTGATGTCCTCGTCCCGCCAGGTCTCGAACGCCCACAGCACGAAGGTCACCGGGACCAGGAAGCTGCCGAGCAGGATCAGGGTCGGGACGAGGTTCGGATTGCCCGTCACCAGGGTGACCACGACGCTGGCCGCCCACAGCAGCAGCCCGAGGCCGAACACCCGCGGCCACCGACGGCGCGGGCGGACCCCGCTCGTGCGCACCATGGTCACGACCACCGGCCTCCCGACGCATCCGTCCGGACCGGGCAGTACCCGGTGCCTGCGGCGGCAACCCCGGATCGGTTCCGGCAGTGAGAGCCCGGCGAGACACGCCCGGGGCAGCCCACAACCTCACGATCAGCTAACGTTTCATTACTCCAGGTAGATGAGCGCAGACCGGAGCAAAGGGGGATGGTTCTGAGCCCTAGGTCCTCGCGGACCTCAGGGGCGAGGGAGCATCGTATGGGCCGAGATCCCGGGTGACGGCGCCCGTGACGAGTCCGCAAGGAGCCAATCGTGCCGAAGTTCGTCTACGACTTCTCCGAAGGCAACAAGGACCTCAAGGACCTCCTCGGCGGCAAGGGAGCAAACCTTGCCGAGATGACGAACCTAGGGCTACCCGTACCGCCCGGATTCACCATCACCACCGACGCCTGCCGGCACTTCCTCGCCCTCGGCAGCGAGCCCCCGGAGATGGCGGCCGAGGTCGAGGAACACCTGGTCGCCCTGGAGAAGCGGGCGGGCCGCACCCTCGGACAGGCGGACGACCCGTTGCTGGTCTCGGTGCGTTCCGGCGCCAAGTTCTCGATGCCCGGGATGATGGAGACAGTCCTCAACGTCGGCCTCAACGACCAGTCGGTGCACGGCCTGGCCCGGCACGCCGAGAACGAGCGCTTCGCCTGGGACTCCTACCGTCGCCTGGTCCAGATGTTCGGCAAGACCGTGCTCGGCATCGAGGGCGAACGGTTCGAGCACGCCCTCGACGACGCCAAGCAGACCAAGGGCGTGACCAGCGACCTCGACCTGGACACCCACGACCTGGAGAAGCTGGTCGGCATCTTCAAGGAGATCGTCAAGGACGCCGCCGGCATCGACTTCCCGCAGGAACCTCGCGCCCAGCTCAACATGGCGATCACCGCCGTGTTCAACTCCTGGAACACCGACCGCGCCCGGCTGTACCGGCGGCAGGAGAAGATCTCCGAGGACCTCGGCACCGCGGTGAACATCGTGCAGATGGTGTTCGGCAACCTCGGCCCGACCTCCGGCACCGGCGTCGCCTTCACCCGTGACCCCGCCACCGGACAGTCCGGCGAGTACGGCGACTACCTGGCGAACGCCCAGGGCGAGGACGTCGTGGCAGGGATCCGCAACACCCTCAGCCTGGCCGACCTGCGCGAGATGGACCGTGCCTCGCACGACGAGCTGCTGCGGATCATGCATGTACTCGAGACGCACTACAAGGACCTGTGCGACATCGAGTTCACCATCGAGCGCGGCAAGCTGTGGATGCTGCAGACCCGGGTCGGCAAGCGGACCGCCGCCGCCGCGTTCCGGATCGCCTCGCATCTGGTCGACGAGGGCCTGATCGACATGGACGCCGCCCTCACCCGGGTGACCGGCGCCCAGCTGGCGATGCTGATGTTCCCGCAGTTCGACCACGGCGCGGACCGGACCCTGCTGGCCAAGGGCATGGCGGCCAGCCCCGGCGCGGCCGTCGGCAGGGCGGTCTTCGACTCCGCGACCGCGACCGAGTGGGCGGCCCGGGGCGAGGAGGTCATCCTGGTCCGCCGGGAGACCAACCCCGACGACCTCGGCGGCATGGTGGCCTCCCAGGGCATCCTGACCAGCCGGGGCGGCAAGACCTCGCACGCCGCCGTGGTGGCCCGCGGCATGGGCCGCACCTGCGTGGTCGGCGTCGAGGCCCTGCGGGTGGACACCCAGCAGCGCAAGGTCACCACGGAGAGCGGCCTGGGCTTCGTCGAGGGCGACGTCATCTCCATCGACGGCACCACCGGCGAGGTGTTCCTCGGCGCGGTGCCCGTCGTGCCGAGCGCGGTCGCGCAGACCCTGACCGGGCAGGAGGCGGCCGACGTCACCGACGATGAGCGCGACCTGCTCGACGCGGTCCGCCGGCTGATGAACCACGCCGACGCCCGGCGCCGGATGGGCGTGCGCGCCAACGCCGACACCCCCGAGGACGCCGCCCGGGCCCGGACCTTCGGCGCCGCGGGGATCGGCCTGTGCCGCACCGAGCACATGTTCCTCGGCGAGCGCCGGGAGATCGTCGAGCGCGTCATCATCGGCGCCCCGGAAGTCCGCCAGGCTGCCCTCGACGAGCTGCTTCCGTTGCAGCGCAGCGACTTCATCGGGATCCTCGACGCGATGGACGGGTACCCGGTGGTGATCCGGCTGCTCGACCCGCCGCTGCACGAGTTCCTGCCCAGCCTCACCGACCTGTCCGTGCAGGTGGCGGTGGCGAAGGCCGCCGGGACCCCGGACCTGAAGGCCGAGGCGCTGCTGCGCGAGGTGCACCGGATGCACGAGCAGAACCCGATGCTCGGCCTGCGCGGTGTCCGGCTCGGGCTGACCGTCCCGGAGCTGTTCCAGCTGCAGGTGCGGGCCGTGGCCGAGGCCGCCGCCCAGCTGGTCAGGGCGGGCAAGAACCCGAGGCCGGAGATCATGGTCCCGCTGGTGGCCGCGGTCGACGAGCTGGTCATCGTCCGGCATGCGACGGAGAAGACCCTCGCCGAGGTCGCCGAGGAGACCGGCATCGACCTGCACATCCCGATCGGCACGATGATCGAGCTGCCGCGGGCCTGCCTGGTGGCCGGGCGGATCGCCGAGGAGGCCGACTTCTTCTCCTTCGGCACCAACGACCTGACCCAGACCACGTGGGGCTTCAGCCGGGACGACGTCGAGGCGGCGTTCTTCCCCCAGTACCTGGACCAGGGCGTCTTCCAGGTCAGCCCGTTCGAGTCGCTGGACCGCACCGGCGTCGGCCGGCTGGTCGGGATGGCCGCCTGGGAGGGCAAGGAGACCCGTCACGACCTCACCGTCGGCGTCTGCGGCGAGCACGGCGGCGACCCCGACTCGATCCACT
This sequence comes from Kineosporiaceae bacterium, assembly GCA_035719045.1. Taxonomy (GTDB): domain Bacteria; phylum Actinomycetota; class Actinomycetes; order Actinomycetales; family Kineosporiaceae; genus DASTGO01. The sequence continues at coordinate 5,989 of DASTGO010000327.1, read as the reverse complement.
TCTTCGAGTCGATCGCGCTCGACTACGTGTCCTGCTCGCCGTTCCGGGTGCCCGTGGCCCGGCTGGAGGCCGGCCGGGCGCATGTGCTCGGTGAGTCCGGGGTGGTCAGCGACAGCCGCTGATCACCGCGGGCCCGAAGGGCGGCCGTCACCGGATCACCGGTGGCGGCCGCCCTTCGTCGTCCCGCCGTCGAAGGTGCGGGCCGGCCACCCCGTGCCGGTACCCCCGGCGGATCCCTCGCCTGCCCCTACCCTGGGCAGACCCCGGCGTGGCCCGGGGTCTGCGCCGCGGACGGACGGCGGATCGGAGGCGATGCGAGTGGTTCCACGCGCCGGCCTCGCCCGGGCGGCGGTCCCCGTCGACGCCGGCACGGCCGCGGTGCTGCGCACCCTGTGCGACGTCCGGGCCGATGTGGAGGCCATGCGCACGGCCGCGGACGCCGCCCGGGGCCGGACCGGGGAGCGCACCCTGCCCCGCCACGAGGTGCTCCGGCACGTCCAGGTGCTGCTGGACGCGGTGATCGCCCTCGTCGAACAGGGCCCTGACCAGGAGGAACATGCCGCCCGGGCGGAGGTGCTGGCCGCGGACCTGGCCGCCCAGGGAGTGCCGCTGCGCGCGCTGCTGACCGCGGTGCAGGCGGCCCGCTCGGTGGTGCTGGACCGGTTGATCGGCCGGCTGCGGGACCTGCTCGCCCCGGAGGAGTCGGTGCGGGCACTGGCCGCCCTCGACGCCGTCGTGGCACCGGTGATGACCCGGATCGTGGTCGCCCATCAGAAGGCGGAGCGCGGGTTGGCCCGGACCTCGTCCGCGGCCAGGGTGAGGGCGCTGCGCCGGCTGGTCGGCAGCGGGGAACTGTCCGCCGCGGAGGAGCTGGGCCTGGACACCCGGCGCCGGTACCACTACCTGGTCGCCGACGTGTCCACCCCCCGCGAGGCGGCCTCCGTGGACGCTCTGCTGCGCACCTCCGACGGGGTGTCCGGCCTGGTCAACGGCATGTTGTGCCGGGTGTCCAGCCAGCTGCCGACGGCCGCGGGCAAGGCTGCGGTGCTCGTCGTGAGCGCCCCACCGGTCGGCGTCGCGGACCTGCCCGCCACCCATCTGCTCTGCCGGCAGGGGGTCGAGGTGGGGCGTTCCCGGGGACATACCGGGCTGCGGCCGATCGGCTCGTACGCCCTCGACCTGGCCGTCCGCTCCCAGCCGCTGCTGGCCCGTTTCCTCACCGAGGACCTGCTCGGGCGGCTGGACCCCGCGGACCCCTTCCACCGCCAGCTCGCCGTCACCGGGCACACCTACCTGTGCCACCGCAGCCGACTGGACGTCACCGCGGCGGCCCTGCACGTCCACCCGAACACCGTGGCCAACCGCCTGCGCCGGCTGGCCACGCTCACCGGCTTCGCCTATCCGGACGAATCCGGCGAGGACCTGCCGAGCAGCGCCCGCTGGTGGTGGGCGCTGGAGGCGTGGCTGGCCCAGGCCGAAGCCACCCGCTGACCCCGACGGTGGCCGGAACGGGCCCGCCCCGGCCGCCCGTCCCCCGGTTGCCCTGTCGTCCCCCGGTTGCCCTGTCAAGGACTGCCGCCGACCGGCCGACGCATTCACCACATCCGGGCACGCGATCGGCGTGCGGATGGGTCAGGTGGGCCTGGACCACATGATCGGGGGCACGATGAGCGGACACGGTGACCAGCAGGGCCGTCCGGGACCCACCGCCCTGCCGCCGGGCAGCCCCTGCGCCGGGCGCCGCGACTCGGCGATGCGCCTACTCGCCAGCGGGATCCCACTGTCGCTGCTCATGGATCTGGCCACGCCGGGAGGCCCGCACTCCCGGGAGATCCTCGCCGTCGAGGGCGCCCCCACACAGACCTAGTGGGAGCACACCTGACGCCTGCCGCGACCCACCGGTCCCGCTGACCGGCGCGCGCGGCGGGAGACGGGCGGACCCGCTCGACGTCTGGTGGCTGCGGGACGTCCGGGCAGGTCATGATGTTCGAAACCCCATGGGCATTCGGCGACACCGGCGATCCGCCAAGGTCTCGCCGCCTACCCCCGGCAGCCGGGGACAGGCAGGTAGGCTCGCCGCTGTGCGCGTGACTGAGGTGCGTCTGGAAGGCATTCGAGGTTTCCCTGCGGGCGGGCACTCGGTCTCGCTGAGCTTCAACAAGGCCCCGGAACCGCCGCGCTGGATCGTGCTGGCCGGGCGGAACGGCTCCGGAAAGTCAACGTTCCTGCAGGCCCTGGCCCTGGCGATCGCCGGCCCGTCCGTGGCCCGGCTGCTGGCGGAGACCTTCACCGGTTGGATCCGGGACGGCGAAGACCGTGCGTTGGCCGCCGCACGTCTCGCCTTCGGCGATGAAGACGGCTTCGCTGCGGGTCGCAAGCCCACGTTCGACCCCTGGACGGCTATCGAGTGGACCCGGACGGACGGACCTGAGCCGCTCATGGACCGGATCGCGGTGGGCGGGAACTGGACTCCTCAACGCGGGCCATGGGCGGAGAATCCACGAGGATGGTTCATTGCCGGCTACGGGCCTTTCCGGAGGATTTCACCGGCGCCGACCGAAGCGCAACGCCTGATGATGTCTCCCGGCCGGCCCGCGGCCCTGGCAAGCCTCTTCCGTGAAGACGCCTCCCTTTCCGAGTCGATCGTATGGCTGCAACAGGTCTACCTGCGCCGTCTGGAGAAGAAGCAGGAGGCCGAGGAGCTGGAACACCTCGTTCTGCGCCTCCTCAGCGACGGTCTTCTGCCTGAGGAGATGACCGTCGACCACGTCGACTCAGAGGGACTCTGGGTGACGACGCCGGACGGTGGGAGGCTCGCCCTTCGATCCCTCAGCGACGGGTACCGGGTGGTTGCCGGCCTCGTTCTCGACCTGATCAAACAGCTCGCCGCGAACTTCGGTTCCGTGGCCCTGACGGAGACCGCAGACGGACACGTCCAGGTGTTGCACAGCGGCGTCGTTCTCATCGATGAAGTGGATGTCCACCTGCATGTCGAGTGGCAGAAGCGGATCGGGTTCTGGCTCAAGTCACACTTCCCCAACGTCCAGTTCATCGTCACCACCCACAGTCCGTTCATCTGCCAGGCCGCCGACGTCGGCGGACTGGTCCGCCTCTCCCCCAGATGGACCGAGGGGCCCATCGCGGAGGTTCTGACGGGCGAGGCCTTCAACAGGGTGGTCAACGGCAGCGCCGATGACGCCGTCATGTCCGAGCTCTTCGGGCTCGACACCGCCTTCTCCGACACGTCCGTCAATGTGCGCAACAGACTGGCGGAACTTGAGGCCGTTGCCGTCGCGAGAACGCTGACCGCGAGCGAGCTGGAAGAAGTCGAATCGCTCCGCACGGACCTCCCGACGAGCCAGGCCGAGATTGCGGTGCGATCCCTGATGCGAGCGAGGCTGGTCGAACGGTGATCCCCCTGGCCCGGCCGCCCATTTCGCTGCCGACGCAGCGGACGCTGTCGAGGCGGCAGCAGAGGGTCAACGGCGCCACGAGTCCCGCCGACGAGGCGAAGCGAAGCTGGGGAACCTTCTCAGGCACTGCACGCCGCGAGGTCCTCGACACGCTGAAGCGGATGTGCTCCGGTATCGAGCGATGTATGTACTGCGAAGACAGTCTCGCAACAACCATTGACCACTACCGTCCGAAGGCGACGTATCCCGACCACTGCTTCGCATGGTCCAACTACCTGCTCGCATGTTCGTACTGCAACAGCAACATGAAGCGGGATGCCTTCCCCGTGGACGGGGATCAGCCGTTGCTGATCGACCCCACGACGATGGATCCCCTCGAACATCTCGCCCTTTCGCCGACCACGGGCCTGTATGTACCCCTGGACCGGATCGGGCAGGCGACGATCGACGTCTTCGGTCTCAACAGGGACGTCTGCACCAAGGGGCGACGCAATGCCTGGACGGCCCTCTGCGCCTTGGTGGTGCGCTACGCCGAAGCCGTGGAGGCCGGCGACGACGCCTACTGCGATCACATACTCGCAGCAGTGTCGGAGTACCCGTTTCAGGGCGTGCGGAGATGGATGGCCAGGACAGCGAGCAGCGCCAGCAGGCAGGCAATTCTCGGAAGTGAGGTCTCCTCCGCGATCGCGAACTACCCGCAACTCTTGGCGTAGCCCGCCGACGAGTGGTGAAGAAGGTTCCGGGTGAAGGTTGCCAATTCCACGGAGACTGCCAACGCGTTGCCAGGTGGCAACTTGCGCGAATGCAAAGTTGATGAAGACCTGGCCTGCAGGCAGGTGGCGTTGCGGGAACAAGCGCCTGGACGGGTTAGCTGCCGGGCCCCAGGGGTGCCTGGACTCACATGCGCAGTCTGATGACGAACAGCAAGTAGGACAGGACCGGGAGCGCGAGGACCGACAGCACCGCGACGACCGTGCGCACCCGGTCGCGGTCTCGCACGATCACCCTGAGCAGGAGGAACAACTGGATACCGACGAAACCTCCGAGGCAGTTCAGGATCACGTCGTCGACGTCCGACGCCCCCAAGGCGAACAGGCCCTGGAAGATCTCCACCGCCACGCTCGCCGAGGCGACGATGAGCATCGTCCTCGCCACGGTCGACTTCGTCAGTACGGACAAGTCCGAGCCGAGGGGGATGAAGAGGAGGACGTTCCCGGCGATGTTGCCGAACGCGAACCTCCTCACGCCGGATGAACCGCTGAACAGGTAGTGCGAGATGCTCGCGAACGGGATGAGGTTGAACGATCGTTCCGAACCGAGCGGCCGCGAGAAGAGCAGAAGCTTCAGTGCGAACAGGGCATAGAGGGCGAATGCGGCACAGGTGACCACGGTCTCGAGCTTCGCGCGCGTCGTCATGAGTCGCCAGGTCGACCGATCCTCGACCATCTCGGGTAGTGACCGCTCAGGCATTCCCGCACGGTACGCGCCGAGCCGGTCCGCACGCTGCAGACCGTCATTTTCGAACCAGGGCCCACCGAGGCGATCAACGGCCGGCTCGAACACCTACGCGGCTCCGCCCTCGGCTTCCGCAACCTCACCAACTACATCGCCAGGTCCCTACTCGAGACCGGCGGCTTCCGACCCCGACTACGCCCTGGATTCTGAAGGGCCGGTAGACCGTCCGAAAACCGTCCGGGACCAAAGCTGAGGCCCAGGCCACGTTTCCGTGACCTGGGCCCTTGGTGCGCCGCCAGGGACTCGAACCCCGAACCCGCTGATTAAGAGAACTGTTGCCGTGCGTTCGCAACGGTTCATGTGGCCCTTCACGAGGGCATTCGGCCCCTCCGTGGCCACACGCGGACGGCAGTGAACGATCACGAATGAGACCAGAACTGAGACCACGCCAGGCGCTCCGATCACGCCCTGGGAGGCCTCCGGCAGGGCCGAGATGCACCCGGCGCGACGTGATCGGTTCAGCGGCCACAGGTTGGCCTCAGGGGACCGCTACCCCCTCCCTGGCCCCTCAAGTCGAGGCAGCGTGCGATAGGCGCTCACAGGGCAACTGGTGGCCTCGATTTTTCGCCGGTCGCGCCACGAATGGCGTCACGTCGGACGCGGCCCATGAACCGACCCGGGGCGGGTGCACCTCATCCCTCAACATGAGACGAACGATCCACCAGGATGCGAGCAACGTCAGCCAGGGTGGTCACGACAGCATCAGCCCCGGCGTCCCGGAACGGCGCAACCTTGTGTGCCTTGTTCGCGTAGGCAATCACTCGCACTCCCGCGGCCTGTGAAGCCCTGATATCGGTGAGGGAGTCACCGATCAGCACGGCAGCCCCAGGGGCGGAGGCGAGGTGAGTGAGAGCCGCAAGAACGGGGCCGGGCGAGGGCTTCATCCGTGCAGGTTCCGCGTATGCGCGGCCCACGATCGGGCAGACATAGGGACTCAGGTCGTGGTTGTCGAGATAGACCTTGACTGCTTCGGCGGAATTGTTGCTCACAACAGCCACGGGTCGGCCCGACTTCCACGCCGAAACGATGATCTCCCTAGCGAAAGGCGTAGGTGTCGACTT
>DASTGO010000326.1:0-11448 GCA_035719045.1 Kineosporiaceae bacterium | reverse complement strand
GTGTCGCTGGCCACGATGATGCTGCTGCAGGTCTTGAGTGTGGCGATGACGACCGTGTTGTTCAGCGTCTGGCTCGCGTACCCCACGCCGATGAAGTTCTTCCAGGCCGTGGTGTTGACGAAGTCATAGCTGCTGAACCCGGTGCCGGTGATAGTGATCGGCGTGTTCGCGGCACCGAGCCCGTAGGTCGAGCCCAGCTTGAGCGTCGGGTAGTAGTTGATCGAACCCGTGCTGGTGGCCGTGCCGTACTGGGTGGTGACGACCACCTTCGCGGGTGTGGCCGGGTTCACCGGCGAGGCCGCATGCGCCGGCAGGGTGATGGTGATCGTGGTGGCGTTGACGTAGACCGCCTTCGCGTTGACCCCGTCGATCGTCGCCGACGTCTTGTTGTTGTTGGTGAAGTTGGTGCCGGTCACGGTGGTGGACGCACCACCCGCGGTGGAGGCGTTGTATGTGGCGCCGCCACCGATGTTGGTCGCGGTCGGCGGGGCCTGGATGCTGATGCCGCTGGCCTGGCCGAGGATTTGCTGGGTCGCCGTGGTGCCGTCGTAGAAGCAGGCGTAGTACGCGGTGTTCGCGGCCAGGGCCGGGGTGGTGAACATGGCCGTGGTGGCGTCGAGGACGTTGATCGCGGTCACGTCCGTACCGACCGTGGCGTCGACGGTGCAGGCGGTGGTCTGGAAGGTCACCGTGACCAGGACGACTGTGCCGGCCGCGTTGATGAAGTTCTTGCCCTTACCCGTCATCACGGTGCCGCCGGCGGTGCTGCCGGTGGTCGGGGTCACGGTCGCAGCCGTCGTGGCAGCGTTGGCGGGCGCGGCGGCAACGCCGATGAGCGATGCACCGACGACACCGGCGACCGCGACGAAGCGCGCGACCCTGGAGGCCGCCGCTGTCTTCAGGATGCTCATAGCTGGGTCTCTCCTCCGTGAGATGGCCATGGGGTTACACACGGCCCCATGAGTTGGGGTCCTCATGCCCCCTCGGAGTGACCTATCGGCGAGCCCCCCGGCGTGTTGACGGGTCCCCCGGGCTAATCACTCGGTCGGAGGGCCCCACCTGCACGGATGGCCCCGGAAACGGGGCGGGCGCGGGCGCGAAAGGTCCGGAACGCCGCCGGGAACGCCCTGATCCCGCCTGTTCACGGTGATCGCTCCGGTCACCCGTGTGGCGCCCCGGGGGACCGCACCCCCCACCCGGACGGACCCCCCAAGCTGCACAGTGCAGCGACAGCCACCCGGACGGGTCAGTCGGCGCGGTGGATCCGCGTCGCCGCGGTGGCGGTGGCCCGCACCCAGTGCCCAGGCGCGGGTTCTCGACGCCGGATTCGCCCACAGAGCGGGTTTCATGGTATCGCCAAGTGGTATCACTTGGCGATACCGTCGCGACATGGCGATGACGTTGCGTCCCGGGCCGGACGAGGAAGCCGCACTGGAGCGACTGGCACACCGGTGGAGGGTGAGCAAGCAGCAGGCGGCGCTGCGCGCGATCCGGGAACAGGATGAGCGGCTCGGCGAGGACCTGCTGGAGGTCTCCGACCAGCTGGCAGAGCGGTACGCCGAGGCACTGGACCGGCTGGGTTCGCTGTGAGGTACGTGCAGCTGGAGGAGGCATCGGCGATCATCGAGCGGCGCGGCTGGGGTCCCGTGCGCGATGTCGGGCTGTTGGATTCGGCGCTGGGCCGCCCCGCCGCGTCGGCGTTCGGTGGGGACGCCTATCCCCACCTCGCCCGCAAGGCTGCGGCGCTGGCTCATTCACTCGCGAGCAATCGCCCGCTGGTCGACGGGAACAAGCGACTCGCCCTGCACCTGACCTCAGTGTTCTGTTACCTCAACGGCGCGGACCTGCAGCTGACCCAGGACGAGGCCGTGGAGCTGATCATGGACATCGCCAAGGGCCTGGACAACCTCGGGGTGATCGAGTCCCGGCTGCGGCTTGCCCGCCGACCCTGAGGCCGGCGGAGTCGATCCCCGCCACGCCACCGCTTCACCGCTTGCCCTCCCCCACGGGCTCAACACTGACAGTAGTGTTCCGACTGCCCACAGTTATCGGGGAGGAGTTGCCGTGCGCCCACGCCACGGAAGACTGCCGCTGCTCTCGCTCGGACTGGCCCTGACGCTGGCCTGCTCGGCCTCGGCGCAGCTGGCCGGGACCAGCTCGGGAGCGGCGGGTACGCCCAGCCCGGAGACCGACACGGCGCTGACCGTGGCGGCGCCCGGCAGCGGCACCGCAGGCGACCCCGCCTCCGTCCCGCCCGGCCTGCGGGACCTGAGCGCCACGCCCGACGGATCCGCGGCAGGCGGATCCCTGTCCGGCCGCCCCGCCACGGGCGGCTCCGGGGCACGCGGTGCGGGCAGCGCAGCCTCCCGAACCCCCACGGGCACCCGGCCGCACGGCGCTCCAGCACCGCCCAGCTCGGGCGCGACGGGCGGCTCGGGCGCTACGGGTAGCGCGTCCACGCCTGGCGCCCCGCCCCCCACCACCGGCACCCGGGACACCCGGACCGGGCGCGACACGAACCCGGTCGTCCCCGGTCGTTACGTCGTCCTCTACCGCAAGGGGGCGGTCCCGAAACCGGCCGTCGCGGCGATCGCCGCCCGGGGCAGCCTGCGCTACGGCGCCGCCGTGCACGGGTTCGCCGCCCAGCTGACTCCCGCCCAGTTGGCCGCCGTGCGCGCCGACCCCGCGGTGGCCGACGTGTTCCCGGACGTCCGGGTGCATGCCGACACCACGGGCCCGCAGCTCGGCCCGGACTGGGGCCTGGACCGGATCGACCAGCCGAACCTGCCCCTGGACAACAGCTACACCCCCGGCGCGGACGGCCACGGGGTCACCGTCTACGTGCTCGACACCGGGCTGCGCGGCACCCACCAGGACTTCGCCGGGCGGGTCGGCACCGGGATCAACTTCACCTCGCATGCGAACCTGGACAATCCGCGGTCCGCGGTGGACCCGGCGGACACCAGCGACTGCGACGGGCACGGCACCCACGTCGCCGGGACCATCGGCGGCACCACCTACGGCGTGGCCAAGGGCGTCACCGTGGTGCCGGTCCGGGTCCTGGACTGCACCGGGTCGGGCACGCTGTCCTCGGTGATCGCGGGGGTGGACTGGGTGACCGCGCACCACTCCGGCCCGTCGGTGGCCAACATGAGCCTCGGCGCCGACGCCGACTCCTCGACGGTCGCCCTCGACGACGCGGTCCGGGCCTCGATCACCGCGGGGGTCACCTACACCCTGGCCGCGGGCAACGACTCGGTGGACGCCTGCCAGCAGTCCCCGGCGGACGTCACCGCGGCGATCACGGTCGGCGCCAGCACCATCGGGGACGTCGCGGCCGGGTACTCCAACTTCGGCTCCTGCGTGGATCTGTACGCGCCGGGCAGCGGGATCACCTCGGACTGGCTGGACTCGGACACCGCGACCGAGATGATCAGCGGCACGTCGATGGCCGCCCCGCACGTCGCCGGGGTGGCGGCCCTGTTCCTGCAGTCGAACCCGACGGCCACCCCCGACCAGATCCGCGCGTCGATCGTCGGCCGGGCGGTCCCCGGCGTGCTCAGCGACATCCTCACCAACGTCGGGGACCCGAACCTGCTGCTGCAGGTCCCGCCCGCGGTGGCCCCCGGCGACGACGTCCTGGCGCCGGTGGTGTCCGCGGTGACCGGATCGGTCTCGGGGTCCACGATCACCGTCCGCGCCACCGGCACCGACCCCGCCCCGGCTCCTCCGGCCACGGCCAGCGGGATCAAGGGGTACGCCTACGCCTGGACCCACACCCCGGCCCCCGCCACCACGACCTGGCTGGAGAGCACGGACGGGCGGCTGTCCGGCTGGCTCCCCGACGGGACCTGGTACGTGCACGTCCGGGCCGTGGACCTAGCGGGCAACTGGAGTGCGGTGACCACCGCCGGGCCGTTCGTCGTGGACGTCGCCGCGCCGCGGGTGACCCGGGTGCAGGTGACCCCCGCCGCCCCGAACCGGTACCAGGTGAACCTGACCGGCACCGACGCCGGTGCCGGGCTGGCCGGCTTCCAGGTGGTCTGGAACGACCACCGGGCCTCCGCGGCCGGGTCCGTCGCCTTCACGGCCGGCACCGGCAGCGTCTCGGTGCGGTCCCCGCGGCTGCCCGACGGGACCTGGTTCGTGCACGTGCGGGCGGTGGACCGGGCCGGTCACTGGTCCGGTTGGACCGCCGCCGGGCCCTACCTGACGCCGCTGCCCTTCGCCGCCGGGGTGGTCGTCCCCGGCACCGCCTGCAGCTCCCAGCAGCGGGGCCAGTACGCCTGGACCGCACGGATGACCGTGGTGCGTTGTTCCTCGAGCGCCACCAGTGCGGCCCTGCGCTGGCGGTAGTTTGGGCGGCCGGCATGTGATCCACGGCATGCCCGTACCGGTTCGCCCGACTTGTAAGGACATGGCATGACGAAGCCGCGGGTTCGACTCGCGACGGTGGCGGCCGGCACCGCGGTGCTGCTCGTGGCGGCCGCGGGGATCACCTTGGCGCTGCAGCGTCCGCAGGACGACCCCGGTTCCTCCGAGCAGGCGGCGGCCACCCTGGAGGAGCCCGCGTCGCAGGACACCGGCGACGGTGCCGACTCCGGCTGGGGGACCGCCCCGGACGGCAGCGAGCCCACGGTCACGGACACCGACGCGGGCCCGGTGTCCGCCGACGGCACCCTTCCCGCCTCCCCCCGGATCACCCCGCCGGCCGTGTCCGGGGTGTCCGGTCCCGGTGCGGCGAAGAAGTCCGGCCCCGACACCAAGTCCGCCAAGCGGAACCCCACCGCAGCCAAGCAGCTGCCGACCGCACCGCAGCAGTCCCCCGGCACCGTGGTCCCCGGGCGGTACATCGTGGTGTACCGGCCGGGCAGCACGCCGACCCAGGCCGCCCCCGCCCAGCTGGGCGTCCAGGCCCGGCACGCCTACGGCCGCACGGTGCGCGGCTACACCGCGGCCCTGGACGCCACCCAGCTCGCCGCGGTGAAGGCCGACCCCGCGGTGGCCTACGTCGAGCCCGACCGCACCGTCGCCGCCTCCGCCCTGCCGGCCGCCACCCCGCACGCGGCGACCGCCTCCTCCGCGGGCACCCAGACCGGTGCGGGCTGGAACCTGGACCGGCTCGACCAGGTGCGCCCGCCGCTGGACGGCTCGTACACCTACCCCGACACCGGTGCGGGCGTGACCGCCTACGTCGTCGACACCGGCCTGCGGACCACCCACAGCGAGTTCACCGGCCGGGTCGGCACCGGACGCAACTTCGTCACCGACGCCACGGGCGTCGTGCCGAACCCCGCCGACGTCGCGGACTGCGGTGAGGGCCACGGGACGCATGTCGCGGGCATCCTCGGCGGCACCACCTCCGGGGTGGCCAAGGGCGTCACGATCGTCCCGATCAAGGCCCTGGACTGTGCCAGTGGCGGCGGCACCGTCTCCGACGTCATCGCGGCCCTCGACTGGATCACCCAGAACCACGCCGCGAACTCGGTGGCCAACCTCAGCCTCGGCGGGGCCCGCGACCAGGCGCTCGACGACGCGGTCAAGGCCTCGATCGCCGCCGGGGTCCCCTACGTGATCGCGGCCGGCAACGACGGCGTGGACGCCTGCACCCAGTCCCCGGCCGACGTCCCCGCGGCGCTGACCGTCGGCGCCACCGGCGGCATCACCACCACCGGCACGCTCGTCCCGGACAGCTGGGACACCGCCGCCCAGTACTCCAACTACGGGCCCTGCCTGGACCTCTACGCCCCCGGCACCGAGATCAGCTCGGCCGCCGTCGGCAGCGACAGCGGCACCCGGGTGCTCAGCGGCACCTCGATGGCGGCCCCGCACGTCGCCGGGCTGGTCGCGCTGTACCTGCAGCAGCACCCCGGCAGCACCCCCGCCCAGGTGAGCGCCGGCCTGCTCGGGTTCGCCGTGCACGGGGTGCTCACCGCCCTGATGTCCGGGGACCCGAACGTGCTGGCCCACGTCCCGGTCGACAACGAGCCGCCCGTGATCAGCGGGATCAACGGAACGGTGTGGCGGCTGAACCTCAACGCGACGGTCACCGCCTCGGACGCCGCCGGTCCGGTCGCGGGCTACTCCTACGTGTGGAACCAGAACCCGACGGCCACCGACGCCGAGGTGGACACCACCGTCGACACCACCAGCCCCGCGATCACCGCCTCCCCCGGCGAGGGGACCTGGTACCTGCACGTGCGGGCGGTGGACGCCGCGGGCAACTGGTCGGCCGTCGCCGACTCCAGCCGCTTCCTGGCCGACGTCGGCGGCCCGCAGATCACCCAGCTGCGGGTCAAGCCCTACGCCACGAACCGGTTCGCGGCCAGCCTCGGCGCCCTGGACACCCTGTCCGGGGTGCACGGCTTCTACACGGTCTGGAACCACAGCTCGACCAGCACCGCCGGATCCGCCAGGTTCAGCGGGCCGGGCACCGTGGTGTCCCCGACGCTGGCCCGCGGCACGTGGTACCTGCATGTGCTGGCCCAGGACAACTTCGGCAACACCACCGGCTGGGTCACCACCGGCAAGGTGAGCGTCCCGCAGAAGTTCGTCAGCGGCTCGGTGTCGCAGGGTGCCCGCTGCACGTCCGGGCGGCGCAGCTGGTTCGGGTACACCCGCAGCCACGTCCTGGAGCGCTGCTCGACCAGCGCGTCCGACCGCAGCCTGCGCTGGCGGCCCTACTGATCGGGCGTCACAGCTGATCGGGCGTCACGGCTGACCGGGCTTCCCGGCGCGGGGGCGGCACGGCGGAGACCGGCACCGGGCCGTCCAGGGCGGCGGCCAGCTCGAGTGCCTCCCGGTCGTGCGGGCGCAGGGCGAGCGCCGCCGCCAGGTGGGACCGGGCCGCGGCCAGGTCCTCGCCCTGGGCGAGGTGGCACAGGGCGGCCTGGAACCGGGCGGTGAAGTCCTCCGGGCAGGTCTCGGCGATCCGGTCGGCGACCACCGCGGCCTGCGCCAGCATGCCCAGCTTGTAGTAGTCGGCCATCAGGAACACCAGGCGGGACGGGTCCGCCTCGCCTGCGGCCAGTTCCTCGCGCAGCAACTCGACGTAGTGCTGCCACTTCTGGCGCAGCCGGTCCTCCTCGGCCAGGTGGTGGTCCAGGACCACCGAGCAGTGCTGCAACCGCCCGCCCGAGGCCAGGATCGCGTCGTCGACGGTCTCGTGCACCCGGTGCCGGAAGCGGTACTGGGGCCGGTTGCGGAACAGCCGGACCGCGTGGTCGACCCAGGCCGGTGCCCGGCTGCCCGCCGGCAGGTTGCGCCGGGTGACGATCCACCCGCCGTCCTCGCCGCCGGCCAGGCACTCCCGCACCGCCCCCAGGCTGCGCCGGGTGAGCACCTCGTCGGCGTCCATGACCAGGACGTACCGGCCGCGGGCGGCGTCCAGGCCGAGGTTTCGGACCCGGGCGTAGTCGGCCGGGTCGAAGCCGTACTGCAGGACGATCGCCCCGTACCGCCGGGCGATCTCCACGGTGGCGTCGGTGGACCCGGTGTCCACGACCACGATCTCGTCGGCGACGGGTGCGGCGGAGTCCAGGCAGGTCGCCAGCCGGTCCTGCTCGTCGCGGACGATCATGCACAGGCTCAGCGCGGACCCGGCACCGCGACCCGGGGTCCGGCTCCGGCGCGATGCCGCCCTGCGCCTGCCCATCACCCGGCCCGCCTCCGCGTCCTGCCCGTGGAGGACACCCGCTACGGTCCTCCCCAGGTACCCGTCGGCAGAACCCCGCCATCCCTGAGTGTCAGGGCGGGGCGGTCACCGAGGGGCACCAACGAGCACCACGACCCGGGTTCCAGGCTTTGTTACCGGCGAGTAGGATTCGGGGCGCGGTAGGCCGCCACCTAGTGTGACGGCCACCACAGGACGGACCGCAGACGTACGCCTCGGCGGACGGGAGAGTCACCCCATGCAGTTCATTTCCCACCAGGTTTCCTCCCTCCCGGCGGGACCGGTCCGGGCGCTGCCGATGCTGGCTGCCGGCGGGTCCCCGGGACTGTCCGGCCTGCAGATCGGGGTGGTGACCCTGATCGCGGTGCTGTCCGTGATCGGTGTCGCCCTCTTCGGCCGGACGGTGGGCTACCTGGTCCGGGTGTTCCGGCTCGGCCAGCCCGACCCGACCCGTGGCGGCCAGCCCGGTGCCCGGCTGCACAGCGTGCTGGAGGAGTCCCTCGGCCACGCCCGGCTGGGCCGCTGGCCGCTGGTCGGGGTCATGCACTGGCTGGTCTTCGTCGGCTTCGGCGGGCTGTTCTTCACCCTGCTGACCGCCTACGGCCAGGTGTTCGACCCGACCTTCGCACTGCCCCTGGTCGGGCACTTCGCCCCGTACGAGTGGTTCACCGAACTGCTCGGCTGGAGCACCCTGATCGCGATCCTCGTGCTGATCGGGATCCGGCAGAAGAACCACCCCCGGTCCGCCGCCGCGCAGGGCAGGCGGTCGCGGTTCTTCGGCTCCAGCTTCTGGCAGGCGTACTACGTCGAGGGCACCATCCTCGTCGTCGGCCTGTGCATCCTCACCCTGCGCGGCCTCGAGTACGCACTGGCCGCCGCCGAGGGTGGGCAGCCCGGGGCCGTGCACTTCCCGCTGACCTCCTGGTTGGGCGGACTGTTCGAGGGGACCGGCACGGCCTCCCTGAAGACCGCGATCGTCCTGGTCGCGGCGCTGAAGATCATCGTGTCGATGGCCTGGTTCATCACGATCGCCGTCCAGCCGACCATGGGCGTGGCCTGGCACCGCTTCCTGGCCTTCGTCAACATCTGGTTCAAGCGCCACCCCGGCCGGACCGAGGCCCGTGGCCTGCCGACCAGCCTCGGCCCGCTGCAGCCGATCCGGGTCAAGGGCGAGGTGCTGGACTTCGAGTCCGTCGACGAACTGGACGAGGACGCCGCGCTCGGCGTCGGCAAGGTCGAGGACTTCACCTGGAAGGGCCTGCTCGACTTCTCCACCTGCACCGAGTGCGGCCGCTGCCAGTCCCAGTGCCCGGCCTGGAACACCGACAAGCCGCTGTCCCCGAAGCTGCTCGTGCTCAACCTGCGCGACCACTCCCACGGCAAGGCGCCCTGGCTGATGGCCGCCGAGATCGACAGGACCGGCCTCCCGGCGGACGTGCTGGAGGAGGCGCAGCGCAGCCTGGTCGCCCCGGTCGACCCGGACAACCCGCTGACCGGCGGCGTCATCGACCCGGACGTGCTGTGGAGCTGCACCACCTGCGGCGCCTGCGTCGAGCAGTGCCCGGTCGACATCGAGCACGTCGACCACATCGTCGACATGCGCCGCTACCAGGTGCTCATCGAGTCGGCGTTCCCCTCCGAGCTGGGCGGGCTGTTCAAGAACCTGGAGAAGAACGCCAACCCGTGGGGGATGTCCCCGCGCACCCGGATGGACTGGGCGAAGGGCCTGGACTTCGAGATCCCGCAGGTCGGGGCGGACGTCGAGGACCTCACCGGCGTGGACTACCTGTTCTGGATCGGCTGCGCCGGTGCCCTGGAGGACCGGGCGAAGAAGACCACCCGGGCGGTCGCCGAACTGCTGCACATGGCCGGGGTGTCCTTCGCGGTGCTCGGCGAGGGCGAGTCCTGCACCGGTGACCCGGCGCGGCGGGCCGGCAACGAGTTCCTGTTCCAGATGCTCGCCCAGGCCAACGTCGAGATGCTCAACGAGGCCAGGGCCACCAACATCGTCGTCACCTGCGCGCACTGCTTCAACACCCTGGCCAACGAGTACCCGCAGCTCGGCGGGCGCTACCAGGTCGTCCACCACACCCAGCTGCTCAACCGGCTGGTCCGCGAGGGCAGGCTGACCCCGGTCGCGCCGCCGTCGGGGTCGAACGGGGCCGGCGCGTCCGTCACCTACCACGACCCCTGCTACCTCGGCCGGCACAACGGGGTGTACACCCCGCCGCGCGAGCTGATCGGCTCCCTGCCGGGGGTCCAGCTCGCCGAGATGCCGCGGCACGGCAACCGCTCGTTCTGCTGCGGGGCCGGCGGCGCCCGGATGTGGATGGAGGAGAAGCTCGGCACCCGGATCAACGCCGACCGGACCGCCGAGGCCGTCGCCACCGGCGCCGGGACGATCGCCGTCGGCTGCCCGTTCTGCCGGGTCATGCTCACCGACGGGCTGACCACCATGCAGGCGGGCGGGCAGGCCCCGGAGAGCGTCCAGGTCGCCGACGTGGCGCAACTGCTGCTGGAGGCCGTCAAGCGCGCGGACTCCGCCACCGAGCCCGCCACCACCGCCTGACGTCGCCGGGCGGCGGCAGGTCCGGCAGGCAGGTCCGGTCCGACGGGTCCGGCACGGCAGGTCCGGCAGGCGGGCACGGTGGCACATAGCGCCCGAAAAGCGGGCACGATGTGCCACCGCGCCCAGGGTGGGTGGGAGTGATCGTCCACACCTGGGCACGGTCCTGTGTCGGAGTGGATGGATGAGACCGTTCCCGTCGACACCCTCGGGACGGCATGCGCGGCGGCCCCACGATGCGGGTGGGCGCAGTGGCACACCATGCCCGGAAAAGGGGCACGATGGCACATCGCACCCACAGGGGACGGTTGCCGCCCGACACATGGGCACGCACCCGGGGAGGGCTGAGCCGGGCCCCAGCGGGGCGTGGTAGGCATGGGCCGTGGATCAGCTCGTCGCCGTCTGGGAGCGGCTGGCCGTCCGGCAGCCGGACCCGCCGCTGTGGGTGCTGCTCACGGCCGCCGCGGTCGCCCTGTTCGCCGTGTCGGACGTCCGGACCTGGCTGCTCGCCCGGCATGTGGTGACCCTGGCCCACGAGGGCGGCCACGCCGGGGTCGCGCTGCTGTCCGGGCGGCGGGTGCACGGGGTGCGGCTGCACTCCGACACCTCCGGGCTCACCCTGTCGTACGGCCGGCCGACCGGCCCCGGGATGGTGTTCACCGCCGCCGCGGGCTACCTGATGCCGTCGGTGCTCGGGCTGGCCGCGGCCGCCGCACTCTCCACCGGGCGGGTGCTGGCCACGCTCGCGGGGTTCCTCGTCCTGGTCGCCGCTGTGGGCGTGGCGGTCCGCAACGTGTTCGGCGTGGTGTCGGTGCTGACCACGGCGGGGATCCTGGTCGCGGTGATGGTCTGGGCCCCGCCGGCCGTGCAGGCGGCCTTCGCATTCGCACTGGCCTGGTTCCTGCTGCTGGCCGGGCCGCGACCGGTCCTGGAACTGCAGCACAAGCGCCGCCGGGGGCAGGCCCCGATGTCCGACGCCGACCAGTTGGCCCGGCTCACCCGGCTGCCGGGGCTGTTCTGGGTCGGGGCGTTCCTGGTGCTGACCGTCGGCGCGGTGGCCGGCGGCGGCTACCTGCTCCTGCTCGGCACCGGACTGATCTGAGCCGGACGGGTCAGGCCGGACGGGTCAGGACTGCCCGCCGCCCGAGCCGGGGGTGGGCCGGGGCGCACCCGACGCGGGCGGACGCGGCACCGGCCGGGACGTACCGCC
>DASTGO010000325.1:0-21515 GCA_035719045.1 Kineosporiaceae bacterium | reverse complement strand
GAGCCGGCCAAGACGGTCGCCGTGCCGGTCGTGGGATCGACGGAGAAGATCGCCTCGCACTGGCCGCCACCCGTGGCGCAGGTTCCGGTGGCGACCGCCCACAGGCTGGTCGCGTCGGCGGTCATGGAGTTCACCGCCACGGTGCCCAGCCCGACATTGGGCAGGGAGGAGGTGACGGTGGTGACGGCCCGGCTGATCGGGTCAATCCGCAGCACTGACCCGATATTGGTTCCCGTGTAGATCCCACCGTCAGGGCCGACGGTCAGAGACCGGAACGTGACGCCGCTGATGGGGTCGACCAAGGTGGACACGGCGTTGGTGGCCAGGGACATGCGTCGGACCGGTGCACCGCTTCCGCAGTTGTCCAACCAGTACAGGTAGGTGCCGTCATTGATCAACGCCGACGCCTGGGGGATCTTGGCGGACGTCGGCACGTTGCTGTCAGTGCAGGAGCCCCTTGGGTCGGCTCCGGCAACCGTGGTTACCGCTCCGGTGCTCAGGGCGATCTTGCGGATGACGTAGTTGTCGTAGACATAGGCGTACCCGCCGGCCACGGTCAGCCGGCTCACCCAGTAGAACGACGCGGCCGTCCCGGTCCCGTCAGCGGTGCCATAGGTGCCGTTGCCGGCCAGTGACGTGGCCACGACCGAACTCAGTGCCGTCGTGGTGGTCCAACCCGGTGGCTGGGTGTTCCCCAGCGGGGTAGCGGGGCTGATCTTGCGGATCCGGTTGAGGTCGGCTGCCCACAGGTTGGTGCCGTCACTGTCCAGACCGCCGATCCCGTTGAACCAGGCCTGGCTGCCGATCCCGTCGATGTACCCGGAAGCATCCGAACCGGCGATCCGGGTCCACGCGCCATCGCTCTTGCGGATACGCAGCACGGCGGCCGTAGCCGGCTTCACAGAACTGCTGGCAACTGCGTACAAGTAGTCCCCGGCCGAGACCAGCGGCCCGGAGTACAGTGCCGGCTCCGACGAGGCTGTGGTCGGCACCGTCGAGGACACCGCGGTCACCGCGCCCGTGGACGGGTTCACCTGGAACACGGCCCCGCAGGGACCGCTACTGCCGCACATGCCCAGACCGATCAGCCAGAGGCTGGTGGAGTCCGCTGTCAGGGCGGTGATCGAGTAGCTGGACCCCATCCCGATGTTGGTGGGCAAGGTGGTGGCCAAGGTGGTCACCGCACGACTGACAGGATCCACCTTGATGATCGTCCCGGTGGTGGTCCCTGCGTACACGAACCCGGCAGGGCCAACGGTCAACGCCCTGAGGGTCTGCCCGGACGGGGCGCGGGTCAGCGTGGAGACCGCATTGGTGGCCAGCGACATCCGCCGAACCGACCCACACAGGCCGTCCAGCCAGTACAGGAAGGACCCGTCATTGACGAAGGCACTGGCATTAGTGATCGCAGCTGACGAGGGGGTGGTGGTGTCGGAACATGAACCCCCGCCACCGGCGACCGTGGTCACCACGCCGGTCGACAGGTTCACCTTGCGGATGTACTTGCCGTTGTCGTACACGTACGCGAACGCCCCTGCCACGGACAGGGAGGTGGCGTTGGCGAACGACGCCGAGGTGCCCGTTCCGTCTGTCACCGCGTAGGTGCCGCTGCCTGCCAGGGTCGACACCACGCCAGGCGCGAGCGTCGCAGTGGTGTTCCACCCGCTCGGCTGATCGCTGGCCAAGGCCGTCCCGACGCTGATCTTGCGGACCCGGTTGGTGTCGCCGACCCACAGGTTGGTGCCGTCGGTGTCCAGTCCACCGATCCCGGTGAACCAGGCCTGAGCGCCGGTCCCGTCCAAGTAGCCCGCCGCGTCCGACCCCGCGATCCGGGTCCAGGCGCCGTCGCTCTTGCGAATGCGCAGCACGGCGCCCGGCGTGCCGTCGGTGTAGTTGTTCGACACCGCATACAGGTACGAACCCGCCGACACCAATGGCCCCGAGTACACCGCCGGCTGGGACGTACTCGTCGCGGGCACCGTCGAAGAGACCACGCTCGCGACACCGGTAGACGGATCGACCTGGAACACGGCCCCGCACGGGGATCCACCCGTGCAACGGCCCACCCCGATCACCCACAGGCTCGTCGAGTCCGCAGCCATCGCCGTGATCGAGAAGCTTGAGCCCAGTCCGACGTTGCTCGGCAGAGCCGACAGCACCGTGGTCGTCGCTGCGGTGGAGGTGTCGACCCGAAGGATCGTCCCCGCCGTGGTTCCCACGTACACCGCGCCGTCAGGGCCCACCGTCAATGACCGGAACGTCACCCCGGTACCGGCGCTTGCCAGGGTCGACACCGCCGTGGTGGACAGCGACATACGTCGCACAGACCCACAAAGGCCGTCCACCCAGTACAGGTAGACACCATCGTTGACCATGCCCTGCGACACTGAACCAACGCTGGCACTGAGACCGGTACTGGCGTCCGAACACCCTTGGTATGTCTGCCCGGCCACCGTCGTGACCGCCCCGCTCGACAGGGTCACACGCCGGATCCGTGAAGTGTCGTAGACGTAGGCGTACCCGCTCGTGAT
Organism: Kineosporiaceae bacterium; assembly: GCA_035719045.1. Classification (GTDB taxonomy): domain Bacteria; phylum Actinomycetota; class Actinomycetes; order Actinomycetales; family Kineosporiaceae; genus DASTGO01. The sequence goes on along the minus strand of DASTGO010000325.1, from coordinate 18,984 downwards.
CGACACCGCTTGAGCGTTGGCGAAGGATGCCGTCGTCCCCGTCCCGTCGGTCACACCGCCGGACCCGCTCCCCGCCACCGTGGACACCACGCCTGGCGAGATCGCCGCCGTCGAGTTCCAGGCCGACGGTTGAGCACCCGTCGCCGCCGACGCAGGCAACGCGGAAATCCCCAGAGCGGAGATCACCACCAGCAGCGCCAGAACAAATGCCGGCACCCCACCCAATCGACGCAGGCGAGCAAACACGGCCCAGATCTGGCGCCCCGAAATCACAGCACCCCTCCAGAAGGGAACTAGCGGCATCCCGTCGCGCACTCACCTCTTGAGGAACCGAGCGCGATTTCCTCGGAAAGATAACAGGTGGCGCCTGTGGGGCGCTGCGCAATTGCCGAACAACACATTCACTGGCTTGACAAAAGCAGACAGGCGTCCAAAATTGGGAGGGTCGATACTAGGTGAATTTCGACAAAACAGAAGGCGCTGAGCAATCTCACCACTGCAGTCCTAGACCTCAAGCACGGGAACATGCATAGATGCTCGACGTACGCCATAATGGCCACCGGCTCCGCATGTGACCGCACTTGTGCCCATCTGAGGGCTGTTTGATCACCACCTTGGCGTACAGGACAGGCACAATCCCGGCAAGTATTACTCCGTTCGGGCTATCGGAAATAGTGTCTCTCTGATGGCGTCACTCGTTCTGTCGAGGTCATCTTCACCCGTGATGGGTGCAGTCGGAGGTATTGACCGCCCCCCCTGACATGTCGGGTAGCCCAAGCGCTGCACCATTCAGGTGAATGAATTTCCAGCATTCCCGGGGAGCCAATCCACTGGCTCCCCGGCTGCGCGACCGCGCGCGGTGCCTGCGCTCTGGCGGCGGCCAGGGTCAGATAGCCTGCCGAACATGACGAAGGCGGGCGAGGCCAGCAAAGTGACGCGGTGGAAGATCCACGGTGAGCGTGTGGTGGACGACAGCCAGCGAGGTCGGCTGAGCATCGTCGAGGTCGAGCTTCCGGACGGCGTCACCTTCGAGCAGTACGTGCTGCGCCTGCGCAAGGGAGCCATCGTCGCCGTTTTCAACGAGGGCAAGGTCCTGATGATGTGGCGGCACCGGTTCGTGATCGACCAGTGGGTCTGGGAGCTGCCGGGCGGCTACGTCGACGAGACCGAGGACCCCGCGATCGCCGCGGCCCGGGAGGTCGAGAGGAGACCGGCTGGCGTCCGCTGCAGATGGAGCGCATGCTGGCCTTCCAGCCGATGGTGTCCACGATCGACGCCGAGAACATCATCTACCTGGCCCGTGGCGCGGAGTACGTGGGCGAGCCGACGGACATCAACGAGGCCGAGAAGGTCGCGTGGTTCGATTTGGGCGACGTCGTGCCCATGATCGAGCGCGGCGAGGTCGTTGGCTCATCGTCCGTCGGCGGCCTGCTCGCTGCCCCAAGCAGATTGGGCTAGCACGTAGGGCGGGGTGTTCCGTACCGGGGCTGGTTCTCGAGATGATCTGGTGTGGCTGGTGATCGGGTCGACGAGGGTCTGTTCGAGTTTTCGCCGGAGGCGAGGGCGGAGGACATTCCGGCCGGGGTGAGGCCCCTGGTGGGCAAGACGTTCCGGGCGTTCGACCCGGGCCAGGGGTTCTTGTTGCCGCCGTCGCTGGACGAGTGGCTGCCGGTCGATCACATGGCGCGGTTCGTCGCTGACCTGGTGGATGAGCATCTGGACCTGTCCCGGATCCACGCGGCGTACACCGAGACCCGGGGTGGCCCGCCGTACGACCCGCGGTTGATGGTCCGGTTGCTGCTGTGTGGGTACTGCATCGGGGTCCGGTCCTCCCGCAAGATCGAACGGGCGTGTGTGGATGTGGTGGCGTTCCGGTGGTTGGCCGCCGGGGCGGGCCCGGACTACCGGTAGGTCTCTCGAAGGATCACGCGGTGACCGCCTCACGTCGTGGACGCCACGCCCATCACGGCCTCACCGGCCCGGGCCTGCCGTACACCACTCTGAGGGACTCCGCTATCCCCGGACTCTGCCCGCACGCCTCACACACCCCGCCAGCCCGACGGACGATCATTCGGCGCAGTCGCTCCCAGTCCCGCTGCGAGACGCAGCTACGCACGTTGGTGAACCAGCACGACGACGGCACCCGATCCACGAACAGGACCGTCCCGAGCCCCCGGTCCTCCCCCGGCAGCACCTGCGGGACCTCCGGCAACGGTGCCCACCTCACCAACGCGGGGCCACGACAGGGCGGGGCTTGCCAGCCACGGGCATCCCCCACGATGATCACTCGCGTATCCGACAGATTCCCGCCCGCTGCGGCGTGGGCCAGCGTGCTGGCCGGGTGCCTACTCCCCGTGGTGCCGCGAGAGACGGTGCCGACCACCGATGAGACCTTCATCAGCTCACACGCCCGCGCGACGTTCCGCGTACGCACTGCCCGTCCGGGCCTGTGGCTACCGTGCTTCTCCACCGCGACGAACGGGGCCGGGGTCGCGGTCCACGCCGGTGCACGTCGTGTTGACGGGGCCGAGAAGCGGGGACAGGCTCGAGGTGCAGTGGCGGCCGAGCTGAACTGGCGCTAGCAGAGGCACCAGTATGTCGGGACCGTGCCGAGACCACGACTGTGTCCATTCACGGATACCCCTGGCCTGCAGCGATGCGAGCCACCGAGGGACGCCTGGGGGTGCCTGAGGCCATGACCTGCGACAATGTCAGACCCCCGTGAATGGAGACACTACGACGGCGTGTCAGCGTCACGAAGCTGAAGGCTGGCGGGGCGCCCAGGGAAACGACTCGTCGCAGAGAGAGCGACGAGTACCCGTCTCCTGGCGGTCTCTTGGCGCATGTTGGAGTCATTCGAAACTTCTGTGACTCCGAGTTGGAGGGGCGCAAAGTAGATCTAGGGCATGAAGTTGATTTCTAGATGCCCCACCACTGGAGGCATTGCCTGGGTGATAGGGAATAGGATGATCAGTAATCACAACAACGAGGGTAATGATCCTGCAGGAGTGGAGGATCAAGCCAGAAGATGGCTGGAACATGTCGCTCAAATAGAGAAGCACATCGATGACTATATTGTTTACTATACGGGCTATGCGCTCAACCCCATCGATACCATCAGTAAGCTTGCCACAATCCAGAAGATCACCGATTCCCTGAGAGAAGCTCAGGGTAGTCCCATTCAGGACGATCGCACATACTGGAATGCGGCTGAGGCTAAACTGTGGGAACCGTATCGTGAACATATTCGTCAAGTAGCCGAGTCCATGTGGGAGGCGGCGGGCCAGTCTCCAGGCGGAGTCACCTCAAATTTCGCCATGGCAGCAAAAAGGTACCTCGCGGGTCTGATGGGGCTGGCAAAGGGGCTGGGTGCCACGCCGGACGGATTGGATACCACCCTGAGGATTCTCAAGATGGAGTTTCCTCCAGCGGAATACGTGCATCGAGTTCAAGATCTGGCCGAGGCGATGTCTCGGCGGTCCAAGCAAGTAGTAGGGGCGTCCGCTGATGATTACTGGCTCTCAGCAGAGGTGCACGTTTCCGCGATGCTGATCGGGGCAACGAATGCGGTGCGCAACTCCTCCGATTATCAGACTGCCATCAGCTACTTGAAGAGGATATCCACCCTCCCGAGGGAGGAGTACCTGTGCAGGATCGAGGTGGACGCCTACTACAGATGGCAAAGCGCCGGCCAGCCCTGGGGTATGACTCTCACCTATTGGCTTGAAAGCGAACGGGCGATGCTGGCAAGAATCCGGGCAGGTGACGGCGAGAGCCCGCCCACTCTTCCCTCGGCGGTTCTGGCAGCCAGTTGACCATCGACTTCGCATCCCCTTGCTGAAAGGTGTTGCACCGACGGGGGTTGTTCTGTGCTAGTCCGAACCCTGGAGACATAGGAGCGCTTCCCCTTATGGCCAAGATCTCAGATCCATCCTTGATCCTGCCGCTGTTGGAAATCCAGAAGAATATTCATGTGCAACTGGGAATGGCGCAACAGATATTCATGCTCGTCCAGAAGATTGCCAATCTGGCGAGGGACACGAACGACAGCGCAGTCAAAGCTTCCCTCGGGGAGATAATGGGTGAACTCCTGAAGACCGGCAAAGAGCTGTCAACTGAAGCAACTGCCATGGGAAACCATGTGATCAACCTGATGAATATGCTGGATCAGCAGGTGAAGAGTGAAACGGCTCAGGGCGGCTAGTAGTGCTCCATCGCACAAGTTCTTGATGGGGTTTGAACCCATAAAGAACCGGACGACGTGGGTCCACAAGATGCCGCGCCTGCCCAGCCGCCCCGATCGACGGATCCCTCAAGGAGTTCTGCGGGAAAGTACAAGCGCGGCAGCGGGGTGCGTTGTGGGCGATATTGAAGACATGGAAAGAGACGCGGCAGTCTGGAAGGATCGCGCCAGTCAGGCTCAGGAGGGCTTCGATGCCAAAGACCTAGGCGCTTCAATAGAGGACCTCATGGGTGATATTGAAGACAAAGCGAAGGATGCGGCGCTTTGGGAAGGGAAGACCAGTCAGGCGCAAAAGGATTTCGATGCGAGCAAGCTGGATGCGAGCAAACTGGGGGCCATAGCTGAGTTCTCATCCAAGATGGCCAGCACCAAAGAAGGCGCTCAGATGAGACGTCTCATTGTGAGGGTCTTTGTCGCAATATTCGCGATTATCGTGCTGTGCTCCGCTGCGGGCCCGATCTACGGGACATGGTTGCCAGCCAGGGATGGCGACGTATTGGTAGATCGCATACTGAAGGTAAACCAAACCGTAATCCCCATTATTTCTCTGGCTATCGGGTTCTACTTCGGGACGGGTTCTGGATCAAGATGAGTAGTTCACATTGAGTGGTCACTCTGCCTCGTGACATGCGACTGACACCAATTCACAGGGGCTGGTTACGCAGTCAGGGCCGGTCTCATGGTGTCCGGCTGCATCCGGCCTGGTCCGGTCGTTTGCGGTTGTCCGCGCCGAATACACGCCCGAAGGACCTGCCGAACAGACATTCACCGCTTGGCGGCGCGGGTGCGTGGTGGCATGCGGCGACGTGGTGGTGTTGGCGCGCAAGACGGCGGTCAGGTCGGGTTGATCGTCATGCTGCGGTGGCCAGAGCGCGAGGACGGCGTCAGCCACGGTCCGCACGGCATCCGGAGGTCATTGCAGGGGCGAGTGCACTATCGCCGCGCCGGATGTGTCCCCGCTCGATGGTGTGGTCGGCGTGGGCGGCCCGGGTGAGGTGCCCGGCGATCCCGCTGTCGCCGACATCTGATCACGGGGCGCTCGGTTCGCAAAGCTGGGGAGGAGGGCGCGTCGCCACGGCGGGATCCCCTCGATCTCGATCTCCAGCGAGAAGCTGAGGAAGGTCCGGATCAGCACGATGACAGCCAGGATGATGACGTTCTGCAGCGTCGGAGAGACTGCCACGGTCCGGAGCAGGTCGGCGGCGACGAGGATCTCCAGGCCGAGGAGGATCACCCCACCGAAGGTCCGACGGAGCAGCCGGTAGGCGACGGCGCCGTCGCGCTCCCGGGCCCACGAGTGGCCCGCGACGACGACGGACAGCACCAGCCCGCCGAGCAGGACGGCGCCCCCGATCCCCTCGAAGGCCTGGGCAACGCGGTCCATCACCTCCTGGAAGGTCATCGTGGGTCAGACCTCTTCCAGACCCTCACCGAAGTCCTTGAGCAGCCGCAGGCGCTGCTGGTGGGCGAGCAGGTGCCCGACACCGACAGCCACGGTTACCGGCCAGTCGATGATGCCCAGCGCGGCGAGCGTCGCCAGCCCGCCCAGCCAGGCGAGGGTATCCCCCGGGGGGAGCCGGATCTCGCCCAGCACTGGGAGCGCGACACGGATGGTGTTCTGCTTGATCGCCCTGAGGACGGCGCCGTGGCCGATGGGCAGCCGCGAGAAGGGCGGCGGCGTCTCCGGCGTGATGGTTCCGTCGGAAGTAGCCTCCTGCGGCGTCGCCGCTGCTGTCGTCGCTGTCATCAATGCCTCCTTGCTTTCGTCTGATCCCGTCGCAATCCGGGGACGAACTCCCTGCGTCGTGGTGGCATTCCGCATGCGGGGGCTCCGTCCCCGACTTCAGAACCGCCGGTCGCGGCGGTCCTCCCGACGATCCTCTCGGCGGTCGGTCCGACGAGCCACACCGTGGGCGACGACCGCTGCCGTCCCCACGGTGGTCGCCGTACGCGCCACCGGAGCCGGGCCGATCATGGTTGCCCGACGTGCCGGCCTCGCTGCCAGCGGCACCTCACTCAGCCTTCCTCTCGGTCTCGACGGCCGCGCTCTGCGTGTCCGGCACGAAAGCTGCAGGCTCGTTCGCTTCGTCCTCCTCATGCGCGTCGGCCGTCTCGGCCTCGGCCTCCTCGAGACGCAGCGATGATCCCCTGGACAGGAATCCCGCCCGGCGGCCACCGGGTGAACGCCCGTGTGACGCACAGAAGACCCGAGCGGCGCGGCCCACAGGTTCTCCCCTACGGGGACGGCGGCTGTGCCGCCAACGTCCTCCTTGCGGATCAGAAGCAGGTCGAGGACATGGACCATCCCCTTCTCCACGAGGTCATTCAGCGCGGGTGCGGTCTCTCCGTTGAACCTCCTGCCGGGGAACTCCTGGACCATCCAGTCGACGGGACCGAGTTCGTCCGGCGATTCCTGGACGTGCGCCGTCATGTCATCACCTCCGAGGCTCTTCACAGCGAGCGTCGATGCCCATGCCGACCTGGCCATCCTCGCCGGGTCCCTGTGGTCGAGCCTCATCCCGTCGGGATGATCGTGCCGATCGTCCTTTCACCCGTCCTGCCGCTGCTGATCCTTCCCGAGTCCAACGGGCAGGGTTCCGGCGTCTGAGGTCGCGCGTGGCCTGGGGTTGCGCAGTCCTGGTGGCGGTTTCACGGCCGGGGTGTGGGTGAGGCCATGGTGGGTGTGGGCGGCCAGGAGGGTGTCGAGGTCTGTGGCGGGGAGGGCGTGGTGCCATAGCCATCCCTGTCCCCGGGGGCAGTCCATGTCTTGCAGGGCGTGCAGCTGTTCGGCGGTCTCGATGCCCTCGGCCACAACGGTCAGGCCGAGGTTGTGCCCGAGGGTGATCACCGCGGCGGTGATCGCGGCATGGGTCCGGTCGGTCGGGACTTCGTTGATGAAGGACTTGTCGATCTTCAGTTGGTGGACGGGTAGCCGGCGCAGGTAGTCGAAGCTGGCGTAGCCGGTTCCGAAGTCGTCGACGGCGATCCGTACTCCTCTGCCGGCCAGTGCGTGCAGGGCGTCCGTCGAGGACCTTCCCGCGATCAGCAACTGGCTCTCGGTGATCTCCAGGAAGAGCCGCTCGGGGGGCAGGTGACAGGCTTGGAGTGCTTTCAGGACCTGCTCGCTGATGTCGTGCTGGTTGAGCTGGCGGGAGGAGATGTTGACGGCGAGGGTAGGGGCGGTATCGCCATATCGCTGGTACCAGGTGGCGGCCTGGGCACAGGCGGTGCGCAGGACCCAGTCGCCGATCTCGTGGATCAGGCCGCGCTGCTCAGCGATGTCGAGGAAGTCCTCCGGAAGGATCAGTCCCCGTTCGGGGTGCTGCCAGCGCAGCAGGGCCTCGACAGCGACGACCGCGCCGGTCTTCAGGTCGATCACTGGCTGGTAGTAGACCCGCAGCTCCTGGTGCTTCAGAGCGTGGCGTAGCTCGGACTGCACGGTCAGAACGCGCAGCGCGGCCGCTTGCAGGCCGGCTCCGGCAGGCTGCCAGCACCGGCCGCCCCGGCTCTTCGCCTCATACATCGCGGCGTCGGCGTCGCGCAGCAGGGACTCCGGGGTGCTGCCGGGGTGGCTGAGGGCGATACCGATGCTTGCTCCGGCGGTGACGGACTGCCCGTGCAGGCTGACCTCGCCCGCCAGCGCGCGTTGGATCTGATCAGCGACCAAGGCGGTGTCGGCGGGCTCCTTGAGGTCCTCGCAGACCACGACGAATTCATCGCCCCCGACCCGGGCGGCGAGGTCGCTGGCGCGCACACTGGCGCTGATCCAGGCCGCCACGCGGGTCAGGAACTGGTCGCCGGCGCCGTGCCCGAAGCTGTCGTTGATCGACTTGAAGTCGTCCAGGTCCAGGAACAGCACGCCGACCTGCGAGCCTGTGCGCCGGGCCCGGTTCAGGGCGCCGGTCAGGTGTTCCAGCAGCAGCGACCGGTTGGGCAGGCCGGTCAGGTCGTCGTGCAATGCCCGGTGGACCAGTTGCTCCTCCGCCCGCTTACGGTCAGTGATGTCCTCCACCTGGAAGAGCATGTAGAGGGGAGCGCCGCTGCCGTTGTGGACCATGCTCGCGGTGAGCGCGCCCCACACGATGCCGCCGCTGGCATGACGGAACTGATGCTCCACCTGGTACGTGGCCAGATCCCCCGACCGCAGATCCTGAAATGCCTTCGTGGTGTCCGGGAGGTCCTCAGGCAGGAGGACGTCGCCCAGGTGCAGTCCCGACAGGTCGGTGGGTGATCGGCCGAGGAAGGTACGCAGGGCCTGGTTGACCCGTATCTGCCCCAGGCAGCGGGAGGCGGGGTCGGTCACCGGCGGTTCGGGGCCGACCGTGAGCAGGGCCATCCCGACGCAAGAGTCGTCGAAGGCGAGCCGGAAGCGTTCCTCGCTGGCGGCCAGTGCCTGCTCGGCCCGCCGTCGTGCCCGGGCGGCGGTGTCGGCGCGGCGGCTCAACCAGACCGCCGCGGCCAGGACGACCCCCAGCAGGATCCCCAGAAAGGTCGTCGCCCGGACCCACCGCACCTGGAGGCCGCCGGGCTGGCGGTTGGTGGCCACCAGGGCCTCCCAGACGAACGCGTCGACAGCCAGGGCGAGCAGCCCTGCCGGCAGGGCCCACCACTGTGTCCTCGCGACCGTCTCGCGATCCTCCGCCCAGCCCAGCGCGAGCGCCGCCGTCCCCAGCAGGGTCATCCCGCACGCCGCGACGAGGGACATGCCGCTGACGCGACTCCAGTCGTAGGCGTCGGGCAGCCCCGCGGCGTACCCGAACAGGGCCACGACGCCGATGGCCGTCACGACCACCCCGGACAAGGCCAGCCATCGGGTGCGAGGCCGTGGCCGCCAAGGCGATGACGCCAGGATCCCCACACCCAGCAGCACCAGGCAGAGTGAGGCGTTCGGGGAGACCCGGCCCGGCAGGCCCGCAGGGCCAGAGATGTACCCCTTGATGAACAACTGGTCGATCCCGAAGTCGTGGCCGGTCACATGCTCGACCAGGGTGAGCGAACCCACCGCGAGGTCGTAGCCGGCGGCCACCGGCGCCAGACGGCGCCGCCCCAGCCCCATCCCGGCGAGGGCGGCACCGGTAAGGGCAAGGCCGAGCGCCGCGTTGAACACGATCGGCCACGAGTTCGGACCAGCGCCCAGGACGACGGTCCACCTCCGCAGCCAGGCCACCAAGGCCACGACACCGAGCGCGCAGGCCGCGGACGCCGAACCGACAGCCACCCATGCCACCGGATTCACCCGCACCGGGCGCACTCGTGACATGTCGGAGGTGAGGACAGCCGCGTGCCGGTCCGACATGGAGGTACCCCCGACGGTCGGCGACCTTGATCACAACGCAGCTCTGCTACACGTCAACCAAGTCAAACCCAACGCGATCAGCCCAATATGGGACCAACAGCACGATCCGCCAGTCGTTGAACTCGATCTGGGCGGTCGATGTCCCGCGAACACCCGAACCGCCGAAGCCACTCGAACGCCACCAGCGCAGTCACGCAGACGCCCAGGTCAAGGCGTCGTCTGGTCTTGGTCAGCACAGCGCGAGCTGATGGTCGAACTGGAGGAAGAAGTCGGGGGTAGCGCGGACGACCCTACGGGTCACGAGGTGTTCTTGCGCAACCGGGCTTCGCGTTCCAGGATCCGGGCCCGTTGGGCCTCGACCACGTCGCTGCGGTCGGCGGGCACCTGGTCCAGGTCGCGGATGATGCGGCCAGGGGACCGCGCGGTCGGACAGGCGGAGGGGGGAGATCACCTGGGTGGGTTCCTGACGTCGTGACGGGGTCCATAGCCTCGACCCCGTGTTGACCTGGACCGTTGCGGAGAGACCCGTGCCGGGGCTTCGGATGTGGACCGCGGGCGGTGACCGGATCCTGCTCACCCAGACCGATCGCCCGGTCCTGATCGCAAGGAGCGATCCATTCGGGCCCGGCTGCGCGCTGACCGACGCCGAGGGCGAGCTGGACTGGTTCGGCATGAAGGTTCATCTGCTGCCGTTGCGCCCGATGCCGTCATCGGACGAGGCCAGGGTGAAGGCCTACCGGAAGTTGGCCCTGGAGGGATTGCTGCCGCCGGTGCTGACCTGGTGGGTCACCGGGCTGCAGTCCCTGGTCGTCATTGATGGGCTCGCCCGCCTGGCCGCAGCATGGGCCGAGGACATCCCGGCGATCGTCCTGGCTCTGGTCGAGGTGGACCCCGCCCGCGTGGATGCCGACGTCGACCAGGCGGTCGCCTTCTACGAGCAGACCACGCACGGGATCCGCAATCTCACCGGTGACCGGGCTGACCGGGCCCACACCTACCTCAGCCGGCACCTCGCCGAAGCCCTCGAAGCAGCCCAGACCCGCGGTATCACCCGGGCATGGCCCCTGCCAGGAGGCATCGCCCAGTGGCAGGCCGTCGCGGACGCCCACGGCTGGGACACATCCTCCGGTTGACCACCGGGACCGGTGCACAGCCGTCGGCGAGGAACACCAGCCACGCCCACCACGGCGCGGGGCATTCACGAGGTGATCTCGGTGTCCTCGTCATGCGTCGGTCGGACGTTCGAGGAGAGCGGCCTCCCGTCTCACCTCGTGGCGGCAGTTGGGCGGCAGTGGACGGCCCTGGTCCCGGCGTCCACGCAGGTCGTGGAGTTCTCATGGAGCGTGTGGGAGACCGTCACCGCCAGCCGGAGGCATCGCACAGGGGTGCCTTTCCCCCACGACTCACCTTCTCCTGGGTGACCAGTCGGTGGTGGTCGGGCGGCAGCCAGGACCGGTCCTGGGTCACTGGCGGTCCCTGTCGGCGGTGACCTGGCGTTCGATGGTGGTGAGGGGGTCGGGGTCCAGGCCGTCCGGGACGAGCTGGGTGTGCAGGGTGGCGGCTTGGGTGGCGCGGCCGTGGTCAACGCCCTGGGCGCGGTCGAGGTCGGCCAGGACGGTGAGGGCGGCGTGCTGGTGCCAGGCGAGGCCGTGGCGGGCGGCGAGGCGGTGGGCGGTGTCGGCATCGTCGCGGGCCTGCCCCACCAGCACGTCGCGGTCTGGCTGGTCGGAGCCCGCAGGGCTCATGGGGTGGGTGGTGGCGTGGTGGAGTCGGGTGCGGGCGCGGGCGGTGAGGGCGGCGGCGTGGGCGAGGATCAGGCTGCGGGGGGCGGCCAGCTCGAGGGCCTCGTTGGCGGCGGCGAACGCGCTGTCGGAGTCGCCGGCGGCCAGTGCGGCAGTGGCCAGGACGGGCAGGGTGTCGGCCAGTTCGGTCAGGTAGTCCCCGTTGCGGAAGGTGTCGGCCGCGGCGCGGGCGTGGGCCAGGGCGGCGTCAGGGCGGTGGTCGGCCAGGTCGAGGACGGCCAGGGTCCGCTCGCAGCAGGCCACGTCCTCGTTCCAGCCTTCCCTGGTGCAGATGGTGTGGTTGCGTTCGGTGAGGGTGCGGGCGGGACGGGTGCGGCCGGTGCCCGCCAGGTGCTCCGCCCACTGCACGCTCCGTAAAGAGATCAGGTGGCGGTCGCCGTGGCTGTCGGTGTGTTCGATGGTGTCGGCGGTGGTGAAGTGGGTTTCGGCGGTGGGGGTGTCCCCGGCCAGCCACGCCAGCCACCCCAGATAGGCGTGACTGTTCCGCTGATGGTTGCGGCGGTTGGCGGTGGTGGCGTGGGTGAGGGCCTCGGTCGCGGCCGCACGGGCGGCGGCCAGCTGCCCGGTCCGGGCCAGGCACTCGGCCAGGTTGAGCAGGCTGATGGACAGGTTGGTCCAGTCCTGGACGGCCCGGTCGTGGTCGGTGGCGGCGGTCAGGTACTCGATCGCGGTCGTGGTGTCGCCCGCGGGGATCGCGTGCAGGCCGACCTCGTTGAGGTAGAACCCGAGCCGGCGGGGGGTCAGGTGGGTGGGGCAGGCGTGGCGGCGGGTGGGGGTGGCCACGAACGCGGCCGCTGCCCGCTGCCCCAACCCCGCCGCCGGCAACCACCTCCACAGGCCGCCGTTGCTGGTGCGGGCGCGGAAGAGTTCGTCGGCAGCCTCCCATTGGTCGGCGTCCAGGAGCAGTTCGATGGCCTCGACCACGGCCAGGCCCTGCGCCCGGGTGGTGATCACCCCGGGGATGCCGGTGAGGGTGGACTCGACCGCGACCTGCGCGGCACCCAACGCCAGGGGACGGAAGGTGTCACGGACCAGCGGGTGCGCCGACAGCCGCCCGTCCGGGTGCACACTGACCAGCCCGCCCAGCCGCTCCCGCGCCAGCGCGGTCACGGTGTGTTCGGTCCACCCGGTCAGAGCGCCGGCGAAGCAGGCGTGCCCAGCCACGGCCAGCACCGCGGCCGGAGTGATCGGGTGGGCGAACAAGGCGACCGCGGCCAGCAGCATCCGGGCCGACGGGTCGAGCCGGCCGGCGTAGAAGGCCAGCAGCTTGCCCACCCGGGCGTGCCCGCGCGCCGCGGCCAGCACCTCGGCCCGCAGCCGGGCCAGGTCGGTGGCGGTGGTGGCGTGGTCGGCCAGCAGCCCACCCATCACCGACAGCGCCAGGGCGTGCCCGTCCACCTCCGCCGACAACTGCTCGCGGGTCGCCTGCTCCACCCACCTGCCCCCCGCACGTCGGAGGAGAGTGGCGCCCTCGGTGGGGGTGAACGCGGGCAGGTCCAGCATCCGCGCGGTCCGCCCGTCGAAGCCTTCCAGGTCGGCGAACGGGAACCGCGACGTCAACACCACCAACCCGCCATGCTCCAGCCGGCAGGCCCCGGTCAACACCTCCCGCAGGGTCGGGTCCAGGAACCGGCCGAACCCCCCACCCGGCCCGCCCTCCCCGGTCCCGGGGGCCTGCTGGGCCACCTCCAACCCGTCCAACACCAGCACCACCGGCACCGCCGCCAGCACCGCCAGCACCGCATCCGCCACCCGCACCTGACTGCCACCACCGCGGGCAACCACGCCCACGCCCAACCGGGCACGGGCCCACTCCAACAACGCGGCCGCCCAATGATCGGTAGAGGCGTCAGCGTAGAAACTCCACCCGAACACCCCCCGCACACCAGACCAGACACCGTCGCCAGAAGCAGCCGGCGCTATCCCGGTGGACGTGGACGCGGGGGTGGTGGGCAGGGTGGTGTGGCGGCGGACCCACTCCCCCACCAACGCCGTCTTGCCCGCCCCACCCCACGCCGACACCCCCACCAGACGCACCGTCGGGTCACCCGCCCACCGATCCAGACGAGCCAACTCCTCCACCCGGCCCGTGAAATGCGGCACCGGCTCCAACACCGGCACCCACTCCACCGGCAGTGTCGCTGAGCGGGCAGGTTGGGGTTGGCCTGTGATCGTGGGGATGGGGCGTGGGCTGGCGGGTGCTGGGTGTCGGGGATCGGTGAGATCGGCGAGCAGTGCCCGTAGGCGGGTGTGGTCGCCGTCTGGGGTGGGGTAGAGGATCAGGTCGGCGCCGTATTGGATCTCGGCGAGTTCCCGCAGGGTGGCTGGGTCGTCGCCGGCGGCGGGGTCCCAGCCGAGGATGGCGATGTGTCGGGGGGCGATGCCGGGATCGGTGCGGGTGCCGGTCTGTTCGGCGACCTCGCGCAGGATCGAGGCGATGGCGGGGTCGACGAAAGAGAACCCGATCCACACCAGGTGTCCGGACTCGATCAGCCGGGCGATCAGGCGGGGCAGTTTGCCGGTGTAGGCGCGCCGGTACTCGGTGGTGCCCAGGACGATGGTGTCGGGCTGGTTGTGGTGGCCGTGCGCGAACAGCACCGGCAGTTCGTCGCGGGCGTACACGTCGCCGGACAGCCAGTTGTCCAGGCCCAGGTCGTCGGTCCAGGTGGTGAACCCGGTCGCATTGCAGTGCGGGCGTACCCGCATGCGGGCGTTGACGATCCCGGGGTCGTAGTTCGTGGTGACGATCGCCCGGAACGCGCACCGGCAGACCAGTTCGTGGGCGGGGGTCCAGGTGTTGCCGGTGTCCGGGTCCCGCCGTGCCGCGAACACCTCCCGCAGCACGGCCTGGTAGCGGGGGCCGCCGACGCGCTGGCGGATGATCTCGACCACGGTGTCCGGCTGCCGGGCTGCCTGGGAGTTCAGCGTGGCGGCGACCTGATCGGGCAGGCCGTAGGTGACCGCGGTGTCGATCAGAGCGGTGATGGTCTGGGTCCACAGCGGGTACAGCGGTGCGGACACCCCCGCCCCCAGGAACGCCGTCGCCTGCCCTGCGGCCAGGTAGCGGCGCAACGCCGCCAGCCCCGGCGCATTGACGCCGGCGAGCGTCTCGGCCTGGTCGGCGGGCAGCCCGGCCAGATATGCCGGGACGGCCGGGCCCGGGGTGGCGGTGTCGGCGGCGGGCATGACGGGTCACGCGCCGCCGGACTGGCCGGGTGCGGGGTCGGGGCCGGGGGTGTCGTGGTTGAGGAAGGCCTCCAGCGCGGCGATCGTGGTCGGGCCGGAGGCATCGAAGTCGAGCACAGCGCCGTCACCGGCGCGCTTGATTCGGATCTTGACCCTCTGGCTGCGGATGCGCACCCACGCGACCACAGCGGTGGCCAGGGTGGTGGCCGCGCCGCTGGAGACCAGCGCGGTGACGATCTCGGTGGTGCCCATCGCGTCGGGGCCGGTCGGGACCGGGCGGGTGTCGACCCTGACCCCGGGGATCGCCTCCGCCTTGAGGAATGCGTCCAGGGACTGCTCGCCCGGGCCCGGTTGCAGGCCGGTCGGGGAGTCCGGGGCGGGGGTGAACTCGTACTCGTGCATCAGGGCACCTCCAGGCCGGTCGGTGAGGGTGGGGTGGGCGCGGTTGCGTGCGATCGCCACACTGGCCGCGAGCTGGGTGGAGATCATGCGGGGTTCGGGCCGGTGCTTGACTCGCAGCCGGGCGTCGAGGTGGGCGAACACCCGGTCCAGGCGCAGAACCGGGTCGGGGTCGGGGATCCCTGCGGTGAAGATGTCGACCAGTTCCCCGGTGAACGCCGTCAACGGTTCCCCCTCGGGGGACAGTGAGGTGGCGTCGCGGGCGGAGGAGGCCAGGGTGACCAGGCCACGGACGCCGAGCTGGGCGTCGATCACGCTGCCCAGATCGGTCTGCTGCGTGGTCAGGCGGCCGCTGTAGCAGCAGTCGGCGATCAGCACCCTCGTGGCCGCGACCGCGTTGTGCACCGTGTCGCGGACCAACCGGGCGGGCAACCCGTTGTAGTACGCCCCCGCCGCCGTCGTGCTCGCCAACGCCAGGAACAGCTCCCCCTCGTGCAGCACGCCGTGCCCGGCGTAGTACACCAGCAGCAGCTCCGCCTCCTGTCGGGCCAGGTCCAGCAGCGGGCCCATCACCGCGTCCGCGTCGCTCGGGTCGGCGACCACACTGATCCGGTCGGCGGGCACCCCAGCCACCAGCGGGTCGGCCAGCAACTCGGCCAGGGTGGACAGGTTCTCGGCCACCGCCGGCAACCCCGCCAACCCCTTCGGACCCTTGTCCTTCGCGAACTCCGACGACCCGATCAGCAGGACCCGGGTGACCGGCAGGAGGGCGTCCACCCCGGTGCTCGCAGGAGTCGGCGGCGGGGTGGGGGATGGGACCAGCGCCCTCGGCACCGTCGTCGAGGTCGGCGGGGTGGGTGTGGTCGAGACGGGCGGGATGGGTGCGGTCGATGTCGGCGGCGGTCCCGGGACCGCGGGCCTGCTCTCGCTCGGGGGCATGCCTGGCCAGCGGGGGTCGGTGAACTCCTCCAGCAGGGCGGCCAGCCTGCTGGTGTCGCCGCCTGGTGTGGGGTAGAGGATCAGGTCAGCCCCGTATTCGATCTCCGTCAGGGACCGCAGCACCTGCGGGTCGTCTCCGCCGGCCGGGTCCCAGGGCATCACCGCCACATGCCGGGGCGCCATCCCCGGCTCGGTCCGGGTCCCGGCGTTCGCGGTGACCTCGCGCAGGATGCCGGTGATGGCGTGGTCGGCGAAGTCGAACCCGACCCACACCACGTGCCGGACGGCCAGCAGGTCGGCCAGGACCCGGGACAGCCTCCCCGCGTAGGCGCGCCGGTAGTCGCTGGCGGCCAGCACGACCTCGTCGGGGCGGGCGTGGTACCCGTGCGCGTACAGGACCGGCAGTTCGTCGTCGGCGAACACAGCGCCGGTGCGCCACCGATCCAGGCCCAGGTCATCGGTCCACGACGTGAACCCCGTCCCCGACGCGCCAGGCCTGACGCGGATCCGGGCATCCACGATCCCCGGATCGAACCCCGTGGTGACCACCCCGGTGAACGCGCACCGGCACACCACCTCCTGCACCGGCGTCCACGTCCGCCCGGTCACCGGGTCCCGCCGCACCCGCAGCGCCTCCCGCACCACGTCCCGCAACCGCACGGCCCCCAATTGCCGGGCCAGCACCTCCACCACAGCCTCAGGACGCTGCGCCGAGAGTGCCCGCAGGGTCGACGCCTGGTCCTCCCCCAGCCCGTAGTCGACCGCGACCTCGACGAGCCCCGCGATCACCCCCCGAGGCGGCGGATACAGCGGCGCGGACGCCCCCGGCCCCAGAAACGCCACCACATCACCGGCGGCCAGATACCCCCGCAGCCTCCCCACGCCCGGACGGTTCACCCCTTCCAGCCGGGCCGCGTCACCCCCGGCCAACCCCGCCAGGTACGCCGGAACCTCTCGGCCGGTCACGACCCACCCCACAACCGCCGCCACCACCGGCGTGACCGAGAAGGCCTACGGGACCGCGTGCCCTCCGCAGCGGTGACCTGGCGTTCGATGGTGACCTGGCTGGCGATGGTGGTGAGGGGGTCGGGGGCGAGGCCGTCCGGGACGAGCCGGGTGTGCAGGGTGGTGGCTTGGGTGGCATGGCCGTGGTCGGTGCCCTGGATGTGGTCGAGGTCGGCCAGGACGGTGAGGGCGGCGTGTTGCTGCCAGGGCAGGCCGTGGTGGGCGGCGAGGCGGTGGGCGGTCTCGGCGTCGTCGCGGGCCTGTCCCAACAGCACTGGGTCGGGGCCTGTGGGGTGGGTGGTGGCGTGGTGGAGTCGGGTGCGGGCGCGGGCGGTAAGGGCGGCGGCGTGGGCGGGGATCAGGCTGCGGGGGGCGGCCAGGTCGAGGGCCTCGTTGGCGGCGGCGTAGGCGCTGTCGGGGTCACCGGCGGCCAGGGCGGCGGCGGCCAGGACGGGCAGGGTGTCGGCCAGTTCGGTCAGGTAGTCCCCGTCGCGGAAGGTGTCGGCGGCGATGCGGGCGTGGGCCAGGGCGGTGTCGGGGTGGTGGTCGGCCAGGTCGAGGACGGCCAGGATCCGCTCGCAGCGGGCCACGTCGTCGTTCCAGCCGTTGCGGGTGCAGATGGTGTGGTTGCGTTCGGTGAGGGTGCGGGCGGGACGGGTACGGCCGACGCCCGCCAGGTACTCCGCCAACTGCACGCCCGCAAACGAGTACAGGTGCTCCCCGTCCGGATCATTGCTGCGGCAGAGGGTGACGGCGGTGGTGAAGTGGGTTTCGGCGGTGGGAGTGTCCCCGGCCACCCACGCCACCCACCCCAGCAAGGCGTTGTTGTTCTCCAGCTGGTCGCGATCGTTGGTGGTGGTGGCGTGGGTGAGGGCCTCGGCCGCGGCCGCACGGGCGGCGTCCAGCTGCCCGGTCCAGGCCAGACAGAGGGCCAGATTCTGCAGGCTGGTGGATAGGGCTGCCCAGTCCTGGGCAGCCCTATCGTGGTCGGCGCCGGCGGTCAGGTATTCGGTCGCGGTCGCGGTGTCCCCCGCGTTCATCGCGTGCAGGCCGACCCCGTTGAGGTAGTACCCGAGCCGGGCGGGGGTCAGGTGGGTGGCGCAGGCGTGGCGGCGGGCCGGGGTGGCCACGAACGCGGCCGTGGCCCGCTGCCCCAACCCCGCCGCCGGTAACGTCTGCCACAACCCGTACCCGCCGCGCTCGGTACGGGCGCGGTGAAGCTGGTCGGCGGCGTCCCATTGGTCGGCGTCCAGGAGCAGTTCGATGGCCTCGACCACGGCCAGGCCCTGCGCCCGGGTAGTGATCTGCCCCGGGATGTCGGTGAGGGTGGCCTCGACCGCGACCTGCGCGGCACCCAACGCCAGAGGCCGGAAAGTGTCACGGACCAGCGGGTGCGCCGACAGCCGCCCATCCGGGTGCACACTGACCAGCCCGCCCAGCCGCTCCCGGGCCACCGTGAGGACTGCCTGTTCGGTCCACCCGGTCAGGGCCCCGGCGAAGCAGGCGTGCCCGGCCACGGCCAGCACCGCGGCCGGGGTGATCGGGTGGGCGAACAAGGCGACCGCGGCCAGCAGCATCCGGGCCGACGGGTCGAGCCGGTCGCCGTAGAAGGCCAGCAGCTTGCCCACCCGGGCGTGCCCGCGCGCCGCGGCCAGTACCTCGGCCCGCAGCCGGGCCAGGTCGGTGGCGGTGGTGGCGTGGTCGGCCAGCAGCCCACCCATCACCGACAGCGCCAGAGCGTGCCCGTCCACCTCCGCCGACAACTGCTCGCAGGTCCCCTGCTCCACCCACCCGCCCCCCGCGCGCTGGAGCAGGGCGGCGCCCTCGGTGGGGGTGAACGCGGGCAACTCCAGCATCCGCGCGGTCCGCCCGTCGAAGCCTTCCAGGTCGGCGAACGGGAACCGCGACGTCAACACCACCAACCCGCCATGCTCCAGCCGGCAGGCCCCGGACAGCACCTCCCGCAAGGTCGGGTCCAGGAACCTCCCGAACCCCCCACCCGGCCCGCCCTCCCCGGCCCCGGGGGCCTGCTGGGCCACCTCCAACCCGTCCAACACCAGCACCACCGGCACCCGCGCCAGCACCGCCAGCACCGCATCCGCCACCCGCACCTG
>DASTGO010000324.1:0-14040 GCA_035719045.1 Kineosporiaceae bacterium | reverse complement strand
CGAACACGTCCTCCGGTCCACCGAGCAGCAGCTCGACGTCGCCGCCTTCGCGGCGCAGCAGGGCGAACGGCGGCGGCGCCGGATCGTCGGCAAGGGCGGCCAGCACCGCGGACAGGCTCTCGGCCGCCGGCGGCGTGGCCGGTGACCGCGGGCCGGACCGGGCGGCGTCGGGCGGCCGGTGTCCGGGGTCGGCGTGCGGCCGGTCCTGGTGCGGACGGTTGCTCATCGGGTCCTCCTGGGATCGGGGCGGCCGATCGGGGAGGCCGGGCACATGACGACGGCCGCCTCGATCGAGGCGGCCGCTGCGTGGGGTGCGCGAAAGGGTCCGCCTACGAGGCGGACCACCACTGGGAGACGGGCCGGCGGACCGGCCGTGGGATCAGGTTGCGCACGGCGGCAGTGTGCCACAGCCCCGGGCAGCGCCGCCCACCCGGCTACCCCGTCCCCATCCCCCGGACGCCACCGGACACCCCGGCGCCCGCTGTCCGCCCGGCGTTCCAGCAGGACCGCCGCCTCACCGATGAAAACGATCACAACGGGCACGACGACCTGCGCCCGCGGCACCTATGGGTCGTCGTCGTGGCTGCGCCGGCTCCTGGCGCGAGCGACGAGGACCTGCAGGTCACCGAGCCGGATCCAGACTCTTCCGGACATCCGGCGCGTCCTTCGCGCCGAGCATCCCGCCTGTTTCGTCCCGTTGCCGGCTCGTTCCGGCCGACCCCCTGCCCGTGGTCGGGCCGACCGACGGCCTGGATCCACTTGACCCGTTCGACGGCGGGGGTATTGGCTCTGATCGTCACCCGGATCAACAACCGTGACGGGGTACGGGGCGAGGTCACTGGAGGTCCGTGATGACGAATCCGACAGGCGCTGCGGGCGTGTCCGCGGGCTGGCATGTCGACCCCACCGGGCGGCACCAGTACCGCTACTGGGACGGCAACGCCTGGACCGACGCGGTTGCCGACGACGGCCGCACCGCCACCGATCCGCCACTGACGTCCCTTCCGCAGCAGCCGCACCAGAGCGACACCCCGGCGGACTCCAGCGCCCCGACCGACTCCACCCCGGCGGCCGAGTCCGCCACACCCGCCGACACCGGCGCACCGGCAGCGCTGACCACGGCGGATGCCGACGGGGTGGCCGCCGCCGTGGCCGCAGCGGATCCCCAGACGGCGCCGACCGCCCCGGCGCCCGTCGCCCCGGCCGGGTCGGCCACCCCGCAGGACGCCCAGCCCGCGGCGATGCCGACGACCGACGCCACCGAGTCCCTGCCTGTGGCCACGGCGACGGTGGAGTTGCCCGCACCCACCGGCGGATCCTTCCCACCGCCGCAGGGCGCGCCGGTCCCCGGCCCGGTTCCCGCCCCGCCCTACGGCGCCGCGCCGACCGTCCTCGTGCCGCCGGCTCCCCGGCGGCAGCGCCCCTGGTGGATCATCCCGGTGGCGCTGGCCGCCGTCCTGGTTCTGGTCGGCGGGATCACCGGCTGGGTGCTGCTGACCCGTCCCGGCCCCGCCCCGGAGGGTCTTGCGTCGGCGACGGTCACCAGCAGCACCGTCACCCTCCGCTGGTCCCGGCCGAAGACCGGCGCGGCTCCCGAACGCTATGTGGTGCAGCGCAACGGCAAAGAGGTCGCCAGGGTCAAGAGCCCGCTGGAGTACCACGACACGGACCTGGCGGCGCTGACCGACTACCGGTACACGGTGATCGCCTACGCAGCCGGCAAGGAGTCCAGCCCGAGCAAGGAACTGCGGGTCCGCACCCGACCGTCCAGCCCCTCCGAACTGGCCAGCGGCGAGGTCACCGCGGACAGCGTCACCCTCACCTGGTCCGCCCCCAAGGGCCCCAGGGTCGACCACTACGTCGTGCGCCGGGACGGCGTGGACGTCGGCACGGTGCCGGCCGGGACACTCAACTACCGGGACACCGGTCTCAAGCCGCTCAGCGACCTGAAGTACACGGTGATCGCCGTGACCCAGGGTCTGAACAGCGATCCCGCCCTGGTGGTGCGGGTGACCACCAAGGCCCCGCCGGTGGACCAGGCACGGCTGCAGGACTCCTGGGACGTCACGCTCACCGTGTCCAAGACCGACGGCACCAAGCTCAAGGTCGGCGACTCCTCCCCGGAGACCTGGACCTTCACCCCGAAGTGCCCCACCGGACCCTGTGACGTGGACCTGGCCGGGACCCTCGGCGGCCAGCCGTTCACGATGACCCTGACCCGCGAGGGAGCCGTCTACCGGGGCGAGGCCGATGCGCACATCGCCAAGTGCGGGAGCACCCAGGCCACCAACACGCTCTCGCTGACCGTCCGGGTCACCGACGGCCACCTGGATGGTGCCGCCTGGGCGGCGTCCACCTGGGAGAGCAGCCTGGAACTGTCGATCCCCTACACCCGGGACACCGGCAACTACTACTGCCCGTCCCAGTCGGCCCAGTTCACCGTCAAGCCCGAAGGGGCCACCGCCACCCCCAACACCTGACCGGAACCCGTGCCGGTCGTTTCCCCGGGCACCATTCCCCGGGCACCACCCAACACGTGACAGTTTCTTGACCGGCGCGACATGGGTGCCTAGCTTTCCTGACATGCCGCTGCCCGGACCCGCCTTCTTCGACGACGACCACGAGGCGTTCCGGACCGCCGTCCGGGCGTTCACCGAGGCCGAGATCGCTCCGCACCTCGACCGCTGGGACGCCGACCGCCAGGTGGACCCGAACCTGTGGGCCAGGGCCGCCGGGCAGGGACTGATCGGGTTGAGCGGGCCGGCCGAGCACGGCGGCGCCGAGGCGGGCGACTACCGGTTCCGCTGCGTGGTGATGGAGGAACTGGCCCGGGTCGGGGCGGCCGCGGTGAACGCGGGCGTCGCCCTGCTCGACGACCTGGTCGGCCCGTACCTGTTCGACCTGTCCACCCCCGAGCAGGCCGCCCGCTGGCTGCCGGGCCTGCTGTCGGGCCGCACCACGGCCGCGATCGCGATGACCGAGCCCGCGGCGGGCAGCGATCTGCGCGGGATCCGCACCACCCTGCACCCCGGCCCCGACGCGGACGGCCTGCTGCTGTCCGGCACGAAGACCTTCATCACGAACGCCCCGCACGCCGACCTCGTCGTCGTGTTCGCCCGGGACGGCGACGCCTTCTCCCTGGCCGTCGTCGAGGCGGGCCTTCCGGGATTCGACCGCGGCCGGCCGCTGGACACCCTCGGCCAGCGCGCCGAGGCGGTCGGGGAACTGTTCTTCGACGCGGTCCCCGTGCCCACGGCGAACCTGCTCGGGGTCCGCGGGCGCGGGCTGGCCCACCTGATGGAGCGGCTGCCCACCGAACGCCTGTCGATCGCCTACTACGCCCTGGCCGCCGCGGAGCAGGCCCTGGTCTGGACCCTGGACCACGTCCGGTCCCGGACCGCCTTCGGCACGCCGGTGGCCCAGTTCCAGAACACCAAGTTCGTCCTCGCCGACCTGAGCACCCGGATCGACGTCACCCGCGCCTATCTGGAGCGCTGCGTGCTGGCGCTGAACGCCTCCGCACTGACCCCGGTGGAGGCGGCCAAGGCGAAGTGGTGGGCCACCGAACTGCTCCAGGAGGTCACCTCCCGCTGCCTGCAACTGTTCGGCGGCTACGGGTACATCCGCGAGTACCCGATCGCCCGGCTGTTCGTCGACGCGCGGGTGCACACCATCTACGGCGGCACCACCGAGATCATGAAGGAGATCGTCGGCCGCGACCTGGTGGGCCGTCCCTGACCGCACGGCCCGACGACGCCCGCCCCGGCGATCAGGCGGCGATCAGGCGGTGGTCAGGCGGTGGTCAGGCGGTGGTCAGCCGGTGGACGGGAGCGCGGGTACCTGCTCCTGCGGGCCGGCCGCCTGACCCCGCGGCGGCGACGCGACCGGCCGGGGTTCACCCTCCCGCCGGGCGTGCAGGTCCACCCCGGTCACGGCGTTCGCCCACGAACTGCTGTGCCGCAGGGCGTTGTCCTGCACGGTGACCGGGTGCCGCAGCAGCGTCTCCTGCGCTCCGACGCAGGACAGCCGGTCGTAGGCGCGGGCCCAGATGCAGTCCTTGCCGGGGATCTCGCACTCCCCGTCCCGGCTGCCCCCGCAGGGCCCGTTGCGCTGGTTCTTCACGCACTGCGACTCCGGGCACAGGAACGCGATGTCCGGCAGCGAGCAGTCACCGCAGTCCCGGCAGCCGTACAGCGGCCGCTTGAGCACCTGCTCCGCGGCGTGCAGCAGCGGGGCCAGTCCGGCCCGCTGTCCGGCCCGGATCACCCGCCCCGCGAGTTCGCCGCGCCGGCTGCCGGGGACGAAGGCAGCCTCATGGGCCAGCCGGCTCAGGTCGTGGTGCAGCGAGCGGCGGCCCGTCACCGGCCACGGCGAGGGGGTGTCCGCGGTCAGCCCCGTCAACGGATCCGGCGGGTAGAGCCAGAACTCTCCCGGATCCGACCAGTTGACGAAGGGCAGCAGCTCACGCCACCGGTCACCCTCGAAGGCGGCCGCCAGCTCCAGCACCCGGGCCACGTCCTCGGCGCTCGACAGCCCGCTCAGGCAGACCCCGGCCAGTCCGAGCCCGCGCGCCACCGCGACCTGCATCGCCGCCAGCTCGAGGAAGAACGACCGGCCCCGGTCCTCCCCCTTCGCCCAGTGCCCGGCGGTCTCGAGCAGGCCGTCCGACAGCCGCACCCCGGGCACCCGCCCGGCGTGGAAGGCCTTCGCAGCGCCCGGGTTCAGCACGTAGACGCCGGCCACCAGGTGCACCGGCAGCGCGTGGTCACCGGCGTAGCGGCTCAGCTCATGCCAGCGCCGGGCGTCGAACCCGGACTGGGTGATGGCGAACCGGGCTCCGGCGGCGACCTTGCGTTCCAGCTTGAGGTACTGCGGGACCGCCTCCCGGGCCTGCCGGGCGAACGGGTTCACCGCTGCCCCGGTGTACAGCGCCGACGCCGACTTCGGGCCCCGGGACGCCGCCGAGGCGACCAGCTCACCCGGCACCGACCGGGTGGCCCGGGCGGGGGGACGGGTCAGCAGCGATCCGGAGAACCCGTTCCCGCCGAGCGCGGAGTACAGGGCCAGCAGGGACACCGAGTCCAGGTCGAACACCGGGCGGGCCACCCCGAGGAACCCCTCGTGCGGGTAGTCCCCGGACAGGGCGAGCACATCGGTCAGCCCGGCGGAGGCCAGCCGCCAGCCGAGGGCCGCCAGCTCGTTGCGGTTGCGGTCCCGGCAGGTGACGTGGACGAGCATCCGCTGCCCGTCGGCGGCCAGCCGGGCGGCCAGGGTCTCGGCGCTGAGCACCGCCCGGCCGCCCGCACCGTCGGTCACGCTCACCACGTCCACCCCGGGCACGTCCCGAAGGTCCGCGGCGAAGCGGTGGACCCGCTCCCCCGCGGCGTCCTCCAGGGTGCCCCGCCACGGGACGGCCTCGGCGAGCACGGTGAACCGCCCGGGGGTGTCCAGGAGTTCCTGCAACCCCCCGGGACGGGCAGGCCCGGTGGCGTCGGGTCCGGTCATCGCCGGCTCAGCCGTAGACGCCGAAGTCGCGTGTGGCGTCGGTCCAGGCACGCACCCGCACCGGGTCGCAGCTCTCCAGCTCCCGCACCGAGGTGGACATGATGAAGCCGCCGCCGGCGCCGACCCGCTCGCACAGGGCGTGGGTGTGCTCGCGGATCTGCTCCCGGGACCCGCTGCGCAGCAACGAGACCGGCATCCCGCCCATGATGCACATGGTGTCGCCGACGATCTCCTTGACCCGGAAGATGTCGCTGTTCTGGAACAGTCCGACGCTCTTGCCCGCGGGAAGCCGGGTGAGGTACTCCAGCCGCTGGTCCCAAACCCCCTCATAGAACACCCAGGGGGTGACCCCGAGGTCGATCAGGCCGAGCATGAACTCCTCGAACTGCGGCCAGTAGAACTGGTCGAACTGCTTCAGCGACATGAAACCGTCCGAGCCGCGGTGCAGCGGGATGAACACCGCAGAGCCGCCGAGCCGGTCCCGGTAGTCCTTCACCGCCCGCAGCTGGATCTTCAGCGCCTTCTGCTGGGCGGCGAGCAGCTTCTCCGGACGCTGCCGCAGGTCCAGGAAGATGCCCTTCATCCCGCGCAGGGTGTCGGACATGTAGTCGAACGGCGCCTCGACGATGAACCCGTACCGCGGCGGGGCGGCGAACCCGTTGGCCACCAGGGCCTGCGAGGTCCGGGCGGCGTTGCCGAGGAACGCCTGCTGCGCCTTGGCCGCCTCGCCGAGCGCGATCATCGCCTCCAGCATCTGCGGGGAGCCCATCGGCGCCAGGTGCGCGAGGTTGTAGTACCCGAACGACGCCATCCCGAAGTGCGGCAGCGTCGCCAGCGGCTCCAGCTTCTCGAAGACCCGGGGCAGGTAGGTGCGCAGGGCCCAGTCGGTCGGGTCCTCCAGGAAGTCGTCGTAGTCGCCGGCCTTCATGAACTCGGCCTCGGCGTACTGGAAGGAGCCGTCCGGCCCGAGACCGTGCCCCGGCCAGCGGGTGCTGCGGTCGCCCAGCGCCATGCTCGGGCCCGGGTGGTGCCACGCCCCGGTGAGGCTGTCCGGCTGGAGGTAGTCGCAGGCCCGCAGCACGAGCTCGATGTGCAGGTCGGGGTCCTCGTAGGCCTGCTGCCGGGTCACGCCGCCCATCTCGGTGACCAGGTAGCCGGCGCCGATGAACACCGGAACCCGGTCCGGCCGGCCCAGCGCCGCCGCGGTGGTCATCCGCTCGGTGCGCTCGGCGGCGCGCTGCTCGACCGGCTTCGCGGCGTCCTCGGCGAGCGCCTGCGGGACGACCCGGTCGGGGTCGGGGAAGGCCTCGTCGTAGTCCGGCAGGGCGTACCCGGCCGGGACGGGACGCTGTTGCGTGGTCATCAGGCCGCCACCCCGATCCACTGCCTGGCCAGCGTCACCGCGGCCATCGCGTCACTGCCGAAGGCGTCCGCCCCGGCGTACTCGCGGACCTGCTCGTCCACCGTGCCGCCGCCGATCATCACCTTGACGGTGTCCCGGATCCCGGCCTGCACCAGGGCCTCGACCGTCTCCTTCATCGCGTCGTAGGACAGGGTGAGGAAGCCGGACAGCGCGAGCACCTGCGGCTGCAGCTCGCGCACCTTCTCCACGAAGGTGTCCACCGGGACGTCGACCCCGAGGTCGTGCACCTCGAACCCGTTGACGTCGAGCATGAAGTAGACGATGTCCTTGCCGATGTCGTGGATGTCCCCGGCCACGGTGCCGAGCACGATCCGGCCGTGCTTGGCGACGTCACTGGAGGCGGCCAGCAGCGGTTTGACCAGCTCGCTGATCTCGCGCAGCATCTCCCCGGCGAGGATGAGCTCGGGCACGAAGTACTCGCCCTCCTCGAACCGCCGGCCCACGATCGCCATCGCCTCCCGGCAGGCGCCGAGGATGTCGATCGGCCGGGTGCCGGTCTCCAGCAGCTTCTCGGCCAGCGGTACGGCCTCGTCGTCGCGCATCTCGGCGATGGCGTCGACCAGTTCTGCCGTCATGGAACTCCTCCTCGGGTGCGGGCGAATGCGCGAAAGACGTTGTGGCTCAGGCGGTTGCGGTGGCCGGCGCGGGGGCTGCGGCGGGGGCACCGCCCAGCAGGCCCGCCCGGTACGCCTTGGTGTAGCCGCGGCAGTGCCGGTCCCGGCCGAGCAGCAGTTCGGTGGCGATCATGGCGGCGCGCAGTTCCCGGTCCAGCGGGTCGAGGATGGCGCTGTCCTGCCCGGCGGCCATCGCCAGGGTGAGGAAGGCGCGGTTGACCGTCTGCCGGGCGGGCAGTCCGAAGGAGATGTTCGACAGGCCCGAGGTGATGTGCACCTGCGGGAACAGCTCCCGGATCGCCCGGATGGTGTCCAGGGCGGTCAGGGCGCTGGTGATGTCGGTGGAGATGGTCATCACCAGGGGGTCGACGTAGACGCCGCTGTCCGGCAGGCCGGCCTCCCGGGTGGCCTCGATCAGCCGGCTGATCACCGCCAGCCGGCCGTCCTTGCCGGTGGGGATCCCGTCGGCGTCCAGGGCCAGGGCGATCACCGGGCAGCCGTGCTGGGCGGCCAGCGGCAGCACCGACTCCAGGCGCCAGGCCTCGCCGCTGATCGAGTTCAGCAGCGGGGTCCGCGCGGTCACCCCGATCGCGGCCTTCAACGCCTCCGGATTCGCGCTGTCCAGGCACAGCGGGACCTCGGTGACCGCCTGCACGGTCTCCACCAGCCAGATCAGGTCGTCCGGCTCCCGGTCGGAACGGGTTCCGGCGTTGACGTCGATCCAGCTCGCACCGGCCTCGGCCTGCCGGACCGCCAGCGAGCGGATCAGCTCGGCATCACGTTCCACCACGGCGGTTCCCACGGTCTTGCGGGTCCCGTTGATCTTCTCGCCGATCACTTCGAACATCTCAGGCTCCTTGCGAGGGCAGGGACGGGACGTGGCCGGGCGGCTCGGAGGTGGCCGGGGCCGGCTCCGCCGCGGTCGCGGCGGTGGGGTCGTTCACGCCGGGGGCGGGCGGTGCCGGATCCGGGGCGAGCGGTGCCGGCAGGCCCATCGCCCTGGCGAACCGCGCCTGGAACCCCGGCAGCGTGGTGAGTTCCAGGTAGCCGGTGTCCACCGCGATCCGCCGGGCCCGGGCCCGCTGGACGGTCGAGCGCAGCACCGCCCGGGCACCGGCACCCGCGGCATTGCCGACCTGCCGGTAGACGGCGTTCGGCAGGCGCGGCAGCAGGCC
Source organism: Kineosporiaceae bacterium (assembly GCA_035719045.1). Lineage (GTDB taxonomy): Bacteria > Actinomycetota > Actinomycetes > Actinomycetales > Kineosporiaceae > DASTGO01. The sequence continues at coordinate 5,323 of DASTGO010000324.1, read as the reverse complement.
CACGTCGAGCGCGCTGTCCAGGTTCAGGTAGGAGCCGAAGGCTCCGGCGATGAGCATCTCGTCCACCTCGGCCGGATCGGTGCCGGTGGCGTCCAGCAGTGCCGTGATCGCCGCCTGCACCGCACCCTTGGCGAGCTGGATCTCGTTGACGTCCGCCTGGGTCACGGCGATGTCCTGGCCGGTCGCGCTCCCCTCGGCCGCCGCCAGCACGAACTGCAGCCCGTCCCGCCCGATGCCGACCCCGGGCCTGTCGGGGACGAAGCGCCCCCGCCCGTTCAGCGCCCCGACCCGGCGCAGCTCGGCGATCGCGTCGACGATGCCCGAGCCGCAGATCCCGACCGGGGCGCCGCCGCCGATCACGGTGAGCGCCACCCGGCCGTCGGGGCCGATCCGGACCGCCTCGATCGCGCCGTCCGCCGCCCGCATCCCGTCCCGGATGTGCGCCCCCTCGAAGGCCGGGCCGGAGGCGCAGGAGGTGGCGGTCAGCCCCGCACGGCGGGGGTGCCGCAGCACGATCTCGGTGTTGGTGCCGATGTCGACCCCGAGGGCGACCCCGGCGGACTCGTCCAGCTCGCAGGCCAGCACCATCGCGACGGCGTCGGCCCCGACGAAGCCGCCGACGATCGGTGGACTGTGCACCAGCCCGCCCGGGGCGATCCGGATGCCCAGCTCCTGCGCGCGCAACTGCAGCGCCGCCGAGGTGGCCGCCACGAACGGGGAGGCGGCCAGCTGCCGGGTGGGCAGGCCGAACAGCAGGTGGTGCATGGCGGTGTTGGCCACCACGACCACCTCGGCGATCTGCTCCCGCGCCAGCCCGGCCTGCCCGGCCAGCTCCCCGGCGAGCTCGTCCAGGCCACGGCGGACCGCCTCGGCCAGCACCTGCGCGCCGTCCTGGGCCCGCCCGGCATGGGCGAGCCGGCTGACCACGTCCTCCCCGTAGGGGATCTGCGGGTTGGCCACCCCGCCGGCGGCCAGCTCCGCACCCGTCGTCAGGTCGATGAGGTAGCCGGCGACCTTGGTGGTCCCGAGGTCGACGGCCATCCCCGCCACGGTGCGCCCGGGCTCCAGCACCCCGACCAGTTCCCGACCGTGCAGCAGCGCCACCACATCCCACCCGCAGTCGCGCGCGGTCCGGGACAGCTGCCCGATCACGGCCGGGCCCGCCTGCACCGCGTGCACGCCGTGCGCCGTGCGCAGGGCCGCGCCGAGCCGGTCCAGGTCCCCGCGCTGGTCGGTCAGGGACGGCGGGTCCATCAGGGCTCGCAGCACGCGGATCGCGGGCGCGGGCGCGGCCTCCCCCTCCCCGGTCCCGCCGGCGCCCAGCTGCAGCCGCTGATCCCCCAGCAGGCTGGCCCGGGGCAGGGCGACGGTCAGGTCGGCGGTGACGGGGGTGCGGCAGGCCAGCCGGTGCCCGGCGTCCAGCTCGACCCGGGTGAAGGCGCGCAGGTCGGCGTCCACCGGCTCCCCGAGCGGCCCGGCGGTGACCACGACCCGGCAGCGCCCGCAGGTTCCCTGGCCGCCGCAGACGGAGGTGATCCCGACCCCGGCCCGGCGCGCGGCGTCCATCACCGTGGACCCGGCCGGCACCTCGGCCCGCTTGCCGACCGGCTGCAGGTCGACCCGGCAGCTCCGGGGCTCGGCGCCTTCCGGCGCAACGGTTTCCGCGCTCACGCGGGCCTGCGGGTCTGGGCCGGGACGGGCTGGGCGAACATCTGCGCGGTGACCACCTCACCCGGCCGGACCACCACCACCTCGTCGTCCCAGGGACCGTCGACGAGCTTGCGGATCAGGTCCGGCGCGCCGTCGATCTCCTCGAACCGCAGCCCGAACTCCTCGGCGGCGCGGCGGGCGTAGTCGGCGAACTCCTCCTCGCGGTAGGAACCGGTCCGGATGAACGCCAGCCGGGTGTAGTGCCGCAGCATGAGCCCGACCATCCGCCGCGCCCGGGCCTCGCCGTGCCGCTGGGACAGCCGCCGGACCTGCTCGAACGGGCTGTCCCCGACGGCGATCCAGCCCTTCGTCAGGTAGTAGGTGCCGGGCTCGCGCCGGACCTGGTCGGTGTACGCACCGTGCGAGCCGAGGAAGATCGCGATGCAGTCGTGCACCCGGGGCATCACCAGCGTGGCGCTCCCGGCCCGTACCCCGATCACGGCCCGGGAGCACATCCCGTAGCCGAGCAGCACGACGTCGACGTCGGTCGCGGCGTCGACCGCCTCCTGCAGGGCGGCGCGCAGGGCGGCCGGGCGGGTGTGCAGCCCGAAGTCGAGGACCACGGGATCGATCTGCGGGGGCAGCAGGGGGCGCAGCTCCTCGATCACCGTGGCGCAGGCGATCACCCTGGCCCGGCGGACCGGACCCGGCGCCGCGGCAGTGCCTGCCGTCCCGGCCACCGCCGTCTCCCCGGCCGTCCCGGCACCATCCGTCGTCCCGGCACCGTCCGTCGTCCCGGCACCGTCCGTCGTCCCGGTCGCCTCGGTCATCCCGCTCACCTGCCCTTCCCGCTGGGCCCACGGCCGAAGGGGTCCTGGGGTGGACCGGCGTCCCTCGGCGGTGAGGTGTCGTACGTCACGCCGAATGTCACCCGTGACCGACCACCCCGAGAAGGCGGCTTCCGCCAGGCGGAAGGATCTTGGAGCTGCTGCGCGATCAGCATCTGGCAGCAAGGGGCCAAGGTCCCGCCGGCAGTGGCGGACCCCGCCGGACGGGCGGTGGAGACCCCGCCGGACCGCAAGTCCGGCCCGCCCTCGGGAAATCGCCCGCCGCGCCACCCGTGGCGGGCGGATCCGGGCCGCTACCGTGCCGTTGTGCCGCACCATGGCGACGACCCCGGCCGGGAGGCCCGCGACCCGGTCACCCTCTTGCAGGCGTACGAGGCCTGGGTCGACGGGCTGGTCCCGACCGTCCCGCAGGCCCGCACCGACAAGCACAGGCTGCTGTCCGAGGACCCCTTCGGCTTCTTCCGGGGCACCTATCCGCTGTGGCTGCACCGGCTGCGGGAGCTGCCCGACCCCCCACCCGGACCCGTCGTCCACGCGGTCGGGGACCTGCACGTGGAGAACTTCGGCACCTGGCGGGACGGCGAGGGCCGCACCGTCTGGGGCATCAACGACCTCGACGAGGCCGATCGGCTGCCCGCCGTCGTCGACCTGCTCCGGCTGGCGGTCAGCGTCCTGCTGGCGCGGACCCATCGGCGGCTCGCCCTGGCCCGCGGCGACGTGCTGGCGTTGGTGCTCGACGGGTACCTCGAGGGCCTGCACCGGGCCGGGCCGCCCACCGTGCTGGACCGGCCCGATCCCCCGGCACTGTCGTCCCTGCTGCCGTCCCCGGATCCGGCGGCGTGGTGGACCCGGCTGCTGGCGCATCCCGTCGCCGCGGCACCGGACCCGGCCGCGGTGGCCCGCCTGGTGCCGCTGTTCCCCGCCGACGCCGGCCCCGTACGGTACCTGTCCCGCACGGCCGGGATGGGCAGCCGGGACCGGCTGCGGATCGTCGCCGTGGCCGAGGTGGGCGGGGCGCCGGTGGCACGGGAGGCGAAGGCGCTGCCACCTCCCGCCTCCCGGTGGCCCGGGCCGGGTCCTGCCCCGGATCCCGGTGACGGACCGTCCCCGGAGTCGGCGCCGTTGTCCGGACCGCTGATCCTCGCGGCCGCGGGCGGGTCCCGGGACCCCCAGCATGTGGTCGACGGCGGCTGGGTACTGCGACGGCTCGCCCCGTGGTGCGACCGGATCGAGCTGTCCCGGCTACGGCAGTTGGCCGACGCCGAGGAACTCGTCCGCCGGATGGGCGCGGAGACCGCCTCGGTGCACCTGCGCACCGGCGGCGATCCCGCCGTGCTCGCCGGGCTCGCCGACGGGACCACCCGCGCCTGGCTCGACGGCGCCGTCCGCCGGATGCACCATGCCGTCGGGAACGACTGGGACGGCTGGCGCCGGCACTCCTGACACAGGCCCTCGACCGACACAGGCCCTCGACGTGTCTAGACGTGCCCGGTGTAGGCGCGCACCTGGGCCGCGATGACGGCCGGATAGGTCACTCCCGGCGGCGGGATGGACAGGGTCATCTCCATCGCGATCAACACCGTGCTGTTGCGCATCGGGATCGTCAGGTCGATCTGCTCGGCGATCGAGATCGGCGCAGGCGGTGGCACCTGCACCGGCTGCGGTTGGTGGGCGTGCAGATCCTGCTGCGTGAAGGTGACGTTCGTGAGCATCGGTGGGCCTTCGGGCAGCTTGCGGAAGGGCGCCTCCTTCCGCTGCGCCCGCAACACCTCCACCGGCGAGACCCGCCCGACCGTGGTCACACCGTCATCATGGCCGCGGGGCGGGTCGAGGTCCCGGGACCGGCACAGGGATCACCTGGCCGGCGGATCACCCGGCTGGGCGTACCCCCCGCCGCCCCGGCGGGCCCGGCGGTCATGAGCCGGCCACCGGGCGCCCCGGACCGGTGAACAGCGGGCCGTCCTGCGCCCCCGCCCCGCCGGCGGACCGTCCCGGCCCCTCCTCCCGCAGGGAACCTGCGGGCCCCTCGGCCGGCAGTCTCAGGGTGAAGGTCGTGCCGGAGCCGACCTCGGAGTCCACGTGGATCTGGCCCTGGTGGGCGTTCACCACGATGTCGTAGACGATCGCCAGGCCCTGGCCCGTCCCGCGGCCCACCGGCTTGGTGGTGAAGAACGGCTCGAAGATCCGCGGCCGGATCTCGGGCGGGATACCGCATCCGTTGTCATGCACCTTGATCTCCACCCACTCCCCGTCACGGCGGGCGGACACCACGATCAGCCCGGTCTCGGGGTCCCGACGGGCCTCCCCGAGGGCGTGGGCGGCATTGACGAGCAGGTTCAGCAGGACCTGGCCGAGCCGGTCCCGGTGGCAGGTCAGGGTAGCCGCCTCGCGGTCGACCCGGACGTCCAGCCGCGCCAGCAGTTTCCACTCGTTGCGCGACATCTCCACGGCGTTGTGGATCAGCTGCTGCAGGTCCGCCGGTTCCGCCTGGTCGCTGCCCCGGTGGGCGAAGTCCTTCATCGCCTTGACGATGCCGGCGATCCGCTGCACCCCGGTCCGGCACTCCGCCAGCGCGCGGGGGACCTCCTCGACCAGGAAGTCCAGGTCGGCGTTGCGCCGGGCCGCCGCGGCCAGGGCGGTCCCGCCCTGAGACGCAGGGCCGCCGGCGGTCCGGATCAGGTCCGGGAAGCAGTGCTCGAGGAACCCGAGGTTGTCGCTGAGGTACTGGGTCGGGGTGTTGATCTCATGGGCGATCCCTGTCGCCAGCTGACCGATCGAGGCCATCTTCTCCTGCTGCAGGATCCGGGAATGGGCCAGCTGGAGCT
>DASTGO010000323.1:0-12560 GCA_035719045.1 Kineosporiaceae bacterium | reverse complement strand
CCCCCCGACGGACCGTCCCGTCAGGACGGAGGTCGGTCATGGTCACCCGGCACCCGGCACCCGGCGACGCACCCGCCGCCGGCACCGTTCCCGCGGGTCCGGCCGGATCCGGGCCGGTCCGCATCCCCGCGCAGGCCCGGCCCCCGCGGTCCCACCCGGACGCCGGTCCGCCGGCCGATGACGGGCTCGGCCGGGACCTGTCCATCCCGGCCATCGGGACCGCCCCGTGGGGGACGCACATCTGCGAGTTCTTCCGCAGCCAGCAGGACCTGCTGGACACCCTGGTCCCGTACGTCCGGGCCGGGCTGGAGAACAACGAGGCCTGCATCTGGCGGGCCTGCGACCCGCTCAACGCCGAACAGGCCGCGGAGGCGATGAGCCGGGAGCTCGACGACTTCGAGCAGCGGGTCGACCGGGGCCAGCTGATGATCATGTCGACCGACGGCTGGTACACCAGCAGCGGCGCCTTCGAGAAGGACCGCGTGCTGTCCACCGTCGTGCCCCGGGTGCAGGCCTTCGTCGACCGCGGCTACGCGGGGATGCGGGTCACCGGGAACATGGCCTGGCTGGAGGACCGTGACTGGGACGCGTTCATGGCCTACGAGCAGGGCCTGAACCAGGTGATGACCGGGCGTCCCATCCTCGGCCTGTGCACGTACTCGCTGGACAAGTGCGATGCCGCCCACCTGATCGACGTGCTCATGCGGCACCGGTACGGCCTGGTCCGGGACGAGGACTGGACCCTGATCGAGCCGTCGGAGCGCAAGCGGGCGACCCAGGCCGTGGAGCGGATGAACCTGGCGCTCGCCGAACGCAGTACCGAACTGCAGGCGGCGCTGGCCGACCTGCGTGGTTTCTCCCGCTGGGTGACCCACGACCTGCGGGCCCCGCTGGCCTCGATCGCGTCCTTCGCCGACCTGCTCGCCGCCGACACCGTGGGGATCCTGGCCGAACCCCAGCAGGCGATGCTGGACCGGATCCGGACCGCGGCCGCCCGGATGGACCGGCTCATCACCGGGACGCTCGCCTACTCCGAGGCCCAGCACCTGCCGTTGCACGCGCGGCCGGTCGACCTGCGCCCGCTGGTCGAGCAGGCCTGGACCGAGATCCGCGGCGGCCTGCCCGCCGGGGCCGCCGGCCTGCGGGTGCAGCTGCAGATCGACCCGCTGCCCACCGGCCACGGCGATCCCGGACTGCTGACCCGGGCGCTGACCGCGCTGCTGGCGAATGCCATGAAGTACTGCGCGGACCGGCCGGACGCCCTGGTCGAGGTCGGCGCCTCCACCAGCGACACCGGGGAGACCGTCTACCACGTCCGAGACAACGGGGTCGGCTTCGATCCCGGCGACGCCGACCACCTGTTCGGTGCCTTCATCCGGCTGCACACGGTGGCCCACCCGGAGGGGACGGGGCTCGGCCTGGCCGTCGTCAAGGAGATCATCACCCGGCACGGCGGGCGGGTCTGGGCCGAGGCGGTGCCGGGCGCAGGAGCCACCTTCCGGTTCACCCTGCCCGCCCCGGCCCCGCCCGAACTGCTCGGCTGACTGCCCGAACTGCTCGGCTGACCGCCCGAACTGCTCGGCTGACGGGCGGGCCGTCGAGGGCCGGGAGCCGTCAGCCGGCGTCGAAGGGGGCAACCAGGCGGCGCAGCAGACCGGCCAGGTCCGTTCGCTGCCCGCCGGTGAGGACGGCGAGCAGGTCCTGCTCACGGTTCAGCAGGCTCTCCAGGGCGGCGTCGACCATCCGGGCGCCGTCCGGGGTGAGCCGGACGATCACCCCGCGCCCGTCGTCGGGGTCGGGCAGCCGCTGCACCAGGTCGCGGGCGGCCAGCCGGTCGATCCGGTTGGTCATGGTCCCGCTGGTCACCATGGTCTGGGTCATCAGCTGGCCGGGGGAGAGCTGGTAGGGGTCCCCGGCCCGGCGCAGCGCGGCGAGCACGTCGAACTCCCACGGCTCCAGCCCGCTGCCGGCGAAGGCGGCGGCCCGGTAGCGGTCCAGGTGCCGGGCCAGCCGGCTCACCCGGGACAGCACCTCCAGCGGAGCCACGTCGAGGTCCGGGCGGACCCGCCGCCAGGCGGCCACGATCCGGTCGACCTCGTCGGCGCCGGCCTGGTCCGGACCGGTCACAGCTCGCCCACCCGCAGTGTGGCGGGACCGCGCAACGCCGGCCGCTTCTCCATCCCGGACAGGCCGTTCCAGGCCAGGTTGACCAGGTGGGCGGCGACGTCGGCCTTCTTCGGCTTGCGCGAGTCCAGCCAGTGCTGTCCGGTGAGCGCGACCATCCCGACCAGCATCTGCGAGTACAGCGGCGCGGTCTTGGGGTCCAGGTTGCGCGCCCGGAACTGGGCCACCAGCAGGTGTTCGACCTGGCTGGCCACATCGCTGATCAAGCTGGCGAAGGTGCCGGTGGACTGGGCGACGGGGGAGTCGCGGACCAGGATCCGGAACCCGTCGGTGGAGGTCTCGATGTAGTCGAGCAGGGCCAGCGCGGCCTGTTCCAGCAGGATCCGGGGGTGGTCGTCGGTGGACAGCGCCCCGGTGATCGCCTGCAGCAGCTTGTGGATCTCCCGGTCGACGACGACGGCGTACAGGCCCTCCTTGCCGCCGAAGTGCTCGTAGACCACCGGCTTGGAGACCTGGGCGGTGGCGGCGATCTCCTCGACGCTGGTTCCCTCGAACCCCTTCTCCGCGAACAGCCGCCTCCCGACGTCGAGCAGTTGCTCCCGGCGCTGCTTGCCGGTCATCCGGGCCCGGTGGCCCTGTCGCGCGGGGCGGCCGCCGCCGTGGTCCAGGGCCTGCCGGGAGGTGCTCATCGCCCCATCATGCCCGGTCGGTCTCCGGCGCCCGTGACCCGCCGGGAGGCGACCCTGATCAGCCGCCCCCGTCCACCCGGCGGGCCTGCAGCCGGGCCGGGGTCGGCCAGCGCACGTCGGTGGCCCAGCCGAGCCGCTCGAAGCCCTGGATCACCCGGGCGCTGATGTCCACCTGGCCGGGCAGCACCCCGTGCCGGGCACAGGTCGGGTCGGCGTGGTGCAGGTTGTGCCAGGACTCCCCGAACGAGGCCACCGCCAGCCACCAGACGTTCCCGGACCGGTCCCGGCTGCGGAACGGCTGCCGCCCGAGGGTGTGGCAGATCGAGTTGATCGACCAGGTCACGTGGTGCAGCAGGCAGACCCGGACCAGTGACGCCCAGAAGAACGCGGTGAGCGCTCCCTGCCAGGACCACGACAGCAGCCCGCCGGCCGCCGCGGGCAGCAGCATCGAGGTGGCGACCAGCAGCGGGAACGCCCGCGCGACCGCCGCCACGTCCCGGTCGGCGAGCAGGTCCGGGGTGTAGCGGCGGGGATTGGCCTGCCCGGCGTCGAACAACCAGCCGACGTGGGCGTGCAGCAGGCCCCTGGCCAGGGCGCCGGCCGACTCCCCGTAGCGCCAGGGGGAGTGCGGGTCGCCGTCCCGGTCGCTGAAGGCGTGGTGGCGGCGGTGGTCGGCCACCCAGCGCACCACGGGACCCTCGACGGCCAGCGAGCCGGCCACCGCGAGCGCGATCCTCAGCGGCCGGGACGCCTTGAACGACCCGTGCGTGAAGTAGCGGTGGAAGCCGACCGTGATCCCCAGCCCGGAGATCACGTACATCACCCCGGCGATGGCCAGGTCCCGCCAGCCCAGGCCCCGCCCCCAGGCCACCGGCACGGCCGCGAGCAGGGCCGCGAAGGGCACCCCGATGAACAGGCCGAGCAGGACCCGCTCCCCGGTGCCCTGCGGCCGGGGGTCCAGGTGCGGCAGTCCGCCGGTCGCGGCGGGGCGGTCGGGCACGAGGCCCGTGGACGTGCCCTCGGGCACGGTGCCGGGGGATGCGGTGCTCGGGGGCACGGTGCTCGGGGATGCGGTGCGCGGGGGTGCGGTGCCGGGGGAGGGAGTCATCCGGTCGGCCTTCCTGTGGTGGACGTGGTTACGCAACCGTAAGCTACGGCCGCGTAACAATGCGAGCGGATCCTCCCTTTTCCTCCGTTTGTCGCAGTCGCACCGCAATGCCGGAGCCGGGCCGCTCTGCCGGTGGGTATCGACGGGCCGTTCCGCCGGTGGGTATCGGGGGCCGGAGGTGGGGCGATGCGACCGATCGAGCCGCCGCCCTCTACGCTGGCCGGGCCGGCGCTGCGGGACGACGTCCCGGTGCCGGTCCGGTCCGGTCCGCCCTGGTGTAACGGCAGCACACAGGCCTTTGGAGCCTTGAGGTCCCTGTTCGAATCAGGGGGGCGGAGCCAGGTCCGGAAATCGTCCCGGCGAACCTGGCCCGGCCGGTCCGGAACGTCCGGCGGGTAGGATCGCGAAGTAGCGACCTCGAGGTGTGGAGGCTCTCGCGTGTCGACCCATCACCCCGCCGCCGTCATCGTCCTCGCGGCGGGCGAGGGCACCCGGATGAAGTCGGCGACCCCCAAGGTGTTGCACGCCATCGGGGGCCGTTCCCTGCTCGGCCACGCGCTGGCCGCCGCCCGCAGCCTCGACCCGGACTCCCTGGTGGTGGTGATCCGCCACGAGCGTGACGCGGTCGCCGCACATGTCGCCGAGGTGGATCCCAAGGCGCTGATCGCGGACCAGGACGAGATCAAGGGCACCGGCCGGGCCGTGGAGTGCGGGCTGGCGATGCTCGCGCCGGAACTGTCCGGCACGGTCGTGGTGACCTACGGCGACGTCCCGCTGCTCACCCCGCAGACCCTCGACGCGCTGGTCGCCGCACACGTCGAGACCGGCAGCGCGGTCACCGTGCTCACGGCCGAGGTTCCGGACCCGACCGGGTACGGCCGGGTGCTGCGCGGTGAGGACGGCGAGATCGTCGGCATCGTCGAGCACAAGGACGCCACCCCGCAACAGCGGGCGATCCGCGAGATGAACTCGGGGATCTACGCCTTCGACGCGACCTTCCTGGCCGAGGCCCTGGGGCGGGTCGGCACGGACAACGCCCAGGGGGAGAAGTACCTGACGGAGGTGCTGCGGCTGGCCGTGGAGGCCGGGCTCGCGGTCACCTCGGTCGGTACCGAGGACCTCTGGGAGGTCGAGGGGGTCAACGACCGGGTGCAGCTGGCCGCACTCGGCCGCGAGCTCAACCGGCGGGTCCTCGACGCCTGGATGCGGGCCGGGGTCACGGTGATCGACCCCGCGACCACCTGGGTGGACGTCCAGGTCCGGCTCGCACCGGACGTCACGCTGCTGCCCGGCGTCCAGCTGCACGGCCAGACCCAGGTCGACCCCGGCGCGACGGTCGGCCCGGACACCACCCTCACCGACTGCCTGGTCGAGGGTGGTGCGAGCGTGGTGCGCAGCCACGGCAGCGGGGCCCGGATCCGGCCCGGCGCGACGGTCGGCCCGTTCAGCTTCCTGCGGCCGGGCACCGACCTCGGTGCCAGGGGCAAGATCGGTGCCTTCGTGGAGACCAAGAACGCCGTCATCGGCACCGGCTCGAAGGTGCCGCACCTCAGCTACGTCGGCGACGCCACGATCGGCTCGGGCGCGAACATCGGGGCCGCGACCGTCTTCGTCAACTACGACGGCGTGCACAAGCACCACACCACGGTCGGCGACCAGGTCCGGATCGGCAGTGACACCATGCTGGTCGCCCCCGTGACGATCGGGGACGGTGCCTACACCGCCGCCGGCTCGGTGATCACCGAGGACGTCCCGCCCGGGGCGATGGCGGTGGCGCGCGGCCGGCAGCGCAACGTGGAGGGTTGGGTGCAGCGGCGCCGGGCGGGATCCCCCGCCGCTGCCGCCGCCGATTCCGCCCTCGCTCAGTCCACCCCACCAGCAGCCGACGACGGCCCGACCGAAGGAACACCGCAGTGACGACGACCGGGATCACCACCACCAGCGAGAAGCGGCTGGTCCTCGCCACCGGGCGGGCCCATCCGGAGCTGGCCGAGGAGGTCGCCAAGGAGCTGGGCGTCGAGGTGGTGCCGATGAAGGCCTACGACTTCGCCAGCGGCGAGATCTACGTCCGGTTCGGCGAGAGCGTCCGCGGGGCGCACGTCTTCGCCATCCAGAGCCACTGCGCCCCGATCAACAAGTGGCTGATGGAGCACCTGCTCATGGTCGACGCCCTGAAGCGGGCCTCGGCCAAGCGGGTCACGGTGATCGCGCCGTTCTACGGCTACGCCCGCCAGGACAAGAAGCACAAGGGCCGCGAGCCGATCTCCGCCCGGCTGGTGGCCGACCTGTTCCAGACCGCGGGCGCCCAGCGGCTGATCTCGGTCGACCTGCACGCCGCCCAGATCCAGGGCTACTTCAACGGCCCGGTGGATCACCTGTGGGCGCTGCCGCTGCTGGCCGACCACGTCCGCAAGCGGGTCGACCGGTCCCGGCTCACCGTGGTCAGCCCGGACGCCGGCCGGGTGCGGGTGGCGGACCTGTGGTCGGACCGGCTCGGGGCCCCGCTGGCGATCATCCACAAGCGGCGCGACCCGAGCGTGCCGAACGAGGTCCAGGTGCACGAGCTGGTCGGTGACGTGCGTGGGCGCACCTGCGTGCTGGTCGACGACCTCATCGACACCGCGGGGACGATCGTCCAGGCCGCGGAGGCGTTGAAGGAGAACGGCGCCGCCGAGGTGATCGCCGCCGCCACCCACGCGGTGCTGTCCGGCCCGGCCGTGGACCGGCTGAAGAACAGCCCGATCAGCGAGCTCATCGTCACCAACACCCTGCCGATCCCCGAGGACCGGCGGTTCCCCCAGCTGACCGTGCTGTCGATCGCCCCGTTGATCGCCCGGGCCATCCGCGAGGTGTTCGACGACGGCTCGGTGACCAGCCTGTTCGACGGCCACAGCTGACCGTCCCCTGGCCCGTCCGGGTGACGGCGTGCGGCGGGTTCCGCCCGACACGCCGTCACCTGAAGGTGTTGTCGCGGCACGGATCGCGTGGCACAGTGCCCGATTTCAACCTGCAGCCACCCTCCCGCTAGCATGGTGCGGTTGCCTCGGCGAGGGCCGCTGTGCGAGCAGGGCCGTGATCGACGCGGTGCGCCTCCTGCGGCGCGGCGTGCCCGGATCACGGGACTGCCTGCCAGGTCCGGGTCGTGGCGCACCGAAGCTCCGAGGCGTCCCGTGCGCCTCATGCCGTGCGGCGGGCCTGTCCCACCGCCCGGCGACCGGAGGCGGCATCCGCCTCCCCCTGACACCGGGGCGCGCCGCGTCTCAGGACACCGACACCGGCAACACCGCCGGCGCCCTCGCGCGCCGGCGATGACGATGTGAACGGCGCTGGCGCGCCGTGTGACGAGGAGAAACAGTGTCCGAGGTCAAGCTCACCGCAGAGTCGCGTACGGAGTTCGGCAAGGGGGCCGCCCGCCGCCTGCGCCGCGCCCACAAGGTGCCCGCCGTGCTCTACGGCCACGGCACGAACCCGGTGCACGTGGCGCTGCCCGGGCACGCCACGATGCTTGCGCTCAAGCACTCCAACACCCTGCTCGAGCTGCAGCTCGAGGGCAAGACCACCCTGGCCCTGCCGAAGGACGTGCAGCGCAACGCGATCCGCGGCGAGATCGAGCACATCGACCTGCTGGTCGTGCGCCGGGGCGAGAAGGTGACCGTCGAGATCCCGCTGCACCTGGTCGGCGAGGCCGGCCCCGGCACCCTGGTCACCACGGAGGTGACCACCCTGTCCGTCGAGGTCGAGGCCACCCGCATCCCGGCCGCGATCGAGTACGACCTGGCCGGTGCCGAGGCGGGCACCCAGGTGCACGCGGGCGAGATCCCGCTGCCGGAGGGTGCGACGCTGGCGGGCGACGCCGAGCTGCTGGTCGTCCACGTGTCCTCCTCCGCGGTGAGCCTCGAGGCGCCCGCCGAGGCCGAGCAGGCCGAGTAGGCCTGATCGCCGTCCGTCCCGGACTCCCCCGAGGGGTCCGGTGACGAGCAGGAGTCTGACCGGCCGCCGGCCGACGGGTGATCCGTCGGCCGGCGGTGCGCCGTCCGGGGTGATCCGCGGCGGGCCGGTCCGGGAACGGGAAGTGCAGGTGGCGGCGTGACGGACGGACAGCCGGTCGAGGACGGTCCCTGGCTGGTCGTCGGCCTGGGCAATCCGGGCGCGAAGTACGCCGGGAACCGCCACAACGTCGGAGCGATGGTGGCCGACGAGCTGGCCGCCGGGCTGCGGGAGAGGTTTTCCTCCCACCGCAGCGGCGCCCTGGTGGCGCAGGCCCGGCTGTCTCCCGTGGCCGGTCGGCCCGGCCCGGCGGTCGTCCTGGCCAAGCCCACGTCGTACATGAACGAGTCCGGCGGGCAGGTCGCGGGCCTGGTCCGCTTCTTCAAGGTCCCCCCGCACCGGCTGCTGGTCGTGCACGACGAACTGGACCTGGCGGAGGGTGAGGTCCGGCTGAAGCGGGACGGCGGCGAGGGCGGGCACAACGGGCTGCGCTCGATCAGCAAGTCCCTGGGCACCCGTGACTACTGCCGGGTCCGGGTGGGGATCGGCCGCCCGCCGGGCCGGATGGATCCCGCCGACTTCGTGCTGCGGGACTTCCCCGCCGGGGCCAGGGCGGAGGTCCAGCTGATGATCGTCGAGGCGGCTGACGCCGTCCGGGACGTCCTCAGCGCGGGCTGGGAGCGGGCACAGAACGTCACGAACACGCGGTCCCGTCCCTGAGTCGTCTCGGAGCGCGTCCGTCCGGGGCCAGGTGGGAGCGGTCGTATCCGGCATCCGTGCCGGAAGAGGATGAGAATTTCTCACGTACTGCCTAGCTTTGGCTACCGAGCGTCAATCACCCCTGTGGTCTTCGACCAATCTCCCTCCCCCCTCGAGATCACCTGCCTATAGTCGGACCCGGCTCCTCAGGAGGAAGGGAGCCGGGGTACGGCGCGCGGGGGCGCGGCCCACGCCTGTCGTGTCAGGGGGCACCTTGTCGACCGACGCTGCTGAGGCGAGGCGGCTGCTTACCGGGACGATGCCCGAGGCCGGGCAGGCCCTGCCGATCACCACACCTCCGGCGATCACGCGGCTGCCCCGACCGGACGTCAGCGATGAGGACCCGAAGGTCTTCCTGGAGCAGTACCGGCGGCAGGCGATCACCTTCGACGCGATCGCCGCGGCCCTGGCGGCGGCCATCGGGCTGGTCTTCCGGTTCGGGTTCGAGGTCAGTGGCGGCTATGTCCTGCTGACCGCGGCGGTCCCGGCGATCTGGCTGGTCGTGGTGGCACTGCAGCGCGGTTACGAGTTCCGCTACCTCGGCACCGGTCCCGACGAGTACCGCCGGACCGCCGCGGCCAGTCTGGTCCTGTTCACCGTGCTGGCCGTCGGCTCCTACGTCGGCCGTGCCGAACTGTCCCGGGCGTATGTCCTGGTCACCGTTCCGGGCACCGTGCTGCTCGCCCTGGCCTTCCGGCACATGCTCCGGGGCAGGATCTACCGGGCCCGGGTCCGCGGCCGGGGCCTGCAGAAGGTGCTGGTGGTCGGCCGGGCGGACGCCGTGGTCGCCGTGATCGAGAAGCTGGACCACGAGCCGCAGCACGGCCTGGTCGCGGTGGGGGCCTGCGTGCCTCCGGTCGGGCCGCAACTGTCCCATGTGCACGGGGTCCCGGTGGTCGGGGACCCGAACCAGATCCTCGAGGCCGTCGACGAGTTGCGGGCCCATGTGGTCGCCGTCGTCTCCCATCCCGACCTGTCCGGTCATGCGCTGCGCCGCCTCGGCTGGGCACTGGAGGAGCGCAACGTCGAACTGGTGGTCTCGCCCGGGATCATCGAGGTGGCCGGTCCCCGGCTGTCCATCCGCCCGGTGGCCGGCCTGTCCCTGCTGCACCTGGAACGTCCCGCGATCAGTGGCGGGCGGATGATCACCAAGGGTGTCTTCGACCGGTTCGTCGGGCTGCTGCTGCTCGCCCTGGCCTGGCCGGTGCTGGCGGTGATCGCGCTGGCGATCAAGCTGACCAGTCCCGGGCCGGTGCTGTTCCGGCAGACCAGGATCGGCATCGACGGGCGCGAGTTCACCATGCTCAAGTACCGGTCGATGGTGGTGGACGCCGAGGCCCTCCGGAAGGATCTGCTGAGCCGTGACGACGGCAACGGCGTCCTGTTCAAGATGAAGCAGGATCCCCGGGTGACCCGGGTCGGGTCGGTGATCCGCCGGCTCTCCCTCGACGAGCTGCCCCAGCTGTGGAACGTCGTCCGCGGGGACATGTCCCTGGTCGGGCCGCGGCCGCCGCTGCCCGAGGAGGTCGCCGGGTACAGCCACGACGCCACCCGGCGGTTGCGGGTACGCCCCGGGATGACCGGGCTGTGGCAGGTCAGCGGCCGCAGCGACCTGTCCTGGGAGGAGTCCCTGCGGCTGGACCTGCGCTACGTCGACAACTGGACCCTCGCGCTCGACCTGGCCATCCTCTGGCGGACCCTGCGGGCCGTGATCCAGGGCGCCGGCGCCTACTGACCGTCCAGGCCTCCCGGGCCCCTGTCGTCCCGGTTTCCCGTCGCCCTTGGGCCCGGGTTGGAACTTCACCGATTAGGTGATGTATCTTCCCGGAGAGGCTTACCTAAGTATGGCCGCCTGTCGAGGGCCCGGCCGAACGGGCACGAGAGGACGGCATGAACGCGACCCCGGACGACGCCGCGCTCGCCCGCGAGCTCGCGGACGAGGTGGGCCAGGCCCTGCTCGCTGTCCGGGCCAGGCCCGGGCTGACCGGGCGGGCCCTGCGCGATGCCGGGGACGCCGCCGCGCAGGCCGTCATCGCCGCACGGTTGGGCCGGCTGCGGCCGGACGACGAGGTGCTCAGCGAGGAGGCACCGGACTCCCCGGCGCGGCTGGGGGCCCGGCGGGTGTGGATCGTCGACCCGCTCGACGGCACCCGTGAGTTCGGTGAACCCGGCCGCCGGGACTGGGCGGTGCACATCGCGCTCTGGCAGGACGGTGAACTGGCGGCGGGGGCGGTCAGCCTCCCCGCCGCCGGGCTCGGCTTCGCCACCGGTCCGGCTCCGGTGCTCCCCCCGCGCGGGATCCGCCCGCCGGACGGTCTGCTCACCGGGGCGGGCCCGGTCCCGGGATCCGATGCTGCCGGGGAGGCGGTGGGCGGATCGGGAACGACGGACTTGTCCGCTTCCGACCTCCTGCCCGTTTCCGTCGGCGAGTCCGTGCGGCTGGTGGT
Source organism: Kineosporiaceae bacterium (assembly GCA_035719045.1). Lineage (GTDB taxonomy): Bacteria > Actinomycetota > Actinomycetes > Actinomycetales > Kineosporiaceae > DASTGO01. The sequence goes on along the minus strand of DASTGO010000323.1, from coordinate 1,446 downwards.
CAGCCGGGGCCGGGCGCCGGCGTTCGCGGCCGATCTGGCGACCGAGCTGGGGGCGAGCCTGCTGCCGATGGGTTCGGCGGGGGCGAAGGCGGCGGCGGTGTGGCTGGGACTGGCGGACGCCTACGTCCACGCCGGCGGGCAGTACGAGTGGGACAGTGCCGCGCCGGTCGCCGTCGCCCGGGCCGCCGGGCTGCACGCCAGCCGCCTGGACGCAAGCCCGCTGCAGTACAACCGGCCGGACCCCTGGCTGCCCGACCTGCTCATCTGCCGTCCCGAACTGGCAGGGCCGATCCTGGCCTGGACGGCGCACCACATCCCCGAGGTGACAGCCCGATGACCTACCGACCGCTGACCCCGCTGGAGGAGCGCTCGCTGGAGCCCTGGTCGCTGGACGCCCGGCCGGTGCCGACCGGGCCCGCGGAGTACCGGCTGAGCCAGCTCGACGCGCTGGAGGCGGAGGCGATCCACGTCTTCCGGGAGGTGGCCGCGGAGCTGGAGCGCCCGGTGCTGCTGTTCTCCGGCGGCAAGGACTCGATCGTGATGCTCCGGTTGGCGCAGAAGGCGTTCTGGCCGGCCCGGATCCCGTTCCCGGTGATGCATGTGGACACCGGGCACAACTTCCCGGAGGTGCTGGCCTTCCGTGACCGCCGGGTGGCCGAGCTCGGGGTGCAGCTGATCGTGGCCTCGGTCCCGGAGGCGTTGGCGAGCGGCCTGGTCACCGAGCCGCCGGACGGTACCCGCAACCGGATCCAGACCCCGGTGCTGCTGGATGCGCTGGAGAAGCACGGGTTCACCGCGGCCTTCGGTGGTGCCCGCCGGGACGAGGACAAGGCTCGGGCCAAGGAGCGGGTGTTCTCGTTCCGGGACGACTTCGGTCAGTGGGACCCGAAGAACCAGCGGCCGGAGCTGTGGAACCTGTACAACGGGCGGATCCACCCCGGGGAGAGCATCCGGGTGTTCCCGCTGTCGAACTGGACCGAGCTGGACATCTGGCAGTACGTGGCCCGGGAGGGCATCGCGCTGCCGGAGATCTACTTCGCCCACGAGCGTGAGGTGTTCGAGCGGGGCGGGATGTTGTTCGCGGCCAACGAGTTCTGCGTGCCCAGGCCGGGTGAGCCGGTGTTCGGGGCACGGGTGCGCTACCGGACCGTCGGGGACGCCAGTCTCACGGCGGCGGTGCGTAGTGAGGCGGACAGTGTCGAGGCGATCATCGCCGAGGTCGCGGCCACCCGGCTGACCGAACGGGGTGCCACCCGGGGCGATGACCGGTTCAGCGAGGCCGCCATGGAGGACCGCAAGCGGGAGGGGTACTTCTGATGGCCGAGCCGACCAGCCGGGACCAGACGGCGCCGGGCCAGGTGGCGCCGGAGGCTGCGGGGGCCGGGACGGCCTGCGCGCCGGCCGGGGCTGCCGGCCACCGTCCCGCCATGGACATGTTGCGCTTCG
>DASTGO010000322.1:0-4578 GCA_035719045.1 Kineosporiaceae bacterium | reverse complement strand
CGCGGCGGCGCGGGTCACCCGGGCGGCCACCCCGTCACCGAGGCGCTGCACCCCGGGCACCCGGCCGTTCCGGTCGCCCGGGTCGACTACGCCAAGCGCCCGATGCTGGTCTTCTGGGAGACCACCCGTGCCTGCGGGCTGGCCTGCAGGCACTGCCGGGCCTCGGCCACCCTGCAGGCCATGCCCGGCGAGCTGGACACCCTCGAGGGCCGCGCGCTGATCGACCAGGTGGCGGGTTTCGGCCGGCCCTACCCGATCCTCGTCCTCACCGGCGGTGACTGCCTGCTCCGCCCCGACCTGTGGGAGTTGGTGGACTACGCCCAGAGCCTCGGGATCCCGACCGCGCTGTCCCCGTCGGTGACCCCGCTGCTCACCGACGAGGCGATCGGCCAGATCGCGACCAGCGGCGTCAAGGCGGTCTCGATCAGCCTGGACGGCGCTCAGGCGGCCACCCACGACGGCGTCCGCGGGATCGACGGCCTGTTCGACAAGACCCTGACGGCGATCCGCAAGCTGGTCGCGGCCGGGGTGACCGTCCAGATCAACACCACGGTGATGCGGTCCAACGTCGAGGAGATGGCGGACATCGCCGCGCTGATGGCCGACCTCGGCGTGCACATCTGGGAGGTGTTCTTCCTCGTCCACGTCGGCCGGGGTGTCGCCGAGGGGGCGCTGACCCCGCAGGAGCACGAGGACGTCTGCCACCTGCTCTGGCAGGCCTCGCACTACGGGTACGTGGTGCGCACGGTCGAGGCGCCGTTCTTCCGCCGGGTGGTGGCGCAGCGGCGGGCCGGTGGTCCCGCCCCGGACACCGAGCTGCACCACAGGCTGGCCGGTCGGCTGGAGACCCTGCTCGGACCGCCGCGCGGTATCCCGAGTGCGCACACCGCCGCCACCCGGGACGGCAAGGGCATCCTGTTCATCGCCCACGACGGGCAGGTGTACCCGGCGGGCTTCCTGCCGCTGGAACTCGGCAGCATCCGCGACCACGCCCTGGCCGACCTGTACCGCAACCACCCGGTGCTGGTCGGGGTCCGGGGGGCCAGGTTCGCCGGCCGCTGCGGGCACTGCCCGTACGGCGACCTGTGCGGGGGTTCCCGGGCTCGCGCCTACGCCACCTCCGGTGACCCGCTGGGCGAGGACCCTGCGTGCCCCTACCGGCCGCCGGTGGCCACCGTGCAGCTGGCCGAGGACGCCGTCACCGCCCCCTGACCTGCGGGCGGACCGACCTGCGGGCGGACCGACCTGCCGGGAGGCCCTGGGCGTGGCCGGTCCTCCCCGCCGTGACGCCGGTCGTCGAGCGGCGTCACGGCGGGGATCCGTTGCGGCACCAGACCCTCCCTGACCTGGGACCCGCTGGCCGGAACTCCTTGGGGCGCAACGGTTCCCGTGCTGACAGCGGCCGCCCTGGAGACCTCCCGGATCCGGCTCGGGACCTGGGTCGCCTCACCGAACTACCGGCACCCGGTGCCCTTCGCCCGGGAACTGGCCGTCGTCGACGACATCAGCGGCGGCCGGCTGGTGCTCGGGGCCGGGACGGCGGGGTCGACGACGAGACCTGGTGGTCCGGGGTGGCTGGGCTGGCCCGGCGGTTCGACGAGGTGCTCGACGAGGCCGGGCGGGACCCGTTGACGGTGGACCGGCTGCTGGCCGTCGACTCGGCTCCCACCTTCGCTCTGGTCAGCCCGGAGGTGTTCACCGACGTGGCGGGCCGGGCGGCGGAACTGGGCTTCACCGACCTGGTGGTCCACTGGCCGCTGCCGGGTGCCCCGGTGTACGACGCCCCGGAGTCCGTCCTGGACGAGGTCGCCGCGGTCCTGCCCGCCGTCCAGAGTCCCTGACCCTGGCCCGCCGGTGCCGGTGCCGGTGCCGGTCGTCGGGCGTTTGACCGGCTCGCCGGGCGAGGGCGGCCGGTAGGGCCTGTGGATGCGGGAACGACCGGGTGGTGGCCTGCCGTAGGGTCACGGGGGTGGTATCGATGCGTGGGGGAGTCGGGTCGGCCGAGGGCCGGGTGTCCGGTCCCGTGGTCGGCTTCGACCTGGACCAGACCCTGGTGGAGTCCAGGGTGGCGATCGGGGCGACGCTGCAGGCGGCCCTGGCCGAGGTGGGTGTCGAGATCCTTCCCGAGCAGGCGTGGCCCTTCAACGGCGTCCCGCTGGACCGCACGCTGGACGCCCTCGCCCCTGATGTCGACCGGGCCCACGTCGCCACCCGGTACCGCCAGCTCTACGCCCGGCACGGGATCCCGGTGACCACCCTGCTGCCCGGGGCGGTCGAGGCGGTGGATGCGGTGCACGCCCGGGGTGGCCGGGTGCTGGTGGTGTCCACCAAGGTCGACTCCGCCGTGCGTGATGTGCTGGCACACGTCGGCCTGGACCGCGGGCGGTATGCCGTGGACGAGATCGCCGGGGGTCTGTTCGCCGGGCAGAAGGGGGTCCGGCTCGCCGCCGCGGGGGCGCAGGTCTACGTCGGGGACCATCCGGGGGATGTCGAGGCGGCGAAGGCGGCCCGTGCGGTCTCGGTGGCGGTGGCGACCGGTCCGCACAGCGCCCAGCAGTTGAGCGCCTGCGGGGCCGATGTCGTGCTGGCGGACCTGAGCGGCTTCCCGGACTGGCTGGCCGGATTCGACCCCGCCGGTCACTGCGTCGCCGGGCTGCGGTAGCTGAATGCGCACATACCCCCTCAGTCGCAGCGGTCATGAAACCTGCTGCCTGAGCAGATAGCCTGATACCCGGACAGGTCACGCGTGGCCGCGGCCGACGCGACGACTGCCGCTCGGCCAGCCGGGCCCATCGAGGACGACGCAGGGGTTGGACGTGCCGACTGGCAAGGTGAAGTGGTTCGACGCCGACAAGGGATTCGGCTTCCTGGCCAACGACGAGGGTGGGGAGGTGTTCGTGCATGCCTCCGCGCTGCCCGCGGGAACGGCCAGTCTCAAGCCGGGGGCACGGGTCGAGTTCGGCATCGCCGAGGGCAAGCGCGGGCTGCAGGCGCTCTCGGTCCGGGTGCTGGACCCGCTGCCCTCGGTGGCCAAGGCGGTCCGCAAGCCCGCCGAGGACATGACCGTCATCGTCGAGGACCTGATCAAGCTGCTCGACGGGGTGGGCAACGCGCTGCGCCGGGGTCGGTACCCGGACAAGTCCAACGCCCACAAGGTCGCCACCCTGCTGCGTGCGGTCGCCGACGACCTGGAGGCCTGAGCCGCCTGCGGGGATGCCGCCGGTCCGGACCGGATCGGACGGTTCGTCGCGGATCGGGTCCGGTGTCGCGGATCAGGTCAGGTGTCGCGGATCAGGTCAGGTGCGGGCCGGGTCCGGCTCGGTCCGCTCCGGGTCGGTCGGATCGGGCAGACCCGGGGTGACCGGGGCCGGGTCTGTGGTCGTCCAGCCGCGACAGCCCGAGCACGGTGAACACCGTGGCGGCGGCCATTCCCATGGCGGCGACGCCCAGTCCCCAGGCACCTGACAGCGGCAGCACCAGGCCGAGCCCTCCGCCGGCCACCCAGGCCAGCTGCAGCAGCGTCTCGGAGCGGGCGAAGGCCGAGGTCCGGACGTGTTCGGGGACGTCGCGCTGGATCAGGGTGTCCAGGCAGAGCTTCGCCAGCGACTGCCCCAGCCCCGCCAGGAAGGCGATCGCCAGGACCGGCCACAGACCGTAGGCCAGCGCCGACCAGCCCGCCGCCAGGGTGATCCCGGCGACCACGGCGACCACGGTGGCCTCGGGTCGCAGCCGGCGCCGCACCCCGCCGAGGGCGGTGCCGACGCCACCGCCGATCGCCGCCAGGGCGATGACCAGGGCGACCGCGGTGGTGTCCGTGAGCCCGCCGAGTGGCTGGTGCCGCAGGCGGAACGCCAGGAACAGGGTCAGGAAACCGGTGAACGCCCGGGTCGCGGCGTTGGCCCGCAACCCGAGCACGACGGGCGCGCCGACGGCGTGCCGGGACGCGCTGCGGGACGGGCCCGGGGAGCCGATCCGGGCCGGGAGCTCGCCCTCGTTGGAGTCCACCCGGGGGGACAGCGCCAGCGCCAGTACGGTCCCGGCGCAGAAGACGGCGAAGGCCAGCCGCAGCGTCACCGAGGGGCCGAGCCAGGCGTTGAGTCCGGTCCCGACCGGCGCCGCCACGGTCATCGCGGCCACCCCGGCCAGCGAGATCCGGGAGTTCGCCGCGACCAGGCCGACCGCGGGCGGCAGCACCCGGGGGAGGGCGGCGGCCCGGGTCACGATGTACGCCTTCTGGCAGACCAGGAAGCCGAACGCCGCGGGGTACAGGCTGAACGCCGTCCGGCTGGAGTCAGTGCCGCCCACCGCCCCGGCCATCACCCAGGCCAGGAAGGCCCGCACCACCATCGTGGTGCCGAGGGCGTACCGGCGGCCCCGGCGGAACCGGTCCAGCAGCGGGCCGATCAGCGGCGCCAGCACCACGAACGGGACCATCGTGACCACCAGGGAGGTGGCGACCCGCCCGCGGGCCTGCTGGGTCGGCACGGCGAAGAAGATCGTGCTGGCCAGCGCGGTGAGGATCAGGGTGTCCGCCGCTGTGGCGACCAGGTGCAGTTCCAGCACCCGGGCCAGTCCGGA